>NZ_DAISLS010000015.1:0-121301 GCF_036820405.1 Oryzomicrobium sp.
GCCGGCACGGCCCCCTCCCCCCTTCGCCCCCGCCGAGCAGCGCAGCCGGCCCGGGGGGATGTCGGCGAGGACTGTTTGAGGCCGCAGGCCGAGTTCCGCAGCCGCCCCGGGACGGCGAGCAGCGCAGGGCACCGCCGGGCCAGTCTCATCGGCCCGGCGGCGGGGGCGCAGGGGTCGCTTTTTCTTTGGTGACTTTCTTTTGGCGACGCAAAAGAAAGTCACTCGCCGTCAGGGCGAAATACAGCCCCAACCCCAGCGCTCACGCCCGGCGAGGCCACCGACGCTCAAAGCAACACCTCTCACCAAGCGTCGCCACGCACCGAACCGCCAGGCTTCGCCTGACGGCGCGATTTCTTGACCCGCATCAAATGCCCCGCAACATAGTTGAGTAATCTACTCAACTATCCCTTCGCCCGAACAGTGCCGCCACCCGCGGCCCACCGGGCTGGCCCCGTCGGAGATCCCCATGGCCAAGAAATTTCCCCTCCACCCCAAGCACCCGGAGCGCATCTGCTGGGGTTGCGACAAGTACTGCCCGGCCGAGTCGATGCAATGCGGCAACGGTTCGGGGCGCACCCTGCACCCGGCGGAAATGCTCGGCGACGACTGGTACCTGTACGGCGACTGGGGCATCGACGGTAGCGAAGAGACGATCGTCCCCTCGGCCCTCCCCGCCAAGACTGCCTCCTGAGGCAGGCGTAGCGCCCGCCCCCAGCAAATCCGTCTTCAGCCGTAGCGCCGCGCCGCCTCCACGGCCAGGCCGGCGCCGATGCTGCCGAACAGGTCGCCTTCCACCGCCCGGGCGCCGGGCAAGAGGTTGGCGATGGCCCGGCGCAGGCGCGGGATGCCGCTGGAGCCGCCGGTGAAGAACACGGTATCGATGTCCCCCGCCGCTACCCCGGCGTCGCGCAGCAAGGCCGCCACCGTGGCCGCCACCCGCTCCACCAGGGGCGTGCCGGCCGCATCGAACTCGTCGCGCCGCACCGGCTGGACCAGGCCGGACTCCAGCCGGTCGAGGCTCAGATCGGCCACTTCCGCCCCCGACAGGGCGATCTTCACCCCTTCCACCTCGTTGGCCAGCCAGTGACCGGCCCGCTCATCGAGCAGGGCCAGCAGGCGGGCCGATTTTTCCTCGTCCCGGGCGTCCAGGGCCAGACGCTGCTGCTCGGCCAGGCTCTGGCGGGTGTAGGCGAAATTGATGGTGTGCCAGGTGGCCAGGTTGAAGAAGACGCTCGACGGCATCTCCCGGCCGGTCTTGAGCTGGCTGCGGTAGCCGAGCAGGGGCATGGCGCAGGCCAGGCTCAGGCTGCGGTCGAAGTCGGTGCCGCCGATGTGCACGCCGCCGTTGGCCAGCAGGTCGCCGCGCCGGTCCGCCGCCCGGGCCCGCTCCGGGGAAAGGCGGATCAGGGAAAAGTCCGAGGTGCCGCCGCCGATGTCGGCCACCAGCACCAGCTCTTCCCGGTCGATGCCGGTTTCGTAGTGGTAGGCGGCGGCGATGGGCTCGAACTGGAAGCTCACGTCGGCGAAGCCCACCTCCCGGGCGATGGCCGCCAGGGTGTCCTCGGCGGCCTGGTCGGCGGCCGCGTCGTCATCGACGAAATACACCGGCCGGCCCAGCACCACCTGGTCGAAGGAGCGCCCCGCCTTGTCGTCGGCGCGGCGCTTGATCTCGCCGATGAACTGGGCGAGCAGGTCGCGGAAGGCCAGGGCCCGGCCCTGGACCTCGGTGCGGCCGTCGATCAGGCTGCTGCCGAGCAGGCTCTTGAGGGAGCGCATCAGGCGCCCTTCCGACCCGGCCAGGTAGTCCGCCAGCCCGGCCCGGCCAAAGCGGGTGACCGCCTCTTCCGCATTGAAGAACACCACGGAAGGCAGGGTGGCCTTGCCGTCCTCCAGGGGCAGGAGGGTAGGCAGGCCGGGGCGCAGGCAGCCGGCGGTGGAGTTGGAGGTGCCGAAATCGATGCCGCAAGCGCGGGCGGCGGAAACAGGAGTCATGGACAGGCCAGGGTGCTGCGAGGGGCGGGGATGCTAAGCGAGCTTGGGCGCCCTGTCCATCCCTGCGACGGGCCGACGAGCGCCTGAAGACGCATCGCCGGCCCGCCGCTGCGTTCAGCGCCGCAGCGCGCGGAACACCCCCGCCAGGGTTTTGACCGCCGCTTCCAGCTCGTCCGGGGCATACGCCGCGAATCCCAGCAGGAAGCCAGCCTGCCGGGGTTCCGCCGCATGGAGGCCGGTCAGCCCCATCAGTTCGATCCCGGCCCGCCGCGCGGCAGCGATGGCGTCCTGCTCGGCGATGGCGCAGGTCAGCAGGCAGGGCAGCTGCAAGCCGCCGATGGGCACCCGGGGTTCGACGAATCCGGCCAGGTGGGTGCGCACCAGGCGGACCAGGGTGTCCAGCCGCTCGGCGTAGACGCCGCGCATGGCGCGCACGTGGGCGCCGAAATGGCCGCCTTCGATGAAGCGGGCCAGGGTCAGCTGGGCGATGGAGGCGCTGTGGCCGTCGAGCAGGGTGCGCGCCACGGTCATCGGCTCCACCAGGGCGCTCGGCAGGACCATGTAGCCGATGCGCAGCCCGGGGAACAGGGACTTGGTGAAGGTGCCGATGTAGATCGTCCGCTCGTGGGGGTCCAGCCCCTGCACGCAGGCCGTGGGCCGGCCGGCGTAGTGGAATTCGCTGTCGTAGTCGTCCTCGATGAGCCAGGCCGGCTGCCGCGCCGCCCATTCGATCAACGCCAGGCGCCGATCCAGGGCCAGGGTGGCGCCGGTGGGGAACTGGTGCGAGGGGGTCAGGCAGACCGCCTTGGCCGGACGGGGATCGGCGCGCAGGCGCTCCACCAGGAGGCCCTGGGCATCGAGCGGAATGGGCACGCACTCCAGGCCGGCGGCCTCGAAGGCCCGCCGTGCCCCGTGATAGCCCGGGTCCTCGATGAAGATGCGCTCGCCGGCGTCGAGCAGCACGTTGGCGCACAGCGCCATGGCCTGCTGGGAGCTGGTCAGCACCAGCACCCGGTCGGCGCTGGCGTGGGCGCCCCGCTCCAGATTGACGTAGTCGGCGATGGCCCGCCGCAGCGGCGCCATGCCCTGGGGGTCGCCGTGCCGCAGCGCCTGGCTGCCGTATTCCTTCAATACCTGGCGCTCCAGGCGCTCCCAGATCGGCACGGGAAAGCCCCGGGTTTCCGGCACCCCGGGCACGAACGGGCGCAGCACCGAAAAATCGCGCACACCGCCGCCCTTGAACATTACGGCGCCGCGCTGGCTGAGGGTGGCCGCCTGGGTGCGCGGCGGCCCCAGGCGCCGCGCCTGGCCGCGGCCGGAGGGGCGCTGGGTCATCTCAGAAACGAAGCTGCCGCTGCCCACCCGCCGCTCGATGAAGCCCTCGGCGTGCAACTGGCCGTAGGCCGCCTCCACCGTGTCGCGGGAAACCCCCAGGGACGCCGCCAGGGCGCGGGAGGCCGGCAGCGGCTTGCCCACGCCGAGGGCGCCGTCGAGGATCAGCTGGCGGATGGCGCGCTGGATGCGGGCGTGCAGCGGCAAGGCCGCCTGGGCGGGGTCGGCCAGCCAGGCTTTGACCGATTCGAGTTGGGAATGCTTGAACAATTGGCAGGTACACCTTGAAAAAAGTGGCGGGGAACATCAGGCCATTTACGCCGTATAAATCGGCTTCAAGCCCAGGTCAAGCACCGGGCCTTCAAGGAGCCTACCCATGCCGTCCCCCCACCCGCCCCCGTCCTTGCGCCTCAGCGATCTCACCCACCCGGTCGTGGCCGGCCTGATTTCGGTCATCGTCAATTACGGCGGCACCTTCATCCTGGTCTTCCAGGCCGCCAAGGTGGCCGGCCTGAGCCCGGAACTGACCGCCTCGTGGGTGTGGTCGGTATCGATCGGCGTGGGGATCACGGGCCTCTTCCTCAGTTGGGTCGCCCGGGAGCCGATCATCACCGCCTGGTCCACGCCGGCCGCCGCCTTCCTGGTCACGGCCCTGGCGACGACGCCCTACGCCGAGGCGGTGGGCGCCTACCTGATCTCGGCCGC
This sequence comes from Oryzomicrobium sp., assembly GCF_036820405.1. Classification (NCBI taxonomy): domain Bacteria; kingdom Pseudomonadati; phylum Pseudomonadota; class Betaproteobacteria; order Rhodocyclales; family Rhodocyclaceae; genus Oryzomicrobium; species Oryzomicrobium sp. The sequence goes on from NZ_DAISLS010000015.1 coordinate 4,030, forward strand.
CGCCTTCGTCCTGCTCGGCCTGTCGGGCTATTTCGAAAAGGTCATCCGGCTGATCCCGCCGGGCATCGCCGCCGGCCTGCTGGCGGGCATCCTGCTGCAATTCGGCATCGGCGCCTTCGGCGGCATGAGCGTGGACCCGCTGCTCGCTGGCCTGCTGATCGTCGCCTACGTCGCCCTCAAGCGCTTCACCGCCCGCTACGCCGTGGTGGGCATCCTCACCCTGGGGCTGGCCTTCCTGCTGCTCCAGGGGCGCGTGGACCTGTCGGGGCTGGAACTGCGCCTCGCCGCGCCGGTATTCACCGTCCCGGCCTTCTCCCTCAACGCCCTGCTCAGCGTCGCCCTGCCCCTGTTCCTGATCACCCTGACCGGGCAATACATGCCGGGCATGCTGGTGCTGCGCAACGACGGCTTCAAGACCAGCGCCAACCCGATCGTCACCGTCACCGGCCTGGGCTCCCTGCTCATGGCCCCCTTCGGCTCCCACGCCTTCAACATCGCCGCGATCACGGCGGCCATCTGCACCGGCAAGGAGGCCCACGAAGACCCATCCAAGCGCTGGATCGCCGGCATCGCCGCGGGCACCTTCTACATCCTGGTCGGAGTCTTCGGCGTCACCCTGGCCGCGGTGTTCATGGCCTTTCCCGCCACCTTCATCACCACCCTGGCCGGGCTCGCCCTGCTCGGCACCATCGGCGGCAGCCTGGCCAACGCCATGGCCGACGCCAAGTCCCGGGAAGCCGCCCTGATCACCTTCCTGGCCGCCGCCGCCAACATCAAGCTGCTCGGCATCGGCGGCGCCTTCTGGGGGCTGCTGATCGGCCTGGTCGCCTACGCGGCGCTCAACGGCAGCCTGCCGCGCCGCCAACCGCGCCACGAAGCGGCATCCCCGCTCCAGCCCGCCCTCGTCCCCGAACCGGCCGCCAGCGGCGGGAGCGCCAAGTGACGCCCAGCCCGCAGCCTGCGCCGCCCGGAACGTCGGCAACGTCCGGAGCCCCCGCAACGTCCGGTACATCGACCTGGCACGAACGGCACGGCCACTATCCCCGGGCCGACAGCGTCGCCGACTTCCAGCGCAACCTGGCGGCGGTCCACGGGCGCATCGCCGCCGCCTGCCGGCGCGTCGGCCGGGCGCCGGAAGAGGTGCGCCTGCTGCCGGTGAGCAAGACCTTCGACGACGCCCACCTGCGCCTGGCCTACGCGGCGGGCTGCCGCCAGTTCGGCGAGAACAAGGTGCAGGAGGCCCAACGCAAGTGGGAGGCCCTGGCCGACCTGGCGGACCTGCGCTGGTCGGTCATCGGCCACCTGCAAACCAACAAGGCCCGACTGGTGGCGCGCTTCGCCAGCGAATTCCAGGCCCTGGACAGCCTGCGCCTGGCCGAGGCCCTGGATCGCCGCCTACAGGCCGAGGGGCGTGGGCTGGACGTGTTCGTCCAGATCAACACCTCCGGCGAGGCCAGCAAGTACGGCCTGGCGCCGGAGGAGGCCGCCGCCTTCCTGGGCGCCTTGCCCGCCTTTTCCGCCCTGCGCGTGCGCGGCCTGATGACCCTGGCCCTGTTCTCCGCCGAGGCGACCCGGGTGCGCGCCTGCTTCGCCCTGCTGCGTCAGCTACGCGACCGGCTGCGCCAGGACGCCCCCGCCGGCATCGGCCTGGACGAACTATCCATGGGCATGTCCGGCGACTTCGAGATCGCCGTCGAGGAAGGCGCCACCGTGGTGCGCGTCGGCCAGGCCATCTTCGGCGCCCGCGCCCTGCCGGACAGCCACTACTGGCCCGCCGACGGCGCCCCGTGAGCGGATGCCGCCCCTCCATCCCCCCTCGCCGCGCCGGTCTCGGCGCGGGAGCCCTCCGACCATCCCGACCCTTCAGGGAGCATCACCATGCACGACCACTCCGCCATCGTGGCTGAACTCAAGGACTTCGACGCCGAACTGGCCGAGGCCATGGCCGGCGAAGCCCGCCGCCAGGAAGACCACGCCGAACTGATCGCCTCCGAGAACTACGCCAGCCCATTGGTGATGGCCGTGCAGGACTCGGTGTTCACCAACAAGTACGCCGAGGGCTACCCGGGCAAGCGCTACTACAGCGGCTGCGCCCACGTGGACGTGGCCGAGCGCCTGGCCATCGAACGGGCCAAGGCCCTGTTCGGCTGCGACTACGCCAACGTCCAGCCCCACGCCGGGGCCCAGGCCAACGCCGCGGTGTTCCTCGCCCTGGTCAATCCGGGCGACACGGTGATGGGCATGAATCTGGCCCAGGGCGGGCACCTGACCCACGGCAACCCCTCCAATTTTTCCGGCCGCCACTACCGCATCGTCCCCTACGGTCTCGACCCGGCCACCGGGCTGATCGACTACGACGAAATGGAGCGCATCGCCCTGGAGACCCGGCCCAAGCTGCTGATCGGCGGGTTTTCCGCCTATTCCCGGCACAAGGACTGGGCGCGCATGCGCGCCATCGCCGACAAGGCGGGGGCCCTCTTCTGGGTGGACATGGCCCACGTGGCCGGGCTGGTGGCGGCCGGCGAGTACCCCAATCCCTTGCCCCACGCCCACGTGGTCACCAGCACCACCCACAAGACCCTGCGCGGCCCCCGGGGCGGCCTCATCCTGTCCCAGGGCCAGGGCGAGGCGTTCAACAAGAAGCTCGATTCGGCGGTGTTCCCCGGCATCCAGGGCGGACCGCTGATGCACGTCATCGCCGCCAAGGCGGTGGCCTTCAAGGAAGCCCTGGCCCCCGAATTCACCGCCTACCAGCGCCAGGTGGTGACCAACGCCCGGGCCATGGCCGCCGTGCTGCAACGGCGCGGCTATGCGATCGTTTCCGGCGGCACCGACAACCACCTGATGCTGATCGACCTGTCGGCCAAGCCCTACACCGGCAAGGACGCGGACGCGGCCCTGAGCGAGGCCTGGATCACCGCCAACAAGAACTCGGTACCCAACGACCCGCGCTCGCCCTTCGTCACCTCCGGGCTGCGCATCGGCACTCCGGCCGTCACCACCCGGGGCTTCGGCGTGGCGGAATGCGAGCAGTTGGCGGGCTGGCTGTGCGACGTGCTCGACGCCCTGGAATCCGGCACCAGCGCCCAGGTGGCGCCCCGGGTGCGGGAACAGGTGGTGGCCCTGTGCCGACGCCATCCGGTGTATCGCTGACGCGGCGCATTTCCTGGGCGCGGGCACGGGGCGGCGTTCTCCCCAGAATCCGTGGACAGCGCTGTGGATAAGGTGAAAAACCGCCTGAACATTCAAGGCTATGACGGCGCGCTGAAAAAACAGGCAGGGGAGCGAAAATTCCGGAGGCGTGCCCGCCGGCACGAGGCCCCCCCCGGCAGCGGCCGTCAGGCGGGGCGGCAGCGGCGCCTCGTATCATGGGGCCTCGCCCCCTGCCTCAGGCCCACCGCCATGCCGCCCCTGCCCCGCGCCATTCCGTCTTCATCCCCCGCACCCGGCACTCGTGCCGCCTCGCCGAAGGCTTTCCCCGGGCGCATCGCGGCGCTCGCCGGCCGGCCCCTGGCACGATGCCGCCGGCTGGCCGCCGGGCTCATGCTGGCGGCGCTGGGGGCAGGCCTGGCCCCTCCCCTGCTCGCCGACGAAGCCGCCAGCCGGGTGGTGACCATTCCGACCCGGCCCGGGGTCGGCGAAAAGATCCTCTACCGCACCGTGCCCGGCGCCAAGGCCACCCTGGTGCTGCTCGCCGGGGGCCACGGCGGGCTGCAACTGGCCGACGACGGCGCCATGAAGTGGGGCAGTGGCAATTTCCTGGTGCGCAGCCGGGAGCGCTTCGCCGCCCGGGGCTTCAACGTGGCGGTGCTCGACGCGCCGTCCGACCGGCAGTCCTGGCCCTTTCTGGAGGGCTTCCGCCAGACGCCGGAGCACGCCGCCGACGTGGCCGCCCTGATCGCCTGGCTACGCCGGGACAACGGCCTGCCGGTGTGGCTGGTGGGCACCAGCCGGGGCACCCAGTCGGCGGCCTACGCCGCCACCCGCCTGGCACCGGCCCAGGGGCCCGACGGCCTGGTGCTAACCTCCACCATCCTCACCGACACGCGCAACTGGCCGGTGCCGTCCATGGCCCTGGACACGCTGGCCATCCCGGTGCTGGTGGTGCACCACCGCTACGACGGTTGCAAGCTGTGCAACCCGGCCGAGCTGCCGCGCCTGATGGAACGGCTCGGCCACCCCGGCGGCGCGCCCCGGGAACTGGTGCTGATGGAGAGCGGCACGAGCCAGGGCGACCCCTGCGAGGCCCGGGCCTACCACGGCTTCAACGGCATCGAGGACGAGACGGTGGCGGCCATCGCCGCCTGGATCGACGCCAACGGCGCCCCCCGCACGAAGGCCGAGGTCAGCGCTTCGCCCCGTTGAGCAGGGCCGCCACCGGCACCTCGCCGTCCCGGGTGAAGGGAATCTTGCCCAGCCCGCCGGCGCTCACCGTACCCTTCAGCCGGTAGGGCAGGGTTTCCGGCAGGCGGCCGTCGCCGTCGCGGCGCAGCTTGCGGAACTGCTTGAGCCAACCGTTCAGGTCGCTGGTGGCGAACACGGTGACCACCGCCTCGCCCTGGCGCGGCACGCTCACGGCCTCGGCGGACTGGCCCCGGGCCAGGGGCTCCCCGTTCAGGTCCAGGGTGAATTCCAGCCCGTCCACCGGCAGATCCCGATCGTTGGGGTTGCGCACCCGCAGCAGCAGCCGGAAGCGCTGCTCGAACAGCCGCACCTCGTCCACTTGCAGGGACGACAGGCTCACCTCCAGCCGGTTGGGGTAGCCGCTAAGGGCCGAGCAGCCGGCCAGCAGGGCGGCACAGAGCGCCAACAGGGCGAAAACGGCGGCGGGAACGAGGCGGACTGGGCGGATGAGGCGGAAATGGCGCATGGAAGAACGGAAGCGGAGCGCCCGCCGGGGAAAGGCGGGTCGGGACGGGTAGAATAGCGCATCCGGGGATCGGCCTCGTCCGCCCCGGCCGCGCCATCCGCCCCATTCCGGCCATCCGGCCCGCCACCACCTTCGCCGCTGCGCCCCAGGTTCCAGCCGATTCCCGACGTGTCTTCCGCCGCCCTCGCCACCACCTCCACGCCGCCCCGCCCCACCGACGCTCCCCTGGCCGACCAGGCCCTGCACGTGCTCCAGCACGTCTTCGGCTACCCGGCCTTCCGCGGCCGCCAGGCCGACATCGTCAGCCACGTGGCCGGCGGCGGCGACGCCCTGGTGCTGATGCCCACCGGCGGCGGCAAGTCCCTGTGCTACCAGATTCCGGCCCTGCTGCGCCACGGCGTCGGCATCGTCATCTCGCCGCTCATCGCCCTGATGCAGGACCAGGTGGAAGCCCTCACCCAGGTGGGGGTGAAGGCCGCCTACCTGAACTCGACCCTGGATTTTTCCACGGTGCAGCAGATCGAGCGGCAGCTGTTCACCGGCGAGCTGGACATGCTCTACATCGCCCCGGAACGGCTGATGACCGACCGCTCCTGGAGCCTGCTCGACCGGCTGGAGGAAAGCGGCAAGCTGGCCCTGTTCGCCATCGATGAGGCCCACTGCGTCAGCCAGTGGGGCCACGACTTCCGCCCCGAATACCTGCAACTCTCGGCCCTGCACGAACGCTATCCGGCGGTGCCGCGCATCGCCCTCACCGCCACCGCCGACCACGCCACCCGGGACGAAATGATCGCCCGCCTGGGCCTTGGCGAGGCCCGGGTGTTCGTCTCCAGCTTCGACCGGCCCAACATCCGCTACACGGTGGTGGAAAAGGACACGCCCAAGCGCCAGCTGCTCGCCTTTCTCAGCGGGCGGCGCAAGGAATTCGGCGTCGAGGCCGGCATCATCTACTGCCTGTCGCGCAAGAAGGTCGAGGAAACCGCCGAATGGCTCTCCGGCGAAGGCTTCGCCGCCCTGCCCTACCACGCCGGCCTGGGGGCCGAGGTGCGCGCCGCCAACCAGCGCCGCTTCCTGCGCGAGGACGGGCTGATCATGGTCGCCACCATCGCCTTCGGCATGGGCATCGACAAGCCCGACGTGCGCTTCGTCGCCCACCTTGATCTGCCCAAGAGCCTGGAAGCCTACTACCAGGAAACCGGCCGGGCCGGCCGGGACGGGGAAGCCGCCGAAGCCTGGATGACCTACGGTTTGCAGGACGTGGTGCTGCAACGCTCGCGCATCGACGATTCCACCGCCCCCGAGGACCAGAAGCGCCTGGAGGCCCAGAAGCTCAACGCCCTGCTCGCCTACTGCGAGACGCCGCGCTGCCGCCGGGTGGTGCTGCTCGACTACTTCGGCGAGGCGAGCCAGCCCTGCGGCAACTGCGACGTGTGCCTGGACCCGCCCACCCTGTGGGACGGCACCGACGCGGCGCGCAAGCTGCTCTCGGCCGCCTACCGCACCGGCCAGCGCTTCGGCGCCACCCACCTGATCGACGTGGTGCGCGGCAAGGCCAACCCCAAGGTCAAGGAATACGGCCACGACCAGCTGCCCACCTTCGGCGTCGGCAAGGATATGGACGAGGCGGTGTGGAAGTCGGTGGCCCGCCAGCTGGTGGCCGGCGGCTACCTGCGCGCCGAGCTGGCCGAGCACGGCGCCCTGAAGCTCACCGAGGCCGCCCGGCCGGTGCTGAAGGGCGAGCAGACGGTGGAGATGCGCCGCGCCACGGTGCGCGCCAAGTCCAGTTCAAGCAGCAGCGGCTCGCGCCTCAAGGCCAGCCAGGACCTGTCGCCGGAAGCCGCGCCCCTGTTCGAGCAGCTGCGCCAGTGGCGCTTCGAGGCGGCCAAGGAACAGGGCGTGCCGGCCTACGTCATCTTCCACGACAAGACCCTGCGCGAAATCGCCGAAATGCGCCCCGCCTCCCGGGGCCACCTGGCCCAGGTGCCCGGCGTCGGCGCGGCCAAGATCGACCGCTACGGCGACCAGATCCTGTCGGTGATCCGGCGGGCGGAGTAAGGCGGAGTGTAAGGCGGAATAAAGGCGGGGTAAGAGCGGAAGCCGTGGGCGTGGCCGGTGTTGCGGCCGACGCCGGCGATGGCGCCGCTGCGGCCCCTCCACCCCGCTCCCGCTTTATTCCCTCTTTTCCCCATTCCCCCGGCCCGGCCGATGCCGGATTGCCGGGTGGGATCGCCGGATTGCCGGCGCCTCACACGCAAGGCGCGGCGCCGCTCCAGTGCCAGCGATTCAAGCCATGCAGGCGATGTAACGCCGCAAGCAGAGCCGGGCAGCGCCGCCATCCCATTCCCCGAAAGCTGGGCGCTCCAATACATTAATTTTTTTCAAGTATCTCGGCAGGCGTGTTGCCAAACTCTACTACTGGCGCGGACCTTCGCTTTTCCGCCCGCAGAACGTATTAATTTTTTTCATATATCGCCCCGGTAAGGCGGTTCAATCCCGTCTACCGGACGGCGGACATGGGCGGTAGGCGCGGCGGCAGTTCAGACCCGCACACTCGCCGCGCCCAGGCCGGCGAAGCGCACCGTCAGGGTCTGCCCCGGACGGGCGAAATGAACGCCCAGCCAGGCGCCGGTGGTGACCACCGTACCGGCCATCAGGGTGCCGCCGCCGGCGGTGGCGTGGCGCAGCCAGTGGGGGATCACCCACAGGGGCGAGCCGCAGGGATGGCCGCCGGCACCTTGCGCCACCTCCTGCCCATCCACCTCTAGGCGACAGGCCTGTTGCGTCCAATCGTGGCCGACCCAAGGCCGGTAGGGCTGCCATTCCCCCAGCACCAGGCCGCCGTGGCAGAGCAGGTCGGCCAGCTTGAGGGCGTCCGGTGCCGCCAGCCCCTCGTCCCAGCGGGAATCCACCAGCTCGATGGACACGCACAGGGCGTCCAGCCAGTCGGCCAGGTCGTCCGCCGTGGCGATGGCGGCGGCCTCGGCGGGGCCCACCGGCCGGCCCAGACGCAAGGCCACCTCGGCCTCCACGCCGATCAGGTGGAAGCCCTGGCCGGTGGCGTCCGCCGGCGATGCCGGAGTGCCGGCCCACACCCCGGCCGGCGGCAGGGGGGCGTAGGAAGGCATGGCCTGGATGTCGCCGGCCCCGGCCTTCCAGTGGCCCGCCCGGTGACGCTCTTGCCACCAGCCCAACTGGCCGGCCACCGCGTCCTGGATCCGGTAGCCGGCGGCGCTATCGGGCCTCGGAGCCAACCCCGCCAGGGGCGCGGCGGAAACGGTGCGGCCGCTGCCGCGGGCCGCGCAGAGAGCGGCCACCAGGGGCGCCAATGGATCGGAGGCAGCGTCGGTGCGGTCGATGGAATCGGTCATGGGCGGCAGGGCGAAAAAGACGAAACAGCCGCAAACGGCGCGGCAAGCCAATCAAGCCGCCATGGGCGGCGTGTTGGGGTTGTTGGGGGTATTGGGCGGCTCCTCGTCTGGCGCATCGCTGGCGTCGGCACGGCGGCCCGGCCAGGGCAGGATCACGGCGCCGCCCATCTCGGCCTCGCCGTCATCGTCATTCGCGATGGCGGGCGGGAGCGGCACCACGTTGGCCCCATCCGCCGCCAGGCCGGTCTGGACCTCCGGCGGCAGGGGCACGCCGTACAGGCTGCGCAGGCGGATGCACTCCGGGTTCCAGGAACCGTCGTCGAGAAACACCGGGAACTCCCGGCAGGGGGACGGGCGCTGGGCATAAATGCCGCAACGGCCGTCGTCCTGAAAGGCCACGCAGCGGCCGTGGCCGGCCTCGGTGCCGCGCATGGCGACGCGGAACGGGGTGACCGGCACCGTCAGGGCGGCGGGCACGAGCCCCCCCGGGTAATCGTCGGTCTCGCCCTGATAGAAGGAGACCCGGTAGTGGCGGCAGCACACGCCGCAGCCATCGCAAGGGTTGTCGCTGGCGGACATGTCGTAGAAGACGCGCCCGTCCTCGGTCTGGATGACGATTTGCCTGGGAGCCATGGTGGTTTTGCGCTGGCGGCGGTTGATTAAAAAATAGGCAGCAAAAAGCATTGGACCAACAAAAGGGCGGGAAGACTCGCGTCTTCCCGCCCTTGTGGCTGTGTGCGGCGATTATAGCGCCGTATCGCCTCGTTTAGCGCTGCATAGCGCCGTTTGACCACCGCTCAGGGGATCAGCGCCCCCGGCTGCCGTTACGGTGGCCCGGACCGCCGCCGAGCAGGGCCGCACGGCCGGTGTTGCCGCCGCCGCGCCGTTCCGGATGCTGGTCGTGGCGGCGCTCGGGGTGGCGCTCACCCTGGGATTCCGCCGGGGCGGCGCTACGGCCCTGGCCGTCAGTGTTGCGGCCGTCGCGGCGCGGGGCGCCGGCGTTGCCGTTGGGGTTGTTCGGATTGCCGCCCTGGCCTCGCCCTTGGGAAGGCGCGCCGTTATTGGGCCCCGGGCCGCCCCCTTCGGAACGCCGCGCCCCGCCTTGCTCTTGGCGGCCATTGCCCGAAGAGCGTTGCGGGGCCTGGCCCCGCGGGGCGCCCCGGCCACCGTTACCGCCATTGCCGCCGTTGTTGCCACGCCCGCCGGGCTGACCGCCTCGGCCCTGGCGCTGTGGGTTGGCGGGCGCGGTGGAAGGGCCTTCGGTGGGCTCGAAGCCGGGCAGCACCAGCCGCTCCAGGTCGCGTTTGATCAGGCGTTCGATGTCGCGCAGGTAGGTGCGCTCGTCGGCGCAGACCAGGGAATAGGCCTCGCCCTCGGCACCGGCCCGGCCGGTGCGGCCGATGCGGTGCACATAGTCCTCGGGGACGTTGGGCAGCTCGTAGTTCACCACGTAGGGCAGCTGGTCGATGTCGATGCCCCGGGCAGCGATGTCGGTGGCCACCAGGGCCACCAGCTTGCCGGACTTGAATTCGGCCAGAGCCCGGGTACGGGCGCCCTGGGTCTTGTTGCCGTGGATGGCGGCGGACTTGATGCCTTCCTTGTCGAGGCGCCGGGCCAGGGCGTCGGCGCCGTGCTTGGTGCGGGTGAACACCAGCACCTGATGCCAGCCCCGGTTCTCGAACAGGTGCAGCAGGGCGTCCTTCTTGCGGTCCTTGTCCACCGGGATGACGGTCTGGGCCACGGCTTCAGCCGGGGTGTTGCGGCGCACCACCTCCACCGATTCCGGGTTGTGCAGGAAGCCCCGGGCCAGGTCCTTGATCTCGTCGGAGAAGGTGGCCGAGAACAGCAGATTCTGGCGGGTGCCGGCGGGAGGCAGCAGGGCCATGATCTTGCGGATGTCGCGGATGAAGCCCATGTCGAGCATGCGATCGGCTTCGTCGAGGACCAGGATTTCGACGCCGGACAAGTCCACGGTGCGCTGCTGCACGTGGTCGAGCAGGCGGCCCGGGCAGGCCACCAGGATGTCGATGCCGTTGCGCAGGGCCTGGATCTGGGGGTTCATGCCGACGCCGCCGAACATCGCCAGGGACTTGAGCGGCAGGTGGGCGCCGTAGGTGCGCACGCTCTCTTCCACCTGGGCAGCCAGCTCCCGGGTCGGGGTGAGGATCAGGGCGCGGGGGCGCTTGAGGCTCTTGGAGAGCGGGCTCTTCTCGGCGGCGCCGAGCTTCTGGCTCAGGAGGTGCAGGATCGGCAGGGTGAAGCCGGCGGTCTTGCCGGTGCCGGTCTGGGCGCAGGCCATCAGGTCGCGGCCGGCCAGCACCACGGGAATGGCCTGCTGCTGGATGGGGGTGGGCGTGGTGTAGCCCTGGGCCTCGATGGCGCGCAGGATCGGGGCCGCCAGGCCCAGGTCGGTAAACTGCATGGAATGTTGCTCCGGGAGCCGGCCACCGCGCTCATGGGAGCGGGTCAGTCTGGGCAGACTCGTCAGGGAGGGAAAGAGTGCCGGAAAGCGCGGCCGGATCGCATGGAATGGGCGAAAGCCCGGCCGGCGCATCGGGGACGGGCCGTCAGACTGTTGCGCGGCCCGGGAGTCTGGCACGAAAGCGCGTCGGCTTCGGCCAGGAGGGGGCGAGTGTAACACGGCGCCCCCCGCGCCGCCCGCCCACGGGGCTACCGCTGCCCCTGGCGCGGTCCCGCCTTGTCCCGTGCCGCAAACGGCGACGCCGCCCGGAGGCGGCGTCGTTCGTTGCGGCAGCAAGCCCCGGGACGTAAGGCCGGGTTACAGCCCCCGGGCTAGATCGGCCTTCAGGTCGTCCACCGCTTCCAGGCCCACGGCGATGCGCAGCAGGCCCTCGCTGACCCCGGCGGCGGCCCGGGCTTCCGGGCTGATGCGGCCGTGGGTGGTGGAGGCCGGGTGGGTCAGGGTGGTCTTGGTGTCGCCCAGGTTGGCGGTGATCGACAGCAGCTTGCAGGCGTCCACCACCTTCCAGGCTTCGGCGCGGCCGCCCTTGACCTCGAAGGAGACGATGGCCCCGCCGGTCTTCTGCTGGGCCATGGCCAGGGCGTGCTGGGGATGGGACGGCAGGCCGGGGTAGAACACCCGGGCCACGCTGGGGTGGGCTTCCAGCCAGGCGGCCAGCTCCAGGGCGGCGGCGGACTGGGCCATCATGCGGATCTTCAGGGTTTCCAGGCCCTTGAGCAGCACCCAGGCGTTGAACGGCGCCAGGGACGGGCCGGCGGTGCGCAGGAACTTCAGCACCTCGTCGGTCAGCGCCTTGCGGCCGCACACGGCGCCGCCCAGGACGCGGCCCTGACCGTCCAGGTACTTGGTGGCGGAATGGACCACCAGGTCGGCGCCCAGGTCCAGGGGACGTTGCAGCACCGGAGTGCAGAAGCAGTTGTCCACCGCCAGCAAGGCGCCGTGGTCATGGGCGATCTGCGCCAGGGCGCGGATGTCGGCCACCTCGGTGAGGGGGTTGGACGGGGTCTCGGCGAACAGCAGCTTGGTTTCCGGCCGCACCGCGGCAGCCCAGGCGGCAGCGTCGGTCTGGGGCACCAGGGTGGTCTGGATGCCGAAGCGCGGCAGGATGTTGGTGAGCAGCTGCACCGTGGCGCCGAACAGCCCCTGGGAGGCGACGATGTGGTCGCCGGCCTTGAGCAGGCCCATCACCAGGGAGAGGATCGCCGACATGCCCGAAGCGGTGGCGATGCAGCCCTCGGCCCCTTCCAGGGCGGCCAAGCGCTCCTGGAAGACGGTGACGGTGGGGTTGGAGAAGCGCGAGTAGACGTTGCCCTCCTCTTCCCCGGCAAAGCGCGCCGCCGCCTGGGCGGCGTTCTCGAAGACGAAGCTGGAGGTGAGGTAGAGGGCTTCGGCGTGCTCGTTGAACTGGCTGCGCTCCTGGCCGGCGCGCACCGCCAGGGTGTCCAGTTGCAGGTCGGGGGGCAGGCTCATGTCAAAGGTCCGAGGCGGTGGCGACCACGGTCAGCTCGACCTGCTGGGACTCGTTGGAGTCGTCCTCGCTGATCTTCTTGCTGTCGTGCTTGCCCCGGCTCTGCTCGACGCCGTCCAGGTAGGCCGCGTCGATGTCGCCGGTGACGTAGATACCGTCGAAACAGGAAGCATCGAAACGGGTGACGGCCGGGTTGCACTGGGTGACCGATTCCTTCATCGCCGCCAGATCCTGGTAGACCAGGGCGTCGGCGCCGATCACCTCGGCGATCTCGGCATCGGTGCGGCCGGTGGCGATCAGCTCGCCCCGGGTCGGCATGTCGATGCCGTAGACGTTGGGGAAGCGCACCGGGGGCGAGGCCGAGGCGAAGTACACCTTGAGGGCGCCGGCGGCCCGGGCCATCTCGACGATTTCCCGGGAGGTGGTGCCGCGCACGATGGAGTCGTCCACCAGCATCACCCGCTTGCCCTTGAATTCCTGGGTCACGGTGTTGAGCTTCTGCCGCACGCTCTTCTTGCGGGTGGCCTGGCCGGGCATGATGAAGGTGCGGCCGATGTAGCGGTTCTTCACAAACCCTTCCCGATAGGGGATGCCCAAGGCCTCGGCCAGTTGCATGGCCGAGGGGCGGGAGGAATCGGGAATGGGGATGACCACGTCGATCTGGGTCGGGTCGATGGTCTCACGCACCTTGGCGGCCAGCTTCTCGCCCATGTTGAGGCGGGTCTCGTACACCGAGATGCCGTCGAGCACCGAGTCCGGGCGGGCCAGGTAGACGTATTCGAAGATGCAGGGGGCCGGGGTCACCTGGGGGCCGCAGGCGGCACGGGACAGGTTGCGCTCCAGGTCGATGAAGATGGCTTCGCCCGGGGCCACGTCGCCGACGACTTCGAAGCCCTGGGTGTCCATGGCCACGGATTCGGAGGCCACCATCCATTCGGTGCCGGCCTCGGTCACATTGCGGCCGAGCACCAGGGGACGAATGCCGTAGGGGTCGCGGAAGGCCACCAGGCCGACGCCGGCGATCATCGCCACCACGGCGTAGGCCCCCTTGACGCGGCGATGGACGCCATCGACGGCCTTGAACACGGCGGCGGCGTCGAGGCGGATGCCCGGGGCGGCGGCGGCCAGTTCGTGGGCCAGCACGTTAAGCAGCACCTCGGAATCCGAGTTGGTGTTCACGTGGCGCCGGTCCTGGACGAACATCTGCTCTTTCAGGGTCGGGGCGTTGGTCAGGTTGCCGTTGTGCGCCAGCATGATGCCGAAGGGCGAGTTCACGTAGAACGGCTGGGCCTCGGCAAAATTCCAGGCGGAACCGGCGGTGGGGTAGCGGCAGTGGCCGATGCCCCAGTTGCCCGGCAGGGCGCGCATGTTGCGGGTGCGGAACACGTCCCGCACCAGGCCCGGCCCCTTGTGCATGTGGAAGGTGTTGCCCTCCGCCGTGGCGATGCCCGCCGCGTCCTGTCCGCGGTGCTGCAGCACCATCAGGCCGTCGTAGAGCAGTTGGTTAACCGGAGTGGTGGCGACTACGCCGATGATCCCGCACATAAAGCACCTTACTTGAAGCGAATTCGTTTCGAGACTTCGGACGGAAGCCACGGCCGCGAGGCCAGCACTGCCGTCTCGAAGGGAGCTGCAAACTGGGCGTTGGCCCACCAGTGCTGCTTCGGCAGGGCGGTCATGCCCCCCAGCAGCACCAGCACAAAGACGATCAGGGCGCCGCGCAGCAGGCCGAACAGCACCCCCAGGGCCCGATCGGTGAAGCCGAGGCCGAGGGCCTTCAACAAACCCTGGGCGGCCAACCGGGCCAGGGCCATCAAGGCGATCACGGCAAAGAACACCAGCACCCAGCCGGCCACGGTGCGCCAGAACGGATCGGCGACGACCTTGGTCAGGAAGGCGGCGCCGACCTCGTCGCCGAAGGCCCGGGCGGCGAAGAAGGCCAGCACCCAGGCCACCAGGGCGATCACCTCGCCGACCACGCCCCGCCAGGCCCCGAGCAGGACCGAGCAGAGCAGGATGGCAATGACGGCGTAGTCGAAATAGGTCACGAAAATGGACCGCCCCGGTCAGAGGAATCGGGGCGGCAGGAAAATCACGGTTTGGCAGCCACCACGCCCGACACGCCGACGCGCTTCATCTTGTCCAGGGCCTTGTCGGCGGCTTCCTTGCTGGCGAAGGGACCGGCCCGCACCCGGGTCTTGGTGCCCTGGGGCGATTCCAGGGCCTCGGTGTAGGTCTTTACCCCGACTTCGTCGAGCTTGGCACGCAGCTGCTTGACGTTGGCCGGATTGGCGTAGGCGCCGATCAGGATCACGTAGCCGTTGCCGGAAGCGGCCGGCTCCTTGGCGGCGGGCTTGGCGTCGAAGCGGCCGGCCAGGAGATCGGCGGCGCGTTTGCTGTCGGCGTCGCCCTTGGCTTTTTCGGCCGGTTTCTCGGTGGGCTTGTCGGCCTTGGCCGGGGCTTTTTCCGGCGCCTTTTCGGCAGGCTTGGCCACGGGCTTGTCGGCGGCTTTTTCCGCTGGCTTGGCTTCGACCGGTTTGGCGGCAGGACGTTCCGCCGGCGGCGTCACGGTCGCGACCGGGGGCGGCGCCACCGGCACAGGAGCAGCCACGGCGGGCGCCGGCTTGGCCGGCGGAGCAACGGGTTCGGGGGCCGCGGGGGCGGCCGGCACCGGCTCGGCCACCGATTCGGGCGCCTTGGCCGGGGCGGGCTTGGCCGGCAGGTCCCGTTCGGGGATGACGATCTGCACGTCGGTGGCCGGCGGCGGCGGGGCTTCGTCCATGACCATGGGCAGGATCACGGCGGCCAGGGAGGCGAACGCCACGGCACCTACGAGGCGGCGGCGGGCGCGCTTCTTGAGCAGGAGTTGCGCGTCGTTGTCGGTCATGCCGGTAGGCGGAGGGAAATCCAGGCTGGTGAAGGGGACGCGACGGCCAACAAGGCTCAGGCCGCCGGGCGGATCGGGCGTACCCGGGCGAGCACGTCGGCCACGGTGTAGAACGATCCGAAGGTGACGATTCTATCACTCTCCCCCGCCCGCTTCGCGGCGGCGGCAAAGGCGTCCGACGGCGCGGCGAAGGTTTCCACCGTACCGCCCAGGCCCTGAGCGGCGATAACCTCGGCCAGGGCGGCGGCAGTGGCGCCCCGGGGCACGGCCAGGTCGGCCAGCAACCAGTAGTCCACCTTGTCCTTGAGGGGCGCCAGGGTGCCGGCGATGTCCTTGTCGCCGAGCATGCCCAGCACCGCGTAGGTACGGTCGAAGAAGCCCATGGTGGAGAGGTTGCCGGCCAGCACCTTGGCGGCATCCGGGTTATGGGCCACGTCGAGCACCACCGCCGGGCGACCGGGTAGGACCTGGAAGCGGCCGGCCAGCTCGGTCTCGATCAGGCCGCGGCGGATGGCGCCCATGGCCACCGGCAGGCGCAGCTTGAGGGCTTCCAGGGCCGCCAGGGCGACGCTGGCGTTGCGCAGTTGGGTAGCGCCGCGCAGCCCCGGGTAGGCCAAGGAGCGGCGAGCCACCTCGCCGCCGCTGCGGCACCAGTAGCGCCATTGCAGGCGGTCCTCGGCGCTCTTCTCGAAGCCGAAGTCGC
The DNA here is from genome assembly GCF_036820405.1 of Oryzomicrobium sp. Taxonomy (NCBI): domain Bacteria; kingdom Pseudomonadati; phylum Pseudomonadota; class Betaproteobacteria; order Rhodocyclales; family Rhodocyclaceae; genus Oryzomicrobium; species Oryzomicrobium sp. The sequence continues at coordinate 19,808 of NZ_DAISLS010000015.1, forward strand.
GGCCGAGCAGGCGCAGGTCGGCGCCGATAGCGGCGGCGGCATCGAGCAAGGACTGGGGCGGCTGCGGATCGGCGCACAGGGCGGGCTTGCCGGCCCGGTAGATGCCGGCCTTCTCGCGGCCGATGGATTCCCGGTCGGGACCGAGGAAATCCTGGTGGTCCAGGGCGATGCCGGTGACCACCGCCACGTCGGGCTCGTAGACGTTGACCGCGTCCAGCCGGCCGCCCAGGCCCACTTCCAGGACCACCGCATCCACGCCGGCCTCGGCGAACACTTCCCAGGCCGCCAGGGTGCCGAATTCGAAATAGGTCAGGGCCTCGTCGCCCCGGGCCGCCTCGACCCGGGCGAAGGCGCGGCACAGGGTCGCATCGTCGGCGGGTACGCCGTTCAGCGCCACCCGCTCGTTGTAGGCCACCAGATGGGGCGAGGTGTAGCAGCCCACCTTGTAGCCGGCCCGGTCGAGGATGGTGGACAGGTAGGCGCACACCGAGCCCTTGCCGTTGGTACCGGCCACGGTGATGACCGGCACGGCTTCGCGCTGGCCCAGGGCGGCCTTGACCCGAGCCACCCGTTCCAGCCCCAGTTCGATGCCGGCGATGCCGCGAGGGTGGAGGGATTCGAGGTGGGTGAGCCAGTCGGCGAGGGTACGGTGGGACATTGCCATTTCTCGCCGCCGAACCCGGTTTGGGGCTCGGCGGGTAAAGCCAGAAGAAAGTGGAGGACGCTTGACGCTTAAGCCGCCGCGGGCAGCTTTTGCAGCATGGTGATGAGCTGGGCCAGCTTGTCGCGCATTTCGCGGCGGTCCACGATCATGTCAATGGCGCCCTTCTCCAGCAGGAACTCGGAACGCTGGAAGCCTTCGGGCAGCTTCTCGCGCACGGTCTGCTCGATCACCCGGGGGCCGGCGAAGCCGATCAGGGCCTTGGGCTCGGCGATCACCACGTCGCCGACGAAGGCGAAGGAGGCGGACACGCCGCCCATGGTCGGGTCGGTGAGGATCGAGATGAAGGGCAGCTGGGCTTCCGACAACTTGGTCAGGGCCGCGGTGGTCTTGGCCATCTGCATCAGGGAAAAGAGGCCTTCCTGCATGCGCGCACCACCGGAAGCGGTGATGCAGATGAAAGGCACCTGCTGCTCGATGGCCGCCTTGACGCCGCGCACGAAGCGCTCGCCCAGGACCGAGCCCATGGAACCGCCCATGAAGTCGAACTCGAAGCAGGCGGCCACCACCGGCAGGGTCTTGATGGCGCCTTGCATGACCACCAGGGAATCGGTCTCGCCGGTGTCTTCCATGGCCTCGGAGAGGCGGTCCGGATAGCGCTTGCTGTCCTTGAACTTGAGGCTGTCCACCGGCAGCACCTCGGCGCCGATCTCGAAGCGGCCTTCGGGATCGAGCAGCAGGTCGAGGCGCTGGCGCGAGTTGATGCGGTTGTGGTGGCCGCACTTGGGACAGACGTGGAGATTGCTCTCCAGGTCGGTGGCGTAAAGCACCGCCTCGCAGGAGGGGCACTTGCGCCACAAGCCTTCGGGCAGGGGCGAGTTCTTGCGCGGGCCGCTTTCGCGTTTGATCTTGGGCGGCAGGAGCTTGTTCAGCCAGGACATGGACTCGGGGTCTCCAGCAAAGGGAATTCGTTGAAAGGGTCAGGCCGCGTCGATGCCGCGGCGGATGTCGGTGGCCACGGCGCGCACCGCCTCGGCCGCCTGGGCGGCGGGATGGCGCTCCATCTCCTCGATCAGGCGGCTGCCCACCACCACCGCGTCGGCGATGGCGGCGATGCCCCGGGCGGTCTCGGCATCGCGGATGCCGAAACCCACGCCCACCGGCAGGCCGGTGCGTTGGCGGATCAGGGGGATGCGGGCGGCCACTTCGGCCAGATTGAGGGTGGCAGAGCCGGTCACGCCCTTGATCGAGACGTAATAGACGTAACCGCTGGCCACCTCGGCCACCTGGGCGATGCGCGCATCGGTGGAGGTGGGGGCAAGCAGGAAGATGGGATCGATGTCCACCGCCCGCATGGCGGCGGCGAACTCGGCGGACTCCTCGGGGGGGTAATCCACCACCAGCACGCCGTCGACGCCGGCGTCAGCGGCGGCCTGGGCAAAGGCCTCCAGCCCCATGGCCTCGATCGGGTTGGCGTAGCCCATCAGCACGATGGGGGTGGTGGCGTTGCCGGCGCGGAAGGCGCGCACCATCTCGAACACCTTGGCCAGGGTCATGCCCTTGGCCAGGGCCCGCTCGGAAGCGCGCTGGATGGTGGGGCCGTCGGCCATCGGGTCGGAGAACGGCACCCCCAGCTCGATCACGTCGGCGCCGGCTTCCACCAGGGCGTTGAGCACCGGCAGGGTTTGTTCAGGATCGGGATCGCCGGCGGTGACGAAGGGGATCAGGGCCTTCTTGCCGGCGGCCTGGAGTTGGGAAAAAACGGTAGCGATACGGGACATGGTCAAAATCTCCTCGGCATTCGGTCAGAACTGGATGCCGGTTTTTTCGGCCACGGTATGCATGTCCTTGTCGCCCCGGCCGGACAGGTTCACCAGCAGCACCTTGTCGCGGGGCAGGGTCGGCGCCAGCTTGGCGGCGTAGGCCAGGGCGTGGGACGACTCCAGGGCGGGGATGATGCCTTCGAGCCGGCAGCAGTCATGGAAGGCCTGCAAGGCCTCGTGATCGCTGATGCCGACGTAGCTGGCCCGGCCGGAATCCTTGAGCCAGGCGTGCTCGGGGCCGACGCCCGGGTAGTCGAGGCCGGCGGAGACCGAGTGGGTCTCGATGATCTGGCCGTTGGCGTCCTGGAGCAGGTAGGTGCGGTTGCCGTGCAGCACGCCGGGACGGCCCTTTTGCAGGCTGGCGGCGTGGCGGCCGGTGTCCATGCCCTCCCCCGCCGCCTCGACGCCGATCAGCTCGACGCCCTTGACCGGGATGTAGGGATGGAAGATGCCCATGGCGTTGGAACCGCCGCCGACGCAGGCGATCACGTAGTCGGGCTGGCGGCCCACCTGCTCCTGCATCTGGCCGATGGCCTCGGTGCCGATCACCGACTGGAAGTCGCGCACCAGCATCGGGTAGGGGTGGGGGCCGGCCACGGTGCCGATGATGTAGAAGGTGTTGCCGACGTTGGTCACCCAGTCCCGCATGGCCTCGTTGAGGGCGTCCTTGAGGGTCTTGGAGCCGGACTCCACGGGGACCACGGTGGCGCCGAGCAGCTTCATGCGATAGACGTTGGCGGCCTGGCGCTTGACGTCCTCGGAGCCCATGTACACCACGCACTCCATGCCGTAGCGGGCGGCCACGGTGGCGGTGGCCACGCCGTGCTGGCCAGCGCCGGTTTCGGCGATCACCCGGGGCTTGCCCATGCGCCGGGCGAGCAGGGCCTGACCGATGCAGTTGTTCACCTTGTGGGCGCCGGTGTGGTTGAGGTCCTCGCGCTTGAAGTAGATCTGGGCGCCGCCCAGCTTCTCGGACCAGTGGCGGGCGTGGTAGATCGGGCTGGGCCGGCCGACGTAGTGCTTGAGCTCGTACTCGAACTCGGCGCGGAATTCCGGATCGCGCTGGGCCTCGGCGTAGGCTTCCTTAAGCTCTTCCAGGGCGGCGATCAGGGTTTCGGAGACGAACACGCCGCCGTAGGGGCCGAAGTGGCCGCGGGCGTCGGGCAGGTCGTAAGTGGAAAAATCGGCCACGGGAATGGCGGGGGTGGCAGAGGCAGGTTTCGGAGTGGTCATGGGAATCTCCAGGGGATGCAGGAGTGAATGCAGGATGAGGCGGGCGCTTGGCGACGCAAGGCCGCGCCGGACGGGTCGGCAGTGTGCCGGCCGGTCAGGTGTGGTTGGCCAGGAAGCAGCGCCACGCGCGGCGGCTCTGTCCTCCCGGAATCCTGCGCATCGATGTCCTCATGAAAACCCAACTCCTGGCGGAAGCGCCGGCTCAAGCGCCGCGCACCGCCGCGATGAATGCCCGGATGCGTTCCGGGTCCTTGACGCCCTTCACCGGCTTGCCTCCCTCGTGCAGCTCGACGCCGGAGGACACGTCCACCGCCGCCGGCCGGATCGCCCGGATGGCGGCGGCCACGTTGCCGGCATCCAGACCGCCGGAGAGCACGATGGAAAAATCGCGCGCGACGGGCGCCGGGATCAGGGACCAGTCGAAGGTCTGACCGCTGCCACCGTAGCCCTCGACGAAGGTATCGAGCAGCAGGCCCCGGGCCGAAGGAAAGTCAGCCGCGTATTTTAGCAGATCGACCCCGGCCTTCATCCGCGCCGCCTTGAGGTAGGGGCGGCGGTAGCGCCGGCACTCGGCTTCGCTCTCGTCGCCGTGGAACTGGAGCAGGTTGAGGGGTACCCGGTCGAGCACCGCGTCCACCTCGTCCGGGGCCGGATTGACGAACAACCCCACCACGGTGACGAAGGGAGGCACGGCCCGCACCAGTTCGGCGGCCCGCTCGGCGCTCACCGCCCGGGGGCTCTTGGCGTAAAAGACGAAGCCCAGGGCGTCGGCACCAGCCGCCACGGCGGCGGCCACGTCGGACTCCCGGGTCAGGCCGCAGATCTTGATGCGCGGGAGGGGGGCTGCGGCGGGAACAGTGGAAGCAGTCATGGCGCGATCCAGGGAAAGGCCTCGCCCTCGACGGGCGCGGCGGGCAGGGCGAAGCCGGCCGGGTAGTCGACGCTGGCCAGGTAAAGCCCGTCCGGGGCGAAGGTGGGGGCCGCCAGGGTGCGGTTGCGGGCCGCCAGCAGTTCGTCCATCCAGGCTGGAGGATGGGCGCCCTTGCCGATGTAGACCAGGCTGCCCACCAGATTGCGGATCATGTGGTGCAAAAAGGCGTTGGCGGCGAAGTCGAAGACGATCCAGTCGCCGAAACGGCGCACCTCGGCCCGGGTGACGGTGCGTACCGGCGAATTGGCCTGGCACTCGGCGGCACGAAAGGCGGAAAAGTCGTGGGTGCCCATGATCCGCGCCGCCGCCTCGGCCATCGCCGCCTCGTCCAGGGGGTGGTGGAACCAGCCGGCCCGCCCGCGGGCCAGGCCGGGGCGCTGGGGCCGGTTGAGCAGCAGGTAGCGATAGGCCCGGCCGGTGGCGGAAAAGCGGGCATGGAAGTCCTCGGGCACGACCGTGGCCCAGCGCACCGCCACGCTGTCCGGCAGGTAGGTGTTCACGCCGCGCACCCAGGCCGACTCGGGGCGCTGCACGTCCACGTCGAAATGCACCACCTGCTGGGTGGCATGGACGCCGCTGTCGGTGCGGCCGGCGCACACCGTGGCGACCGGGGTGCCGGCAATGCGCGACAGGGCCGCCTCCAGGGCGTCCTGGATGCCGGTGCCGGCGGGCTGGGTCTGCCAGCCGGTGAAGTCCCGGCCGTCGTATTCCAGCCCCAATGCGATCCTCATGCAGCGCCTCCGATCAGGTTTGCCGCCAGGGCCAGGGCAACGGCGCCCAGCAGCGCCAGCAGCCCGCGCTCCCCGGCCGTCAGCGTTTGCCGGGGAATCTCCAGCACATTGCCGGGCAGGGCGTCGTCGGGCAAGCCCGCACCGGCCAGGGAGGCCAGGCTGAGGCGCCAGGTGCCGGCCACGCCCGCCGCCCCGGTGCGGGCCGGTGCAGCGTCGATGGCGCGCAGCACCAGCACCAGCCGGGCCACCGCCCGCTCCACCGGCGCCCCGAGACGGGCCAGGGGCGCGAACAGGGTGAGCAGCCCCGCCGCCAGGGTCTGGGCCGGCGTCCGGGCCAGCAGCATCGCCACCACCGCCAGCACGGCCACCAGGCGGGCGCCGTGCTCCAAAGCCAATTCCAGTCCTTCCCGGGTCACCCACATACCCAAGGGCGGCCACCACACGCTTCCCGGCGTGCCCAGGGCGAACACCGCCACCAGGGACAGCAGCAGCCAGCGGGTGCGCCGGAGCAAACACCTCAGGTCCGCGCCGGCGCCGGCCGCCAGGGCCAGGGGCACCAGGGCTAGGACCAGCCAGGGACCCCAGGGCTGCTGGGCCGCGAGCAGGAGGACCAGGCTGGCCGCCAGGGGGAGGACGGGGTGATGGGAGGAAGGCACGAGGGGTAAAGAGGGGGAAAAGAGTGACCGGACGCCGGCCGTGGTCGGCAAGCGTCGCGGGGCTAGAAAGGGACGACGCGAAAAAACGAAGCGCCGCGGCCCCGGGGGGCGGCGACGCTTCGGGCTGGGCGCATTGTAGCGCCCGGCCAGGTCGGGGAGTTAGCGCAACAGCCGCTCAGCTCCCGATACGGCCGATGATGGCGCGAGCCTGTTCCTGCTGGGTGGCGTCGCCTTCGGCGAGCACCTCCTGCAACAGCTCCTTGGCACCTTCCACGTCGCCCATTTCCTCGTAGGCCTTGGCCAGGTCGAGCTTGGTGGCCACTTCCTGCCAGCGGGAGTCGCCGTCGGCGGGCTGCTCCGGCGGCAGGTCCAGGGGCACGTTGCTGCTTTCGCTGCCGAAGTCGATGGCGCTGTCGGCCGGGGCCATGATCACCGTGGCTTCCGGCGCCGGAGCTGCGGCGCCGGCCGCTTCGTCCGGCTGGCCGGGCTGACCCGGCTGATCCAGGTCCAGGCTGATCGAGGACAGGTCGAAGGAACGAGCCTGGAGGGCGTCGCCCAGGACGGTGGATTCGGTCAGCTGCACGTCGAATTCCAGCCCCGAATCGTCCGTAGCAGACGCATCAGGAGCGGCAGGCACGGCGGGCTCTTCGGGGGCCGGCTCGGCAACTTCGAGCGGCGCAACGGCCGGCAGCTCCTCGGCTTCCTCAAGCTGGGGCTGGGCCGCGGGCACGGATGCAGCCGGCGCGGCAGACGGGGCATCTAGCGCCAGGCCGGCGTCGCCCAGGTCGAGTTCGAAGTCCAGGCCGTTGTCGTCGTGCTCCAGGGCCGCCGGGGTCTGGACGGCGGTTTCGGCGCTGCTGAAGCTGTCGTCCAGGGAGAATTCGACGGCGCCCGGATCGGGCAGGGTCATGGTGCTTTCCAGGTCGGACTTGGGCGCTTCCTGGGCGGCTACCGGCCCGTCGTCATCCGCCGCAGCTGTAGCTGCAGGCGCCGGCGCCTCGGCTACGGGCTCGGGCAGGACCAGGTCGGGCAGGGGGTCCAGCTCCGGCTTGGCAACCGGATCGGCTCCCGCGTTGAGGACATTGCCCAAGTCGAAATCCAGGGTAGCCGCATCGGCGCCGTGGGACGCCAGCAGATCGGCCAGGCTGTTGTCGCCCTTCGCCTTGGCGGTGGCTTCGGTCGGCTCGGCACCGAAGACCTCGCCCAGGGCCAAAGCCGCAACACCGGCGGCAGCCGCGGTGCCGGCAGCCTGGAGCGGCGCGGAGGCCGGACTGGCGGCGGGCTTGTCCGCCGGCGCGCCGGCATGTCCGCCCTGGACGGCGGCGAACAGGGGATTGTTCGGATCGAGCTTGGCCCCCATGGCCGCCGCCTTGTCCCAGTCGCCGCCGCTGCCGCCGGTGACGGCGTACAGCTCGGAGGCCAGGGTCTCGAACTGCTTCAGGCTCTTGCGGTTGGAATAGATCTCCAGCAGCTTGAGGTGGATGGCGGTGCGCTTGGGGTCCTTTTGCAGGGCCTCGATGAGGATTTCCTCGGCCTGGGCGTCGCGGCCGTAGGCCATGTAGACGTCGGCCTCGGCCACCGGATCCACCTCGTCGGTGTCGATGGTGCCGGGACCGGCCTGGCTGAAATCGGTGACCGGGGTGTTGGAGGTATCCACGCTCTGGCCGCCGGTGCTCTTGAACACCGAATTGGCCCCCAGGCTCGGCTGGCTGGGCATGCTGGTGGTCATGGGCATGGTTTCGGACAGGTGGGAAACCTGGGCTGCCTTGCGCCGCCGGTAGGCCACCAGGCCGAGCAGCAGGGCCAGGACACCGCCTCCGCCGGCCAGCAGGGTCGGATTGCCGAGCAGGTCGTCGATCAGGCTGGGCTCATCCACCGGGGGCGGCGGCGGCACGGGCTTGGCGACGGGCTTCGGTGCGGCGGGCTTGGGCGCCTCTTCGACCTTGGGCGCCACGGGCTCGGCCGGTTTTTCCTCGGCCTTGGGCGTGTCGGCGGCCGGGATGGGGGTGGCCGAAGCGGCGGGCTCGCTCGCGGCGGCGGCGGGCGCAGGCGTGGCCGCCGGAGCAGCGGATTGAGGCTGGGGCTGGGGCGCGGGAGCAGGCTCGGCCGCCGGCTTGATCGGCGCCTGGGCCGACGGTGCCGGGGCCGGCTGGGCCTTGGCGCCGGACTGCTTCTGCAACTCGGCCAGATTCTGGCTCTTCAGCTCCAGGGCCTTTTGCAAATCGTTGACGTTCTTTTCCAGCTGGGCCAGGCGCTCGTTGGCATCTTTGAGGGCCTTGTCCTTGGCGACCAGGTCTTCCTCGGCCACGCCGGCACCGGCCTTGCCGCCCTTGCCCTTGGCCGTTTCGGTACGGGACACCCGCACCTGATCGCGGGGTTCGCTGGCCGGGGCGGCCTTGTCGTCCACCCGGGCGGTGACCTTGCCCGAGGCGGCCTGGCCGACACCGCTGTCCCGGGCCGGACCTTCGGCGGCCAGGCCGGCCAGCCGGCGGCGGTAGGCGTTCCAGTCGGAGGACTGGGCCACCACCACCTTCTTCGCCTCGCTCGGGCTGACCGCGGCCAGGGTGGCTTGGTCGGGCACGTTGAGGATGCGCCCGGCGCGCAGGCGGTTCATGTTGTTGCCGTCGAAGGCGTCCCGGTTGGCCCGATACAAGCCCACCAGCATCTGTTCCAGGCTGACCCCCTCGACCTGTTCGGCCGCGGCGATCTGGCGCAGGGTTTCACCGCGCTTGACCAAGTGGGTGGCGGAAGGCTCGCCGGCGGACTTGGCCGGGGCGGGCTCGGCCTTCTCGACCTTTTCCGCCTTTTCACGCACGCGCGGAGCCGGAGCGGCCTTGCCAACCCGGGGCTCCTTGGCCAGGGCGGGGCCTTCGGCGGCGGCGACGCCGGGCAGGGTCTTGGCCTCGACCGGGGCCACCTGGGCGGCCTTGCCGGAGATTTCCGGGGGATCGAGGAGGAAGGTGTATTCGCGCACCAGGCGGCCGGCGGGCCAGTCGATCTCGAGGAGCATGTCCACGAAGGGGTCGTTGATCGGCCGGTCCGAGGACAGGCGGATCACCGGTCGGGAGGCGTCCTTCTTGTCGATGGCGAAACGCAGGCCCAGCAGGGTCGAGGCATAGTCGATCCCGGCCTGTTTGAAGGTCCCCTGGGAGGCGAGCCGGGCCGTCATGCCGGAAAGCTCGTCTTTGGTGGCGTTGAGTTCGATTTCCGCACGCAAGGGCTGGCCAAGCGCCGAGTAAACCTTGAGTTTGCCGAGGCCCGCGGCCTGGGCCGCCAGGGGCGCCATGCCCAAGGCGATGGCCAGGGAAACGGCCACGGCACCGGCGCGCAGCCCGGTGCGAAGAGGATAGGTCATATGACGTTCTTTTTTCACGGCGCCACCCCTGAGCGTCGAAATTGGAATAATTAAAATAACATCATGAAGTTAGCCGATCAAGCTAAACCTCTTTGTGACAATATATCTGCCACCGTCGCGTCGCCGGAATGCCACACCGCGAATAAAACAAAAGCCGGGAAACCGCATTGGAGTGCTTTCCCGGCTTTTTTACAACAGGCAATGGCGGACAGCCGAGGCCGCCCGCCGCTGCATCAGGCTTCGAGCAGGATGCGCAGCATGCGGCGCAGCGGCTCGGCGGCGCCCCACAGCAGCTGGTCGCCGACGGTGAAGGCGCCCAGGTAGTCCGGACCCATGGCCAGCTTGTGCAGGCGGCCGACGGGAACGGTCAGGGTGCCGGTGACGGCGGTGGGGGTCAGCTCGCGCTCGGTGATCTCGCGCTCATTGGGAACCACCTTCACCCAGTCGTTGGCGGTGCCGATGATCTCGCTCACCTCGTCCAGGGGCACGTCCTTCTTCAGCTTGATGGTCAGGCCCTGGGAGTGGCAGCGCATGGCGCCGATGCGCACGCACAGGCCGTCGATGGGAATGCTGCCGGCGGAGCGGAAAGCCGGCTTGCCGAGGATCTTGTTGCACTCGGCGCCACCCTTCCATTCTTCCTTGGACTGGCCGTTGTCGACGGGCACGTCGATCCAGGGGATCAGGCTGCCGGCGAGCGGGGTGTTGCGGAAGTTCTTGGTCGGGAAGGCGGACGAGCGCATGGTCTCGGCCACTTTGCGGTCGATGTCGAGGATGGCGGAGGCCGGATCGGCCAGGTCGCCCTTGACCGCGTCGTGCAGGGCGCCCATCTGGGCGAGCAGCTCGCGCATGTTCTGGGCACCGGCGCCGGAAGCGGCCTGGTAGGTCATGGCGGACACCCACTCCACCAGGTCGGCCTTGAACAGGCCGCCCAGGCCCATCAGCATCAGCGACACGGTACAGTTGCCGCCGATCCAGTTCTTGCCGCCCTTGGCCAGGGCATTCTTGATCACGTCCAGGTTGACCGGGTCGAGCACGATCACGGCATCGTCGGCCATGCGCAGGGCGGAGGCGGCGTCGATCCAGTGGCCGTTCCAGCCGGAGGCGCGCAGCTTGGGGAAGACTTCCTTGGTGTAGTCGCCGCCCTGGCAGGTGATGACGATGTCCATCTTCTTCAGCTCATCGATGGAATTCGCATCCTTCAGGGTGCCGCCCTCCTTGCCGCCGAAGGCCGGGGCCTTGCCGCCCGCCGCCGAGGTGGAGAAGTACACCGGCTCGATCAGGGCGAAGTCGTTCTCTTCCTGCATGCGCTGCATGAGGACGGAACCGACCATCCCCCGCCAACCAACCAGACCAACCTTTTTCATGGTGCCAACCTTCAACCTTGATAACGAAAAAACCTGTCCCGATATAACGGCCGGGAAAAATCAAACATTAACACGTTAGCGGGCACTCGCGCGCATGGCACGCCAGCGCCCGCAACGATTTGGCGCCGGCACGGCGCCACGCCCATCTCAGAGGGCGGCCAGGACCGCGTTGCCCATCTCCTGGGTACCCACCTTGGTGGTGCCCGGCTCGTAGATGTCGCCGGTGCGATAGCCCTGGGCCAGCACCTTCTTCACCGCGTTTTCCACCTTCGCGGCGGCTTCTTCCAGGTTGAAGGTGTAGCGCAGCATCATAGCGGCGGAGAGGATGGTGGCCAGGGGGTTGGCCACGCCCTTGCCGGCGATGTCCGGGGCGGAACCGTGGGACGGCTCGTAGAGACCCTTGTTGTTGGCGTCCAGGGAGGCCGAGGGCAGCATGCCGATGGAGCCGGTGAGCATGGAGGCTTCGTCGGACAGGATGTCGCCGAACATGTTGCCGGTGACCATCACGTCGAACTGCTTGGGCGCCTTGACCAGCTGCATGGCGGCGTTGTCCACCAGCATGTGGGTCAATTCCACGTCCGGGTATTCGGGCGCCAGTTCGTTCATCACGTCGCGCCACAACTGGGTGGTTTCAAGAACGTTCATCTTGTCCACCGAGCAGACCTTCTTGTTGCGCTTGCGCGCGGCCTCGAAGGCGACCCGGCCGATGCGGCGGATTTCCGACTCGGTGTAGTGCATGGTGTTGAAGCCGAAGCGCTCCCCATCGCGCATTTCAATGCCGCGGGGCTGACCGAAGTAGATGTCGCCGGTCAGCTCGCGCACGATCAGGATGTCCAGGCCCGCCACCACTTCGGGCTTGAGGGTGGAGGCATTGGCCAGTTCCGGATAGAGGATGGCCGGGCGCAGGTTGGCGAACAGGTTGAGTTGCTTGCGGATGCCGAGCAGGCCGCGCTCGGGGCGCTGTTCCCGGGGCAGGCTGTCCCACTTGGGGCCGCCCACGGCGCCGAGCAGCACCGCATCGGCCGCCTGGGCCAGCTTTTGCGTCGCTTCCGGGTAGGGGTTGCCGGTGGCGTCCACGGCACCGCCGCCGAGCAGGCCCTCTTCCATTTCCAGGCCCAGGTCCAGGGCCTTGAGCACCTTGACCGCCTCGGCGGTGATTTCGGGGCCGATGCCGTCGCCCGGCAATACGCAGATTTTCTTCGTCATGTCGTCTCTCTCGTCAAGCCGAAGCCCCGCCGGTCGGGCGGGGCTCCAAAATGTCGCATCAAAAAGGAAGGTAGCGGCCCCGCGGGGCCTTGCCAATCGGCACTACCGCTACTCTGGCGTTCAGGCGAACAGCCAGGGCTGCTCGACGCGGCGCTTGGCCTCGAAAGCGCTGATTTCGTCGGCGTGGCGCAGGGTCAAGCCGATGTCGTCCCAGCCGTTGAGCAGGCATTCCTTGCGGAACGGGTCGATCGGGAAGGGAATGGCCTTGCCGTCGGGCCGGGTCACGGTCTGGGCGGCCAGGTCGATCACCAGCTTGTAACCCGGGGCGGCGTCCACCTGGGCGAACAGCTCGTCCAGCTCGGCCTTGGGCAGCACGATCGGCAGAATGCCGTTCTTGAAGCAGTTGTTGAAGAAGATGTCGGCGTAGGACTCGCCCAGAATGGCCTTGAAGCCCATGTCGAGGAGCGCCCAGGGGGCGTGCTCGCGGCTCGAACCGCAGCCGAAGTTGGCTCGCACCAGCAGGATTTCGGCGCCGGCGTAGCGCGGCTGGTTGAGCACGAAGTCCGGGTTCTTGGGCCGCTGGCTGCAATCCATGCCGGGCTCGCCGTGGTCCAGGTAGCGCCACTCGTCGAAGCAGTTGGGGCCGAAACCGGAACGCTTGATGGATTTGAGGAATTGCTTGGGGATGATCGCGTCGGTGTCCACGTTGGACCGGTCGAGGGGGGCGACGAGACCGTCAAGAAGGGTAAATGCCTGCATGTGCGTGCTCCCGCTCAGCTGAATTGGCGAACGTCGGTGAAATGGCCGGTCACGGCGGCGGCGGCGGCCATGGCCGGGCTCACCAGGTGGGTGCGGCCGTTGGGGCCCTGGCGGCCCTCGAAGTTGCGGTTCGAGGTGGAGGCGCAGCGCTCGCCCGGCTCCAGCCGGTCGGCGTTCATCGCCAGGCACATGGAACAGCCCGGCTCGCGCCATTCGAAGCCGGCGGCCTGGAAGATCTTGTCCAACCCCTCGGCCTCGGCCTGGCGCTTGACCAGGCCGGAGCCCGGCACCACCAGCACGCGCTTGACTGAATCGGCCTTGCGGCGGCCCTTGGCGACGGCGGCGGCGGCGCGCAGGTCCTCGATGCGGGAGTTGGTGCAGGAGCCGATGAACACCACGTCCACCGGGATCTCGCTGATCGGGGTGTTGGCGGTGAGGCCCATGTACTGGAGCGCCCGCTCCATGCCGGAACGGCGGGTCGCGTCGCTCTCGGCGGCCGGGTCGGGCACGCGGCCGGTCACGGCCACCACCATCTCCGGCGAGGTGCCCCAGGTCACCTGGGGCTGGATGTCCTCGGCGCGCAGCTCCACCACCCGGTCGAACTGGGCGCCTTCATCGCTGTGCAGGGTCTTCCAGTAAGCCACGGCGGCATCCCAGTCGGCGGCCTTGGGCGACAACATGCGGTCCTTGAGGTAGGCGCAGGTGGTGTCGTCGGCGGCCACCATGCCAGCGCGGGCGCCGGCCTCGATGGCCATGTTGCACACGGTCATGCGCCCTTCCATGGACAGGCCGCGAATCGCCGAGCCGGCGAACTCGATGGCGTAGCCGGTGCCGCCGGCGGTGCCGATCTTGCCGATGATGGCGAGGACGATGTCCTTGGCGGTGACGCCGGCCCCCAGAGTGCCCTCGACCGTGATGAGCATCGACTTGGACTTCTTCATCAGCAGGGTCTGGGTGGCGAGCACGTGCTCCACCTCGGAGGTGCCGATGCCGAAGGACAGGGCGGCGAAGGCGCCGTGGGTGGAGGTGTGGGAATCACCGCAGACCACGGTCATGCCCGGCAGGGTGGCGCCGTTTTCCGGGCCGATGACATGCACGATGCCCTGGCGCTCGTTCATGAACGGGAAGTAGGCCAGGGCGCCGACGGCCTTGATGTTGGCGTCCAGGGTTTCCACCTGCTGGCGCGAGATCGGGTCGGCGATGGTGGCCGTGCCCCGGGCCGCGTCCCAGCCTTCGGTGGGGGTGTTGTGGTCCGCCGTGGCGACGATGGAGGAGATCCGCCAGGGCTTGCGGCCGGCCAGCTTGAGGCCCTCGAAGGCCTGGGGGCTGGTGACTTCGTGCACCAGGTGGCGGTCGATGTAGAGAATCGCCGTGCCGTCCGCTTCCTGGTGGACGACGTGGCTGTTCCAGAGTTTGTCGTAGAGCGTCTGCGCCATGCCTGCTTCCTCGAATGAACATCCCCGAAAGGCGCCCGGTCGCGCCGGATGCGGCGGCGGGCGGGGTCGGGAGGGAGCACATCCTACCTCAGGGCGCCCCTCTCACGTCCGGCAAGGATGCCCGGGCAATGACGTCTTGGGTAGCGATGGATAAAGAATCTGCCATCGCCGTTGACGATGGCACTGCATCGCCCCCCGCCCATGGGGCGGGCGACCCTTCCCCTACCCGGGCTCAGGCCCGGCAAAGGTGGGTGAACAGGCGCTGGGCGGCCGGCGAGAGGGCCTCGCCGGCGCGGCGGCAGACGAACAGCTGGCGCAGGGCCCAGTCCTCGTCCAAGGTCAGGGCCACCAGGCCCAGGGAGGCGATGTAGGGGGTGGTGGCCGCCTGGGGCACCACCCCGACCCCCAGGCCGGCGGCGACCATGGCGCACACGGCGTCGAAGCTCGACACCCGGATCGGCAGGTGCAGCTCCCGCCCGGCCTCGGCGGCCTCGCGCTGCAAGCGGGCGTGCAGGGCGCTAGTGGCGGGCAGGCCCACCAGCGGGTAGTCGAGGGATTCGGCAAAGCGCACCTTGCCGCGCCCGGCCAGGGGATGGTCCGGGGTGACCAGCAGTTGCAGGCGGTCGGTGCGGAACGGCACCAGTTCCAGGCCGTCGCGCTGGGGCTGGTCGCTGACGATGCCCAGGTCGGCCACCTGCTCCACCACCGCCCGGGCAATGGCGTCGCTGACGTGTTCTTCCAGGTGCACCCGGATGCCCGGATGCTCCCGGCCGAAACTGGCCAGGGCCGCCGGCAGGAATTCGACGATGGCCGAGATGTTGGCGTGGAGCCGCACCAGCCCGGACAGGCCGGCGCCGTAGCCGCGCACCTCCTGCTCCACCTGGCGGGCCTGCTCGATCAGGCTGCGGGCGCGGCCGAGCAGGGCCTCGCCGGCGGCGGTCAGGCCCACGCCCTTGCTGTGACGCTCCAGCAGCGGCGTGGCCAGTTCCCGCTCCAGGTCGGCCAGGCGCTTGCTGACGGCGGAGGCCACGGTATGGCTGCGCTCCGCCGCCCGGGCGATGCTGCCGGTCTCGGCCACGGCGACGAACAGTTCCAGGTCGCGCCAGTCGAAGCGGATGCGGGATTCCACGCCGGCCTCCGGATCAGCGCGGCCGGTAGTAGGCCAGGGCCTCGGGCATCAGGGATTCGAGCTGGCGGATGCGGGTGGCGTCGGCCGGGTGGGTGGACAGCAGTTCCGGCGGCTTGGCCTGGCCCTTGCCCGCATCGCTCATGCGCTGCCAGAAGGCGACGGCGGCCCGGGGGTCGTAGCCGGCCTTGGCCATGTAGATGAGGCCCATGCGGTCGGCCTCGGATTCCTGCAAGCGCGAATAGGGCAGCAGCACCCCCACCGTGACGCCGGCGCCGAGCAAGCCGGCGTAGAGGTTGCGCCGGCCCGGATCGTCGGTGGTCAGGGCAGCGGCGGCGGTCAGGCCGCTCACCACCATCTGCTGGCTCATGCGCTCGCCGCCGTGGCGGGCGATGGCGTGGGCCACCTCGTGGCCGATCACCGTGGCCAACCCGGCCTCGTCCTGGGTGACCTTGAGGATGCCGGTATAGACCGCCACCTTGCCGCCGGGCAGGCAGAAGGCGTTAAGGGTCTTGTCGTTGTCGATGACCTTGAATTCCCACTGGTAGCTGGTCTTGCCAGTGGCCTCGGCGATGCGCCGCCCCACCTTCTGCACCAGGGCGTTGGCCGCCGGGTCGGCGGATACCTTTTCCTTCTTCAGCACCTCCTGGTAGGAGGTCAGGCCGAGCTTGGTCTCTTCCGATTCGCTGGTCAGCAGCAACTGGCTGCGGCCGGTCAGCGGCACGGTCTGGCAGGCGGTGAGCACCACCGCCAGGGCGGTCAGGCCCCACATCGACTTGATTCGCACTCCCTGCATTTCCCGCATCCCCGCATTCCCCTTTCAGACGGCGGCCGCGACCGGCGCCGGTTCATCCTCGCGCACCCAGCGGGCGGCGAGGAGCCAGCCGATCACGGCGAATCCGGCGCTCAGGGTATAGACCCAGGCCGGACCGATGGTGTCCCATAGATAGCCCGAGATCATACCGCCAACCAGCCCGCCGGCCCCGAACGACAGGCTCGAATAGAGGGCCTGCCCCCGGGCCTGGGTGCGGCCGGGAAACCAGCGGTTGATCGCAGCGATGGCCGCGGCGTGGAAGGCGCCGAAGGTGATGCCGTGGAGCAGCTGGGCGAGCACCAGCACCGGCAGGGAGCCGATGCCCCAGCCGATCAGCAGGAAGCGCAGCACCGCTGCCGCCAGGCTGGCGAGCAGGATCTGGCGCAGGCCGTAGCGGCGCATCAGCCGGGCCATGAAGTAGAACACGGCGATCTCGGCCGCCACTCCCAGGCACCACATGCCCCCCACTAGGGCCTTGCTGTAGCCGTAGTCGGACAGGTAGATCGAATAAAAGACGTAGAGCGCCCCGTGGGTCGCCGACATGAAGAAGCAAGCCGCCAGCAGGGCCCGCACCCGGGACTGGGCGAGCACGCCGCGCAGCCCGCCGGGGGCCGATGCGTGACGCTGCCCGCCGTGGGCCTCGGGCAGGGTGAAGGCCAGGGCGGCGATGCCGGCCAGGATGGCGGCCACCAGGGGCACCACGGCGGACACGGACATCCGGTCGAGCAGCGCCCCGCCCCCGGCCACGGCGACGATGAAGCCGACCGACCCCCACATGCGGATGCGGCTGTAGCGCCCCGCCTCGCCCTTCAAGTGGTCGAAGGTGAGGGATTCCACCAAGGGCAGGGCCGCGCTCCAGAAGAAGGCCATGGCGATCATGGCTGCCATCAGGGCGGCGAAGCGCTCGGCGACGAAGAAGCCGCAAAAGCCCAGCACCGCCACCGCCGAGGTCCAGCGCACCACCGTCAGGCGCTTGCCGCTGCGGTCGGCGAACCAGCCCCACAGGGCCGGGGCGAACAGGCGCATCAACTGGGACTGGGTCATCAGCAGGCCGATGTCCCAGGCCGACAGCCCGAGGGATTGCAGGTACAGGCCGAAATAGGGGGAGAACGCCCCGACGTAGGCGAAGTAGAAGAAGTAGTAACCGGCGAGGCGCCAGTAGGGCAGCCCGGGGGCGGAAGGCATGGGAGGGGCGGAAGAAGCGGAGGCCCCGCGCGGCGGGACGGAAAGGGGGCGACGGAAGGGGTCGGCGGGAAGGGAGAAAACGGGGCGGCGGAAACGACCGCGGGGGGCCTAGCCCCCCGCAGGCGCGACTGCCGGACGGTTCAGGCCGGCACGTGATCCTTGAGCATGCCGTAGAGGTCGTCCTTGAGCTTGAGGCGCTGCTTCTTCAGGGCTTCCAGCTCGATGTCGCCGAGCAGGGTGCTGCCCTCCTCCGCCTTCACCACCTCGTTGTTCACCACGTGGTATTCGCCGAACAGGCGGGCGAAGTGGGCGTTGGACACCTTCAGGCTGCTGATGGCCTCCCGGTACTCGGGAAACTCGTGATGCAGGTCGTGCGGATCGATCACCATGGCGTACCTCCCTTGTTGGTTTGAATCAGGGTACTGCGTAACCTGGGGCGCCCGGCCGTTTCGCCACGGTGCGCGCGGTTCAGCCGACCGCCCCCGGAATGCGCGGCGTGGCGCACACCACATCGCCGCATTGGGCGCGGTGGCGCAGGGCGTGGTCGATCAGGGTCAGGGCCAGCATGGCCTCGGCGATGGGAGTGGCGCGGATGCCGACGCAGGGGTCGTGGCGGCCGAAGGTTTCCACCATCACCGGGGTGCCGGCCACGTCCACCGACTGGCGCGGGGTGCGGATGCTGGAGGTGGGCTTGATGGCGATGCGGGCGACGATGTCCTGGCCGGTGGAGATGCCCCCCAGCACGCCGCCGGCGTTGTTGGAGAGGAAGCCCTGGGGCGTCATGGCGTCGCCGTGCTCGGTGCCGCGCTGGGCGATGCTGGCGAAGCCGGCGCCGATCTCGACGCCCTTGACCGCGTTGATGCTCATCAGGGCGTGGGCGATGTCGGCGTCGAGCCGGTCGAACACCGGCTCGCCCCAGCCCGGCGGCAGGCCGGTGGCGGTGACGGTGATGCCGGCGCCAACCGAATCGCCGTCCTTGCGCAGCTGGTCCATGTAGGCCTCCAGCTCGGGGACGATGG
Source organism: Oryzomicrobium sp. (assembly GCF_036820405.1). Lineage (NCBI taxonomy): Bacteria > Pseudomonadati > Pseudomonadota > Betaproteobacteria > Rhodocyclales > Rhodocyclaceae > Oryzomicrobium > Oryzomicrobium sp. The sequence goes on from NZ_DAISLS010000015.1 coordinate 38,107, forward strand.
CGGCGTTGGGGGCGAAGAACGGGTTCTGGCCGATCTCTTCGGCGGACTCGAAGGGAATGGCGATGGGGCCGAGCTGGTCCATCCAGCCGCGGATGGAAACGCCGTAGCGCTCGAACAGCCACTTGCGGGCGATCGCCCCGGCGGCCACGCGCACCGCGGTTTCCCGGGCCGAGGAGCGGCCGCCGCCGCGGTAGTCGCGGAAGCCATACTTTTGCGTGTAGGCGTAGTCGGCGTGGCCCGGGCGGAACTGCTGGGCGATGTTGCCGTAGTCCTTGCTGCGCTGGTCGGTGTTGCGGATCAACAGGGCGATCGGCGTGCCGGTGGTCTTGCCCTCGAACACCCCGGAGAGGATTTCCACCTCGTCCGGCTCGCGGCGCTGGGTGACGTGGCGCGAGGTGCCCGGCTTGCGCCGGTCCAGGTCGGCCTGGATGTCGGCCTCGCTCAGGGACAATCCCGGGGGACAGCCGTCCACCACGCAGCCGATGGCCGGGCCATGGGATTCGCCGAAGGAGGTAACGGTAAAGAGGGTGCCAAAGGTGTTGCCGGACATGAGCGCGCAAATCCCGAAAAGCGCACCGAACAGGTGCCAAAAGATAGGGATGAGTTTAGCATGGGCGCCCTGCGCATCCCTCCCGCCCGGCGGGAGGGCAGCCCCCGAACGACGCTCCGGCGCCCGCAGAGGTGCCGACCCGGCCCCCACAGGAACACCCTCATGCTTACCATCGACATCGTCTCCGACGTGGTCTGCCCCTGGTGCTACATCGGCAAGCGCCGCCTCGAAGCGGCCCTGGCCGACCTGCGCCAGGCCCGGCCCGATCTGCCGGTGGCCATCCGCTGGCTGCCCTACTTCCTCAACCCGGACACCCCGCCCCAGGGCGAGCCCTACCGGCCCTTCCTGGAGGCCAAGTTCGGCGGCCCGGAAAAACTGGCCGAAACCTGGGCCCGGCTCCGCGAGGCGGGCAACTCGGTCGGGATCAACTTCGCCTTCGAGCGCATCGAGGTGCGGGCCAACACCCTGGCCGCCCACCGCCTGATCCACCACATGCAACGCACCCTGCCCCAAGCCACCAAGGATCTGGTGGAGGGCCTGTTCATGATCAGCTTCGTCGAGCCGCGCAACCTGGGCGACCACGAAGTGCTGGCGCGCATCGCCGACGCCGCCGGCTGGGACTACCAGAGCGCCCTCGACTTCCTGGCCGGTGACGGCGAGGAGGAGCAGGTTCTGGCCCTGGCCGAGCGGGTGCAGCAGATGGGCGTCACCAGCGTGCCCTTCTTCATCTTCGGCGGCCGCCTCGGCGTCTCCGGCGCCCAGAGCCCGGAAATCCTGCGCCAGGCCATGGACCAGGCCATCGCCGGCGCCGCGGCCAACGACTGAGCCCGGCGGGCACGTCCCGGAAACCCAATAGGGGCGCGGACTTTCAACCAGGCCGTCTGGAAACCCAGAAGGGACGCGGCTTTCCGCAGGCGTGCCGCGAAGATGCCCGCCCCGCCTTGGGTTCAGCCCAGGCACACGAAAAAGCCACCGCTCATGCGGTGGCTTTTTCGTCGCTGGATCACGGGGCTTCCCGCCGGTAGCGGGATCAACACCACAGCGCAGCGAATCGGGTCCGGGCGCCCGGCAAGCCTGCGCCGCACCCACCTACTCAGCGCACTCTGCCGCCGCCACAGGGCACCGCAGCGCCTTCCGCCAGGGCGCCTCTAGGCGCCGCGGGCCAGCAACAGGTCGCGCAGCACGATCGCGTGGTTACGCTCCGTCTCCCGGGTGCTGTAGACCAGGGTCAGGGGACCGGCGGCGGCCAGCTGGCGCAGCTCGGCCAAGGCGGCGGCCGGTCCCGGCTCGGCCAGTTCGGCCAGGTAGCGGCGGCGGAATTCGTCCCACTTGGCCGGATCGTGGCCGAACCACTGGCGCAGGGCGGTGCTCGGCGCCACGTCCTTGAGCCAGAGGTCAAGGCCGGCCTCGGCCTTGGTCACGCCCCGGGGCCACAGGCGGTCCACCAGCACCCGGCGGCCGTCGGCGGGGCTGGGCTGTTCATAGGCGCGCTTGAGCTTGACCATGGCGAATGAGGGAAAGTCGTCGATCCGGCCAGCATGGCCCAGGCCGGGCGCCCCGTCCAGGGGGCAGAAATGACGGCGGGCCGCCCGGAGGCGGCCCGCTGAGGCACAGACTGAGGCACGGTAACGGAGCGGGCACCGGCCCGCCCCCGGGTCAAGCCTGGGTGAATTCCTCCAGGCGCTCGAACACCGGGTGCTGGTTGCCGTGGCGGCGGACGGCCAGCACGTCCTCGAGCTTTTCCACCTGCTTGATCATCTGCTCCAGACGGGCGTCCTCGTTGACCTGCAACCAGATGCGGCTGGTGGCGCCGTCGCCCTGGGGCAGCACGACGATGCCTTCGACGTTGTAGGCGCGGCGGGAGAACAGGCCGACCACGTGGCTCATCACGCCGGCATGGTTATTCACGTCGAGCTCGACCACGGTGCAGGCGAGGGCCTGGCGTTCGGATTGGGTGCTTGCGTTCATGTTCATTCCTCCCGGACTCAGCCGATCATTTCCTTGTTGGCGGCGCCCGGGGGCACCATGGGGAACACCTTCTCGGCCACGTCGATGCTGACGTGGATCAGGCAGGGGCCGCGGCGGTTGAGGGCCTCCCCGAGCATAGCCCGGGCGCCGGCGTCGTCGGCGGCCTCGTCCAGATCCACCGCGTCCAGGCCGAAGGCCTTGGCCAGGGCCATGAAGTCGGGAATGCCCTTGTACTTGGAGGCGAAGGTGCGCTCGCCGTAGAACAGGGTCTGCTGCTGGTACACCAGGCCCAGGGAGGCGTTGTTCATCAACACCACCTTCACGTTGGCCTCTTCCTCGGCCAGGGTGGCGAACTCCTGGATGTTCATCAGCAGGCTGCCGTCGCCGGTGAAGCACACCACGGTGCGCTCCGGCTCGGCCAGAGCAGCGCCCAGGGCGGCGGGCACGCCGAAGCCCATGGTGCCGAGGCCGCCGGAGGTCAGCCACTGGCGCGGCCGGCGCAGGGGGTAGGCCTGGGCCACCCACATCTGGTGCTGGCCCACGTCGGTGGCGATGGCCGCCGAATCGTCCAGGGCGTCGGCCACGGCCTTGACCAGGCCGTAGTGGCTGCGGGAATCCTCGACCTTGGGCATGACCAGGGGGAAGTCGCGCTTGAGCTGGGCGACGCGGCCCAGCCACTCTTCACGGATCACCGGCTTGACCAGGGGCAGCAGGCCCTTCAGCACCTGGCCCACGTCGCCGTTCAGACCGACGTGGGCGGCCTTGAGCTTGTCCAGCTCGGAGGGATCGATGTCCACGTGGATGATCTGGGCCTGGGGGCAGAACTGGGAAAGCTTGCCGGTGGCCCGATCGTCGAAGCGGGCACCCACGGCGATCAGCAGGTCGCACTCTTCCAGGGCCAGGTTGGTGCAGCGGGCGGCGTGCATGCCGAGCATGGACAGGGACAGGGGATGATCCACCGGCATGGCGCCCAGGGCCATCAGGGTCATCACCGTGGGCAGGGAGGCCTTCTCGGCCAGAGCCGTGGCCAGCAGCGAGGCGCCGGAGTGCACCACGCCGCCGCCCAGGTAGAGGAGCGGCCGCTGGGCGCCGTTGATCATCTCGGCGGCGATGGCCAGGGGTTCGGCCGGCACTTCCGGCAGCGGATCGGCCACGCCCGGGGCGGGCCAGGCGGATTCGTCGGCGGGCAGTTCGATGGACTGGACCTGGACGTCCTTGGGAATGTCCACCAGCACCGGACCGGGACGGCCGGACAGCGCCAGGCGGAAGGCCCGGGGAATCACCTCAAGCAGCTCGTGGGCCGAGCTGACCATGAAGTTGTGCTTGGTGATGGGGATGGTCAGCCCGTAGGTGTCCACCTCCTGGAAGGCGTCGGTGCCGATCATGCTCTGGGGCACCTGGCCGGTGATGGCCACGATGGGAATCGAATCGAGCTTGGCGTCGGCGATCGCGGTGAGCAGGTTGGTGGCGCCGGGCCCGGAGGAGGCCAGGCACACCGCCGGAACGCCGGTGGCCCGGGTCATGCCCTGGGCGATGAAGCCGGCGCCCTGCTCGTGGCGGGCTAGCACGTGGCGGATCGCCTGGGACTGGGACAGGGCGTCGTAGAAGGGCAGGATGGCGCCGCCGGGAATGCCGGAAACGATGCGCACGCCCTGGCGTTCGAGCAGGCGCACGGCGAGCTGGGCGCCGGTCAGGGTGATGGTCTTGGGTTGGGTCGTCATGGAGGCTCCTTGCAATTCTCGGGTTCGGATCACCGCGTCCAGGTTGCTGGGCTGGCTGTTCGTCGCCGGCAGGAGGCCCCAAAAGGCGAAACCCCCGTCGGCGTCGCCGGCGGGGGTTTCTGGATTCGGTTCGGTCAGTGTCTGGACCGCTTCGTTCAGCTCGCGCAACCCCGCGCCGGCATAGTAACGACTACGCCTACGACGACTACGACGGGGACTGCGACCAGGGTGCGGAACATGATGTTGGCGGTGGGCAGAGTCAAAAGGTCGAAGAAACGACGGAGGCTGGGCCGCTACGGCAACCGCTCGATGAGGCGGCTGGAAGCAACGTGGGTAACGTCTGAAACTAACCGCGAGGATGGCGGATAACCACCCACGCAAAACTACGGGTAAGCGCGAAGTTTCTGCCAAAAATTGCGGCGGTGCAAGAAAATTTTTTCACGGACCCGGCAAGAAACATAGCCAAGCCCCGATGCATCCGGTAAGGTGCGCGCCTTCCTGGCCGCACCGGCCATGCCATTGTTTTGCAACGCTTTCCCATGAACGCCGTCCTGCTCGCCGTCGCCCTGATGCTGGGGCTGTCCCTCGCCCGTGTCCACGTGGTCATCGCCCTCCTCCTCTCCGCCGTGGCCGGCGGGCTGGTGGGCGGGCTGGACCTGAAGGCCACCCTGACCGCCTTCAACAACGGCCTGGGCGGCGGTGCCGGGGTGGCCCTGTCCTACGCCCTGCTCGGCGCCTTCGCCCTGGCCCTGGCCGAATCGGGCCTGCCCCACGCCCTGGCCGATTTCCTCGAAAAGCGCCTGGCCGCCGCCCCGGGGCGCAACGCCGGGCGGATCAAATGGGCCATCCTGGGCGCCCTGCTGCTGCTCGCCATCTCGTCCCAGAACCTGCTGCCCATCCATATCGCCTTCATTCCCCTAGTGGTACCGCCCCTGCTGCACACCCTGGCGGGCCTCAAGGTAGACCGGCGCCTGGTGGCCTGCCTGCTCACCTTCGGCCTGATCACCCCCTACATGTGGTTCCCGGTGGGCTTCGGCGAAATCTTCCTCAAGCAGATCCTGCTCGGCAACGTGGAAAAAGCCGGGCTGGGCGCCGACGTCATCGCCCGCCTGGATATCAGCGGCATCATGACCATCCCCGCCCTGGGCATGCTCGCCGGCCTGCTGCTGGCGGTGTTCGTCAGCTACCGCCGGCCGCGCCGCTACGACCTGGCGGCCATCGACGCGGTGGAGCGGGAATCCGTCGCCTACACGCGCCGCTCCCTGACGGTGGCCGGGCTGGCGGTGATCGCCACCTTCGCCGTGCAAATCTGGGCCGACTCCATGCTGCTCGGCGCCCTGGCCGGCTTCGCCCTGTGCGTGGCCGGCGGCGCGGTGCCGCTCAAACGCGCCGACACGGTGTTCGCCGACGGCATGCGCATGATGGCCACCATCGGCCTGATCATGATCGCCGCCGCCGGCTTCGCCGAGGTGATGAAGGCCACCGGCCACGTAGCCTCCCTGGTGGAAAACTCGGTGCAGCTGGTGTCCGGCAGCAAGGCCCTCGGCGCCTTGCTGATGCTGGTGGTGGGGCTGATCGTCACCCTGGGCATCGGCTCATCGTTCTCCACGGTGCCGATCATCGCCACCCTGTACGTGCCCTTCGCCCTGCAACTGGGCTTCTCCCCGGCCGCCGTGGTCTGCCTGGTGGGCACCGCCGGCGCTCTGGGTGACGCGGGCAGCCCGGCCTCGGACTCGACCCTGGGCCCCACTGCCGGCCTCAACGTGGACGGCCAGCACGACCACATGTGGGACACGGTGGTGCCCACCTTCCTGCACTACAACCTGCCGGTGCTGGCCGCCGGCTGGATCGCGGCGATGGTGCTGTAGGCAACATAGGCACTGTAGACAGCCCGGCCGACGACCCCTGCCTTGGCCCCCGTCAACGACAAAGCGCCCCGCGGGGCGCTTTGTCGTTGGTGCCGCGGTGCAGCTCCGTATCAGGCCACCTTGCGCGCCGCCTGCTGCTTGGCCTCGTCCTTCAAGGCGCGGCGCAGGATCTTGCCCACGTTGGTCTTGGGCAGCTCCTCGCGGAACTCCACCAGGTGCGGCACCTTGTAGGCGGTCATGTTGTCGCGGCAGTGGGCCACCAGGGCCTCGGCGGTGAGGGCCGGGTCCTTCTTCACCACGTAGATCTTCACCGCCTCGCCGGAACGCTCGTCGGGCACGCCCACGGCAGCCACTTCCATCACCCCGGGATGCATCGCCACCACCGCCTCGACCTCGTTGGGATACACGTTGAAGCCGGACACCAGGATCATGTCCTTCTTGCGGTCCACGATGCGCACGAAGCCCTGCTCGTCCATCACTCCCACGTCGCCGGTGCGCAGGAAGCCGTCGGGCCAGAACACGCCGGCGGTTTCGTCGGGGCGCTGCCAGTAGCCCTTCATCACCTGGGGCCCGCGGATGCACAGCTCGCCGGCCTGGCCGATGGGCAGGGGGTTGCCGTTGTCGTCGCGGATCGACGCCTCGGTGCTGGAGATGGGCAGGCCGATGGCGCCGTTGAACTCGGCCAGGCTCAGGGGGTTGATGGTGGCGGCGGGGGAGGTCTCGGTGAGGCCGTAGGCTTCCACCAGGGCCTTGCCGGTGACCTTCTGCCACTTCTCCGCCACCGCCTTCTGCACCGCCATGCCGCCGCCCAGGGCGGCGCGCAGGTGGCTGAAATCGAGCTTGGCGAAGTCCGGGTTGTTGAGCAGGGCGTTGAACAGGGTGTTCACCCCGGTGATGACGGTGAACGGGTACTTGCCCAGCTCCTTGACGAATCCGGGGATGTCCCGCGGGTTGGTGATCAGTACGTTGGTCGCCCCCTCCTTGAAGAAGGTCAGGCAGTTCGCGGTGAGGGCGAAGATGTGGTACAGCGGCAGGGCCGTGATGATCAGCTGCTGCTCGCCCTGGAGGAAGGGCTCGATCCAGGCGTGGGCCTGTTGCAGGTTGGCGATGATGTTGCGGTGGGTGAGCATGGCGCCCTTGGCCACCCCGGTCGTGCCGCCGGTGTATTGCAGGTAGGCGATGTCGTCGTGGGTCACCTTGACCGGGGTGAAGCGGGCCGCAGCCCCCTGGGCCATGGCCCGGTTGAGCGGCACGGCGCCGGGGATCGACCAGTCCGGCACCATCTTCTTGACCTTGCGCACCACGAAATTCACCACGGTGCGCTTCACCGCCGGGAAGAAATCCCCCAGGCCGGTGACCAGCACGTGCTTGAGGGCGGGGGCGTGGGGCAGGGACTCTTGCAGGGTGTGGGCGAAGTTGTCCACCACCACGATGGCCTCGGCGCCGGAATCGGCCAGCTGGTGCTCCAGTTCCCGGGGGGTGTAGAGGGGGTTGCAGTTCACCACCACGTAGCCGGCGCGCAGGATGCCGAACATGCACACCGGGTATTGCAGGACGTTGGGCATCATCAACGCCACCCGGGCGCCCCGGGGCAGCTTGAGCACGTCCTGGAGGTAGGCGGCGAAGTCGCGGGAACGCTGCTCCAGCTCCCGGTAGGTGATGCCCACGTCCATGTTCAGATAGGCCACCCGGTCGGCGAACTTGGCGCAGCTTTTCTCGAACAGCTCGCCCAGGGAGGCGAATTCATTGACGTCGATTTCCGCCGGCACCCCCTCCGGGTAGCTCTTCAGCCACGGACGGTCCGCGAGCTCGTGTTGTTCCATGTGTTCTCCTCCAATGGCTAAGCCCTGGTTATTGGTCGACCGCTCGAGGCGGCGGCTTCTTGTTGGTCCGGCATCCGTCAATCGGGCCGACATAATTCAAACGATCGTTTGATGCCGTCGATTCTACCCATTTTTTGCCCGGCGGGAACACCCCCACCGCCAACGCCACGCTCTCGCCGCCAAATCGCCGGAGCACCAAGCAAAACGGCCACCCGAAGGTGGCCGTTGCCGGATCGTCGTCCATCCGCCGTCCTCAGGCGGCGGCGCCGCCGTCCCCTTCGGGCCAGTTCTTGATGTAGTTCTTCAGCATCTTGTTCTCGAAGCTCTGTTCTTCGAGCACCGACTTGGCCACGTCGAGGAAGGACACCACGCCCATCAGCAGCTCGCCGTCCATCACCGGCAGGTAGCGCTGGTGCTGGTCGATCATCAGGCGGCGCAGGTCGTTCACGTCCATCTCCGGGGTGGCGAAGGCCGGGTTGCGGATCATCACTTCCTCGACCTTGACCTGGTCGAGGGCGCCGCCACAGAAGTTGGTGGCGCGGCTGGCCACGGCCTTGAGCACTTCGCGGAAGGTCAGCATGCCCACCATCTTGCCGCCCCCCATCACCACCAGGGAGCCCACGTCGTGGTTGGCCATCACTTCCACCGCGCCGTCGAGGGTCTGCTGGGGCATGGCGGTGAACAGCACCGAACCCTTGATGCGCAGAATTTCCCGGACTTTCATGCTCTTCCCCTTTATCGGAACTGGCCGGCTTCTGCTTCGAACGCCGCGCCATCCGTGGCTAAAAATTTAATGGGCGGATGGTAGTGCATCGCACTATTTTGGGGAAGAGCAAAAATGCGGCCCCGCCCCCCGGATGCCAAGGAAATCACGGCGTTGCCCCGGCTCGGGGCGGCAGGGGCAACGCCGTAGCTTTCCGACACGCTCACACGTTCACACTTCGACCACGGAAGCGTCGGCAAAGATCAGGGCGCCGCGCACCGGCAGGGGAAAAAGGGCCGCCAGGGTGGTGCAGTAGCCGCGCACCTGGGCCCGGTAGTCGGCCAGCCGGGGCGTGTCCGCCGTGCCCGATTTGTAGTCCACCACCCACACCGCCTCCTCGGTTTCCACCACCCGGTCGGCCCGTAGCACCGAGCCGTCGGGCAGGCCCATCTCCAGCTCGTTCCAGGCGCGCTTGTAGCGGGCCGGATCGAAGAAGGGCGCCAGGTCCGGATGGGCGAACAGCTTGGCTCCGGCGGCGTGGGCCCGGGCCAGCAGCGGATCGGCGGATTCGGGCAGGGGCAGGCCGTCGGAGAGTGCTTCCAGGGCGGCGTGCAGGGCCGTGCCGTAACGCTCCGCCTCGCCCTGCTCGGCTCGCCGCTCGCCGATGGGCGCCACCGGCAGGGGCGCCACGGAAGGCCCGGCGGGACGCGCCTCTCCAGAGGCATCGCCCGGAGAACCAATAGGGACACGGGGTTCCGCAATGGAGGCCTGGAAATCCCCGTCCTGCGCCATCTCCAGCGCGGCGCCGTAGGCCGCGCCTTGGCCGGGATCGGCGTCCTCGGCCAGGGCGCCGAGGCGGCCCAGGGCCCCGGCGATGCGGCCGTAGGGGGTCGGCGCGTTCACCGCCCGCTTGGGCACGATGCCGCTGGCGAAGAAGCCTTGCCTGGCCCGGGTGATGGCCACGTACAGCAGGTTGAGGGCCTCCCGCTCGGCCAGGGCCTTTTCCTGGTCGAACCAAGCGGAAAGCGCCGATTGCTTGCGGTCCTCGCTGCGCCAGGCGGCCAGCCAGGCCGGGGCCTCGGCCTCGGGGGGCCATTCCACCGCCCAGCCCACTGTGTCGTGGCGGCCACCGCCCGGGGCGTTGGCATCCACCAGCCAGACAAAGGGGGCCTCCAGGCCCTTGGCGGCATGGACCGTGAGCAGGCGCACCCGGCCGCCGTCGCTACCGTTGCCACCGGCACCGTTGGTGTCATCCAGCTCGCCCTCGTCCGGGGCCTCTTCCGGGTCGGCGTCGGCCAGCTCGCGCAGGGCGTCGAGAAAGCGGGGCAGGCTCGGGTAGCGGCCGCCCCCCTGGTCCAGGGCCAGTTGCAGCACGGCTTGCAGGTTGGCGGCCACGGCCCCGTAGGCGGCCTCGCCCAGGGACGCCCGGTAACGGGCCAGCACCTCGCCCTCGTGGAACACCCGGTCGAGCAGGTCGTGGGCGGGCAGTTCCAGGGCGGCGCGACGCCAGCGGCGCAGCAGGTCCACGGCGCGGCGGCGGCGGGCCAGGGCGGCAGCCTCGGCCGGAGTCGGCGCGGCGGCGAATTCCGGGGAGGAATCAACGGCATCGGCGCTGCCGGCCACCAGGCGCTTGAGGCGCGCCCACCAGGGGCCGCCCCCGGCCCGACTCACCGCCAGCAGGTCGGCGTCGGTGAAGTCGAACAGGGGCGAGCGCAGCACCTGGGCCAGGGCCAGGTCGTCGGCGGGCAGCACCAGAAAGGCGATCAGGGCCGCCAGGTCCCGGGCCTCCAGGGTGCCAAGCAGGCCGCCCCGGGAAGCCGCCAGGTAGGGAATGCCGGCGGCGCGCAGGGCCGCTTCCACCGGGGCGAAGCCGCGCCGGGTGCGGGACAGGATGAGGAAGTCGCCGCAGCGGGCCGGCCGTACCGGACCGCCAGCACCCTGGGGATGGACGGCCCAGCGCCCCACGGCCCGGGCGATGGTGGCGGCGACCAGGGCCGCCTCCCGCTCCCGGCGGGAATCCTCGGCTTCCACCTCGGGCTCGCGCAGGGGGTCGCGCAGATGCGGGAGCTCGGCACCGCCCCCCTCCCCTGCCGCAGCCGCAGCATCGTCGCCGTCATCGGCCACCAGAGGCAGCAGCTCGATGCGCCCGGGCAGGTCGCCGGCCAGGGACTCCTGGGGGCGGAAAGGGGTGAACAGGGGTTCGGCGGCGAACAGGGCGTTCACCCCGTCGATGATCGCTTTGGCGTTGCGCCGGGTTCGGTCCTGGGCCAGGCGCACGGCGTGGAAGTTGTGTTCGAGGAAATCGGCGGCGGCGGCGAACAGGCGCGGTTCGGCGCGGCGGAAGCGGTAGATCGACTGCTTCGGGTCCCCCACCAGGAACACCTGGGGCGCCGCCTCCCCTTCCGGGTAGGCCGCCAGCCAGCCGCGCAGGATGGCCCATTGCAGGGGGTTGGTGTCCTGGAACTCGTCGAGCAGGATGTGCCGGTAGCGGGCGTCCAGCCGGGCCTGGAGAAAGGCCGCCTGGGTGTCGTCGGCGAGCAGCTTGGCGACGCGCCATTCGGCGTCCACGAAGTCGATCACCCCCCGGGCGGCCTTGTGCCGGTCCAGGGCGGCGAGGAAGGCGGCGCCGACCAGGGCGGCGTCGCCGTTGAAGGCGTAGCAGGCGGCGTTGGCCAGCCGGGCGCGGCAGGCGAGCAATTCGCCGCACAGGCGCTGGTGGCGGGCGACGAAGGCCTCGGCGGCGGCCTCGCTGCCCAGGCGCTTGGCCGAGGCGGCGCTGGGCTTGCGCGCCAGGGGCGATCCTTCCTTGGTCAGGCTCATGGCGCACAGCAGCGCAAAGCGGTGCGCGGGATCGGCCTCCGCCAGCGCCTGGCGCAGCACCGCCGCCTGGTCCTGCTCCTTGCCCGTACCCACTTCCAGGGCGCCGAGCAGGGCCTGCCATTCCAGTTCCCAACCCGGCGGGAACAGGGCGGCGTAGGCGTCCGCGGCGGTGGGAGCGGAACCGTCGCCCAGGGCCGGCAGCAGGGCGTTCAGGGCCCGGGCGGCGGCGGCGGGCGCGGCGGTGGCGGGGTCGAGTCCGTCCGCGCCGTTCTCAGGTGCGGCAGCCTCGTCCGGCTCGTCTTCCCCCACCAGGGTCATCCACTCGGCGCGGCGGGAGGCCAGGTCGGTCATCAAGGCATAGGCCCCGGCCCCGCCCTGCTCCGCCAGCAGGCGCAGGAAGGCCAAAGCCACCGGGGTGTCCGGGGCGGCGCCCTGGGCCTCGGCAAATTCTTCCCACACCTCGGCCAGCAGCCGGGCCGGGGCGTCGGCCAGGGATACGCCGGCACAGCCGGCGGTGAGCGGCGCACTGGCCGCCAGTTGCAGAAACCAGCCGTGGAAGGTGTGCACCGACAGCCCGGGCTCGGCGGCCAGCACCGCCTCGTAGAGGCCCCGGGCCTTGTCGCGCAGGGCCGGCGACTGGTCGGCAAGAGGAATCGCCCGCTCGGCCAGGAAGCGGCCCAGGGCGGCGTCGTCGGCCACCGCCATGTCGCGCAGCCAGCCGCGCACCCGTTCCTCGATCTCCCGGGCGGCCTTGCGGGTGAAGGTGATGGCCAGGATTTCGGAGGGGGCCGTGCCGGCCAGCAGCAGGCGCAGGATGCGGGAGGCCAGCAGCCAGGTCTTGCCGCTGCCGGCGCAGGCTTCCACCACCACCGAACGGCGGGGGTCGAGGGCGAGGCGGATCAGGTCGTCGGTGGTCATGACGGTTGGTTCGGCAATCATCCCGGGTCAGCCCCGGTGCGGGGTGCGGCACAGGCCGGCGGCCTCGCACCAGGCGCAGGCGCTGACGCTGCCGTGGGCCGGCAAGGGGGCGCGGGCGCGCATGTCGACGTAGGCCCGGGCGAGGCGCTCGGCCTGGGCTTCGCCGGCCTCCCCCGGGTCGCCCTGGACCGATACCTGGCCCACCTCCGCATCGTCCAGGGCCACGTAGGCCGCCTGGGAAACCGGAGGCAGATCGGCCGCTTCCAGCCCCGGGGCGGCAAGCCAGCCGTAGGCGGGCAGCTGCACGTCCTCGGGCAGGGCCTTCTTGAGGGCGTCGATGCGTTTCAGCTTGTAGTCGAACAGGGCAGTGCCCTCATCCGGGTGCACGTCGATGCGGTCGATGCGCCCCTTGAGGGTCACGGCACCGCCGTCGGCCAGGGGCAGCACCCGCTCGAAGGGCCGCTCGCCGTCCTGCCAGCGCCAGCCGGCGGCTTCCTTGCCGCGCTGCCAGTCCAGGTAGGCGGTGAGCCGGGCTTCCCAGCGCAGGCGCCAGGCCACCGACAGGTAGTGGTCCCCCACCACCGGGCGGAAGGCCTCGTCCACCGCCGCCTGGAGTTCGGCCAGGGCGGTTTCCGGCGCCAGGTCGGCGATGACCGGGTGGGCGCGGTGGAAGCCTTCCAGCACGCCGTGGATCAGCTCGCCGTAGCCGGCCTTGTCCAGCCCTTCGGCCACCTCGTCGGCCTCGCCCAGGCGCAGCACGCGGCGGGCGAAGAAACGGTAGGGGCAGGCCACCAGGTCGGCCAGGGCGCTCACCGTCAGCGCCTCGGGCAGGTCGTCCGGGGTGAGCACCGGGGCGGCCTGGGCCAGGGGCGCCGGCAGGGGTACCTGCGGCAGGTCGGCCAGGGTGGCCGGGGGCGGCGCCTCGGGCAGCCCCAGGGGCGGGCGCTTCAGGTCGTCGCCCCAGGCCAGGCGGTGCAGCAGGGAGAGACGGTCGAGGCAGGGGGCGAGCAGGCGGGCCTCGCCGTCCCGCTCCTCCTGCCAGGTCACCGCCACCCGGGGCACGGTGGCGACCAGCAGGGCCAGGTCGGCCTCCAGCCGGGCGGCGCCGTCCGGGGCGGGCAGGCCCAGTTCGCGGCGCACCGCCTGGTTGAAGTAGGCCGACTCGGGCCGGGGCGGGGCCAGCTGCTCGGCGTCGCCGCCGAGGATCAGGGCGCCGTCGAAGGGGCGCAGCAAAGCGGCGGCCAGGTGGGTCATGACCACCGGACTGACGATGGTGCGGTCGCGGAAGGTCTCGGCCTCGCATTCCCGGTCGAGCCACTGGCGGAAGTCCGACAGGGTGAAGGGCAGGGTCTCCCCGGCCAGTTCCTCGGCCCGGGTGGCGAGCAGGGTGAGCAGGGCCTCGCCGGCGGCGTCGCCGGACAGGTGGTCCAGGGCGGCCAACCCCTCCAGGGCCCAGGTGAAGCGCTTGATCCACTCGGGCAGGGGCGCCGGACGGCGGCCGAGGCGGTTCACCGCCTCCTCGATGCGCACCAGCAAGTCCTGGGCGGCGGCCAGGGCCGCGTCGTCGGCGGCAGGCAGGCCGCCACCCTCGCCGGCGGCCTTGGCCAGCCGCTCGGCTTCCAGGCCCAGGGCACGGCGGAAGCGGTCCAGGCCGGTGCGCACGTTGGCCCGGGCCACGGCTTTTTCCAGCGCCGTGGCGGCGGCCTCGCGGCGGCCGGCGGGCCAGTCGGCCAGGGCGAAGGGGGATTTGGCCAGGTCGAGCACGTCCCGGTGGTAGGCGCCGCCCTGCCCCGCGCCCATTCCCGCCCCGCCGCGGTGGCGGCCGGCCTGGCCCAGGGCCACTTCGAGCAGGCTGTCGGCCAGGGTGGCGGCCCGGGCGGTGGAAAGCTTCCAGCCGGTTTCGTCGGCGACGCGCACGCCGTAGCGTTCCAGCAGGGCGCGCACGCGCCGGGCGGTGAGGCGGTCCTGGGCGATCAGGGCCAGGTGGGTGCGCCCTTCCCCCAGCCAGGCCAGCACCTGGGCGGTGGCGGCCCGGGCCTCGGCCTCCCGGCCCCGGGCGGGGATCAGGGCGAGGCGCCCGGCCAGGGGGGCGGCGGCATCGGGGGGAACCGGCAGGGCCGCGGCGATGGCCCGGGCCCGGGTGGCCAGGGGGGGCACTGTATTCGCTGCCTCCGCCCCATCCGGGGATTCCCCGCGTCGCGGCATCGGCCAGGCGGCGGCAAGAATGCGGGGGATGGCGCGGGTGGCGTCAGCGGCGCCAGGAGTGTCCGGCGCGCCCGCCATGCCGTCCCGGTCCGCCGGACGCAGCACGGTGAGGGGCGCGCGGCGGGCGTAGGCGGCGAGGAACTCGGCCTCGGCGCCTTCCCAGGGGCGTTCGCACACCACCACCAGGGGGCGGCTGGCGGATTCGGCCAGGGCGCCCAGGCGCAGGGCGTGGGCGGCGGCGCTGTCGGGACGGGGGTCGTCGCTCAACACCCGCCACAGCTCGTGCACCAGCCGGGCTTCGAGGGCCAGGGGCTGGCTGGCGGTGAGGCGGTAGGCGCTTTCCAGCCGGGCGACAAAGTCGTCGGCGCTGCCGGGCAGGCGCACGGCGTGGGCGGTAAGCTCGTCGAACAGGGTGAGCAGCTCGGCGGCCACGTGCCACAGGGCCCGGTCGTGGAACCAGGGCCGGCCGGCCAGGGCTTGGCGCAGCAGCAGCAGGCGGGCCGAATCCGGCAGGGGTGCGGGGCAGCCTTCGGGCAGGGGCTGGGCGGCGGCGAGTCGGGCCAGGGTGTCGCAGCGGGGCAGAAGGATCGGCCGGCCGGCGGCCCGGGCGATGGCGCGGCGCAGCTCGCCGGCCAGGTGCAGGTTGGGGGCGATCACCCAGCCCAGACCGGGATCGGCGCCGGCGGCGGCGAAGGCGTCCAGCACAAAGACCGCCGCCCGGTCCAGGAAGTCCGGGCCGGGCGGCAGGGTGTGGAGCGCGGGAGTGGCGTCGCGCAGGGTCAAGCGGTCAGCGCTCCAGGTGTTGGAGCTTATCCGGGGTGCCGTTCCAGTCGTCGGCGTCGGGCAGGGAATCCTTCTTCTCGGCCAGCACCGGCCACTGCTTGGCCAGCTCGGCGTTGAGGGCGATGAACTGGATCTGGGCCTGGGGCACATCGTCCTCGGCGTAGATGGCCTCGGCCGGACATTCGGGGACGCAGATCGAGCAGTCGATGCACTCGTCCGGGTCGATCACCAGGAAGTTGGGCCCCTCGTGGAAGCAATCCACCGGACAGACATCCACGCAATCGGTGTATTTGCACTTGATGCAGTTGTCGGTGACGACGAAGGTCATGACCGTTCTCCCGGAGTGGCGCCAAGGGCGCGGTAATGGTTGTGACGAACGGGACTATACCCCAGCCGGGAAGCGGCCGCATCGGCAGCAATGCCGATGGCGAGTCCCGATGGCGAGCCGGCCCGCTCAGAAGGTCAGGGTGCGCCAGTCCGCATCCAGGGTACGGCCGATGAAGGCGGCGGCGCCGGCCTGGGCGGTGACTTCAAGGCGCAGCTCGGCGGCGGGCAGTCCCTGGGCGGCCATGGCCGTGGGGCAGGCGTACATCTTCACCCCCAGGGCGGCCGCCTCGCGCAGGAAGTGGACGACGCTCTTGCCGGCAGCGTTGGCCTCGCCGGCGGCGGCGTACAGGGTTTCGGCGACGCCGGCGCGCAGCAGCTCCACCGCCCGGGCGGTGAAGTACATCTCCACTTCGGCGTCGAAGGCCGCCGCGGTGGCGGCGAAGTAGAAGGGGGTGGCGCAGCGCTGGGGCGCCTCGGGTTCGGCGGCCCAGACCAGGATGGCCAGGCGCTGCGGCGCCGTGCGCTTCGCCTCAGTAGTCACGCAGGTGCTCCATGGTCAGCGGTGGAGTGAAGGTGGCCGGGTCGGTGAAACCGTAGACGTCCATGATGCGCTCGAACTCACCCCGGGCCTCGGCGTAGGACAGCAGGGCGCCCCGCTGCCCCTCCCAGTCGAGGGGGGCCAGGCGGGCCAGCCAGACGCCGTAGGGGTCCTTGTTGAGGGGCGCGGCGAGGGGGTCCAGGGCCGGGTTGGCGTCCACCATGCGCACCGCCAGGGGGGTCTTGATCGGAAAGACGGTCTTGCCCGCTTCGAGCAGGGCGAAGGAGCGGCCCGGGTCGAGTTCGACCCCCAGGGGCTTGGGCGAGAACAGGATGATCTCGCCGGACAGGGCCAGGCCCAGGGGGGTGATGCCGACGGTGAGCAGGCCATCGTCGCCGCGGCGAAACCACAGGTGGTTCTCGGGCCAGTAGAGCAGGTCGTCGGGAAAGGTGCAGCCGCGCAGTTCGGACATGGGAGGGACAGTGAAAAGCCGGCGCGAACGCCGGAAGATGAGGCAGGGAGCCATTGTGCCGGGGAACCGCCCCCGGGGAAATCAGCGCGCCGCCCGGGGCGGGGCCTGGCGGTAGCAGTTCTTGCCGGCGGCCTTGGCCGCGTACATGGCTTCGTCGGCTTCGGCGACCAGCAGGTCCGGATCGCCGCCCACCGCCATGGCGATGCCGATGCTGGCCCCGACCCGGGCGTCCGGACAGTCCGCCAGCAGGGGCCGCTGGACGGACATGCCGAGGCTGTCGATCAGCCGCTGGGCCAGGCGGGCGGCATCCTGGGCCGAAGCCACCTCGGGCATCAGCACGGCGAACTCGTCCCCGGCCAGGCGGGCCAGCACGTCGCTCTCCCGCACCAGGCGGCGGAAGCGGAGCGCCACCTCCTTGAGCATGGCGTCGCCGGCCTCGTGGCCGAACCGGTCGTTGACCGCCTTGAAGCCGTCCAGGTCGATGAACAGCAGGGCCAGGGGCCGGCCGCGGCGCCCCGACTGGGCCCCCAGGCGCACCAGCCAGTCCATGAAGTAGCGGCGGTTGGGCAGGCCGGTGAGGGCGTCGTGGGTAGCCTCGTGGGCCAGGCGGTCCCCCAGGGCGCGCTTGCTGCGGATTTCCTGGGAAACGGCCCAGTAGGTGCCGATCAGGCCGAGCAGGGTCATGCCGCCGAACAGCATCAGGCTGAAGCGGGACTGGCTCGCCCGCTCCTTGCTGTCGGCGATTTCCTGGCGCAACTCGTCCCGCTTGGTGTGGTAGGGCAGGCCGATCACCACCCGCAGCCGGTCCATCAGTTCCTTGCCCTGGTGGCTGTCCACCACCCGCATCGCCACCTCCAGCCCCTTGGTATTGCGCAGATGGATGGTGAAGGCCAGCTCGGTCATCTTTTCCCGGCGCAGGCTGTCCATCTCGTCGAGGAGCGGCAGCCACTGGGGATCGTCGTCCAGGCGGTCGCGCAGGTAGGTGGCCAGTTCCTCCTGGTGGCGCACGGCGCGGAAATAAGGCTCCAGGTAGCCGGCCTCGCCGGTGAGCAGGTAGCCGCGCTGACCGGTCTCGGCGTCGCGCAGGTTGCCCAGCATCTGCTCCAGGGCGAGCAGGGTCTCGTTGATGCGCAGGATGCGCTGCTCGCTCTCCAGATAGGCGCGCCCGTCCTTCACCGCAAACCAGGCCGAGGTGGCGAATACCGCGAAGCCGATCACGAAGGCAGCGAAGATGATCCGTTCGAGGGGCAGGCGCATGGCGGAGGGGCGAAAGTGTCTGGCGAAAGCTGGCAGGGCGGACGGCAGGCTAGGCAATTGGCCCTGCCGCGTCAATCCGGCGGCCCCGCCTCACCCGGCATCAGGCATCGGGCGCCCGCGGCCGGGCGGCCAACCAAGCCTCCAGGTCGCACCGTTCGATGAAGGTTTCCTGGGGGTTGATGTTGCCCGGCAGCTGGTGGCCTTCCCACTGTTCCGAGGCCCAGCGCTTGACGTTGGCGTGCAGCTCGCCGTGCTCGATGGCCTGGGCCAGGGCCCGGGCGGCGTCGTGGGCGGACAGGCCGATACCGGCCATGGCCAGGGCGGCGTCGTGAAGGCTCAGGGCAGATGCTGGCACGGGGGTGGTGCGCGGTTCGCGCGTCGAGGTTTCCATCGCGTCCTCCTTTCGGCGTCCGGGTCGGTGCCCCGGTTGCCAGGATAGACCCGGCGGCGGGCCGATGGTGCCGCGGCACCGCGCCCTTGTGACCCAATTCACGGCGTTGGAGGAAGTGGCGGAAGGGAATGGGAGTCGAACCCACCTGGGACCGGCTGACGGCCCCATCCGGTTTTGAAGACCGGCCGCCCCACCGGGGAACGCCGCCCTTCCGCATTGTCGCCATGGCGCACACTGCCTTGCCGCCACACCGTGACACCGCCGAAGCGGATGGCACGCCGTCGGCGCGCCCGCCTCCGCTACCACTGGGCAGCGGGAGGCCGCATTCTACCTGACCGGCGGCTCGCCCCGAAGCCCGTGGGACTGGGCCGCGCCGGTGCCGATGCGGCGGGTGTAGCCGACCCGGTCGAAGAATTCGAGAATCTGGATGGCCCGCTTGCGCCCCAGCCCGGTGGCATCGCGGAAAGCGGCGGCCTTGATCGATCCGCCCTCCCCCGCCGCCAGGGATTCGGCGATGGCCACCAACCGGCGCAGGGCCTCGGGAGCGTAGAACAGGTCCTTGACCACCTGGAACACCTCGCCCCGGGCCGCCAGCTTTTTCATCAAGCGGCGCGCCTCGGGTTCCGGCGCCCCCAGCCGAGCGGCGATGTCGCGCACCCAGGGTGGGTCGAAGGATTCGTCGAGCAGCCAGGGCAGCAGCTTGTCGGCCTGCTGGCGCTCCCGGGCGTCCAGTTCCACCGTGTGTTCCGGCAGGTGCCAGGCGGCGCCGGAGAGGACGACGCGACCGGCGCCACGCAGGGTTTCCAGCAGATCGAGGAAGGCCGCCGACGCCAGTTGCGGCAGGGCCATGCGGCGCAGGCGCTCCCGTTCCACCCCCACTTCGTCGGCGAAGGCCTCGTGGTGCGCCCCCAGGCGGGCCACCACCACTTCCTGCAACGCCTGCCAGCGCAGGGCGGCGAAGGCCCGACCGGCCCGGGGCGAGAGCACTGCCTCAGCCGGCAGGGCCAGGCCCTCCGGGGCCAGGTTGTGGGCGGCGGCCAGTTCGGCCAGTTCCACGCCCCAGGGGGCGGCCTCGATCAGGGCCTGGAGGCGCCGCTCGGGGTCGGGGATTTCCAGGGCGGCCAGCACCGCCAGCCGCTCCGGGCTCTTGCGTCGCCGCGCCGGACCGAAGGGGTCCAGGGCCACCGCCCCGCCCAGGGTGTGCTGGGCGGCGCCGTCGCGCAGCACCAGCCGGTCGCCATGGCACACCGCCAGGGGATGGTCGAGCACCAGCTGGGCGTAGGTGGATTCGCCCGGGGCCAGGGTGCCGGCCTCGTTGAGCAGGGCCACCCGGGCGGTGCCGTGGGCGGCGCCGTGGTGCACGTGCACGGCAGTCCAGTGGCTCAGGGGACGGGGCGTATCGGCGAGCAAGGCAAGGCGCACATCCACCCGGGTGCGCTCGGCCGGGCGGGCGAGGAAGTCCGCCACCAGCCAGTCGCCCCGTTCCACGGCGCCGTGGTCGATCCCCACCAGGGCTAGGGCCAGGCGCTGGCCGGCGTGACCGGACTCGGCTGGCCGGTTGTTGGCGTGCAGGCTGCGTACCCGCACCGTTGCCGCCAGCCCTCGCTCCGGGGCGAACACGGTGAGCTTGTCGCCGACCCGCACCCGGCCGGCGAAGGCGGTGCCGGTGACCACGGTACCGGCGCCGGCCAGGGCGAAGCTGCGGTCGATGGCGAGGCGGAAGCCCCGGCCATCCACCTTGTCCCGCGCCGCACCGGCATCTTCGCCCTGGGCCAGCAGCCAGGCCTTGAGGGCCGCCACGCCCGGGTCGGCCGGGCCGTTGGCGGCGGCCACCGGGAAACAGGGCGAACCGGCCAGGGGCGTGCCCGCCAGCAGGGCGGCCACCTCCCGCTCCACCTGGGCGATGCGGGCAGCGTCCACCCGGTCGCACTTGGTGATGGCGACGCAGCCCCGGGCGATGCCGAGCAGGGTGAGGATGGCCAAGTGCTCCCGGGTCTGGGGCATCACCCCGTCGTCGGCGGCCACCACCAGCAGGGCCAGGTCGATGCCGGCGGCGCCGGCGAGCATGGTGGGGATGAATTTCTCGTGGCCCGGCACATCGATGAAGCCGAAGTCGGCAGCATCCCCGGCCCCCCCCTCCCCCGCCGCCCCATCCGGCAGGTAGGCGTAGCCGAGCTGGATGGAGATGCCGCGGCGTTTTTCCTCGGGCAGCCGGTCGGTGTCGACGCCGGTCAGGGCGCGGATCAGGGTGGTCTTGCCGTGGTCGATGTGGCCGGCGGTGCCGATCAGCATGGCGGGTTACTTTCCTGAGACGAATTGAGCGACGAACTGGGCAACGAAACGGGCCTCGTCCTCCGGGCGCAGGCAGCGCAGGTCGAGCCACAGGGCGTCATCCTGGAGCCGGCCGACCACCGGCTGGGGCAGGCCGCGCAGGGCTGCTTCGAAGCGCTTGAGGCGGCCGCCGGCGCCCTTCTTCTCGGTCGGGGCGATCACCAGGGCGGTGGACGGTAGGCGCTCCACCGGCAGGGAACCGGAGCCGATCTGGGAGGCGGTATCGCGTAGATCGAGCATCCACGCGCCTTCCAGGGCAGGGGCCAGGGCGTCGCGGAGGCGTTCGGCCTGGGCGCGGATGTCGGCGGCGGAGCGGGCGAGCAGGCGCAGGGTGGGCAGGGTGTTCGTGAGCCGATCCGGGTCCCGGTACAGGCGCAGCACCGATTCCAGGGCCGCCAGGGTCAGCTTGCCGACGCGCAGGCAGCGCTTGAGGGGGTTCTTTTTGATTCTGCCCACCAGGTCGCGGCGGCCGACGATCAGGCCGGCCTGGGGGCCGCCCAACAGCTTGTCGCCGGAGAAGGTGACCAGATCGGCGCCGTCGGCCAGGGCCTCTTGCGGCAGGGGTTCCTTGGGCAGGCCGAGGCGGGTCATGTCGGTCAGGGCGCCGCTGCCCAGGTCCTCGGCGAAGGGCAGGCCGTGGCGGTGGGCCAGGGCGGCCAGTTCCGCGGTGCCGACGCTCTTGGTGAAGCCCACCACGGCGTAATTGCTGGTGTGGATCTTCATGATCAGGCCGGTGCGCGGGGTGATCGCCGCCTCGTAGTCGGCCAGGTGGGTGCGGTTGGTGGTGCCCACCTCCACCAGCTTGGCGCCGGCCCGCTTCATGATGTCCGGCACGCGGAAGGCGCCGCCAATCTCCACCAGCTCGCCCCGGGAGACGATCACTTCCTTGCCCTTGGCCAGGGTGTTGAGCAGCAGCAGCACGGCGGCGGCGTTGTTGTTGACCACCGTCACCGCCTCGGCGCCGGTGAGTTCCTGGATGAGCGGATTGACCAGGTCGTCGCGGTCGCCGCGGCCGCCGCTGGCCAGGTCGTATTCCAGGGCGGCGGGGTGGATCAGGGCCTCGGTCAGGGCGGCGATGGCCGACTCGGGAAAGAGGGCCCGGCCCAGGTTGGTGTGCAGCACCGTGCCGGTGAG
Organism: Oryzomicrobium sp.; assembly: GCF_036820405.1. Lineage (NCBI taxonomy): Bacteria > Pseudomonadati > Pseudomonadota > Betaproteobacteria > Rhodocyclales > Rhodocyclaceae > Oryzomicrobium > Oryzomicrobium sp. The sequence continues at coordinate 59,916 of NZ_DAISLS010000015.1, forward strand.
GTTAAACACCGGGCGCAGGTGAGGCGTGGCCCGGGCGGCCAGGCGGCCCCGGGCTTCGGCGAGCAGTTCGGCGGAGGTGACGGCCGCTGCGGCGCCGGCGCGGATGCGCTCCCGGGCGGATTCCAGGGCGGCGCGCAGGGCGGCGGTGGTTTCCTGGCGGCCGTGGGCCTCGAGGAGATCGCCGGCGGCGGCCAGCAACTGGTCGGTGGAAGGCAGAGTGCGGAGGGTGGTGGCGACGGCGGCGGTATTGACGTTGCCCGCCGCCGGCTGCCCTTCCCCACGGCCATGGACCATGGACGTCATGGGGGAATCCTTATCGAAAGGGTCGAAAGATCAGGGGGCGAAGTAGAACAGGTTGCGCCCGGCGCGCTGGTAACCGGCGTCGTCCACCAGCATGTCGAGCATGAGGGTGGCCAGGTCGTCGGCGAAGGGCTCGGCGTTGGGGTCCTTTTCCAGGGACACCAGTTTCAGGGCCGATTTGCACTCGTCGCAGGTTTCCACCTGGACGGCCTTGAAGCGGTCGGCCCCCTCCCCGTCCAGGGCCGAGTAGGCGATGCCTTTGGTGCTCTGGCAGGGCACGCATTTGATGCGGGTGACGTGCCATTCGCTGGCGCACAGGCCGCACACGGCATAGCGCACGCCGTGGCCGCCTTCGCCGATGCGCACGATGGACGACACCGGATGGCTGCCGCACACCGGGCACAGGCTGCCTTCCTCACGCACGAACACGTCGCCGGCCTCCAGGGCACGGGCGCGGCGGGTCCAGTCCACTTGCAGGGCAGCGCCGATGAAGGGGGCATAGCCGGTGTCGAAGCCCGGCTCGGCCTTGAGGATGAGGCGCGCCTCCTTGGCCAGCGCATCGGCGCCCAGGCCTTTGAGGCGGGCGATGATGTCCCGAGCCGGAGCCGGGGCGAATGTCTGGGCTTCTTCGAGAATGAGGGCCAGGGCCTGGCCGAAGGCGCCAAAGGCCGAGGCGTCCAGGTCGCCGCCCTGGGCGTCGAGGAGCGGCATGCCGTGGCTGCGGCAGCGTTCGGCGAGGGCGGCATCGGGCCGGGCGGCGGGCTTGAGGGCAGCCAGGGCCCGGTCCTGCACCGCGATCAGCCGGGCGCAGAAATTCAGGTACTCGCCCATGGCGTGGCCCCGGGCCAGGGAAGTGAGGCGCGCCGCCCGGGTGGCGAACAGGTCGGCCGGAGGCAGGCGCAGGGTGTCGGGGGCCGGGGCGCGCTGGGCGGCGATTTCTTCGGCCGAAAGAACGGACTTGATGGGGATGGTGGTGGCAGTCATGGCGGCAGTCGGGGCGTCGCTCGGGAAGGCGATGGAAGTCTAATTGTCGTCGTAAAAGCCGCGGCGCGGAATCGGGCGATTCCGCGCCGCGGACGAGGCCCGCACAAAGCGGGCCCGGACATGGGCAGAAACACCGCGCCGGAGGCGATCCGGTGCGGGCCGGCGGCTTACTTGCCGGTCATTTCCTTGTACCAGGCGCGGTGGTGCTGCTTGGCCCAGGGCCGGGTCACCGTACCGTACCACATGGCGCGGATGGTGCCCTTGACCCAGATGGCGGCATACACGTGGACGAAGATGAGGGCGATCATCACCGCCGCCACCGCCGCGTGCACCACGGCCCCCAGGCGCACCACGCCCACCGGGAAGAACCCGGAGAAGTAGGCGCGCCAGATGAGGATGCCGGAGACGAACAACAGCGCCATGCAGACCACCAGCGCCCAGAACAGTATCTTCTGGCCGCCGTTGTACTTGCCCATGATGGGCATGTTGTGGTCGTCGCCGTTAACCATCTCCTTAGCCCGCTTGAGCCACTCCCAGTCGGTCGGGGTCATGACGTTGAGCTTCCAGAAGCGCACCGCCATGGCGGCGAAGGACACCGCCATCAGCACCCCGAGGAAGGGGTGCAGGATGCGGGTCCACACGCCGCCGCCGAACAGCATGGAGAGCGGCCAGAAGGCCGGGTGGAACAGCGCCAGGCCGGACAGGGCGATCAGGATGAAGCTGATCCCCACCACCCAGTGGTTGGCCCGCTCGGAGGCGGTGTAACGCTGCAGGTCGTTGGGATCGCGCTTCATTGCTTACCCTCCTCTTCCAGTTCCTTCTCGACTTCCTTCTCCGTTTCCTTGGATACCTCGTTGGGCCCCTTGGTGACGTAGTGGAAGAGGCTGCCGATCGCCACGGCGGCCAGCCCCAGGGTGGCCAGGGGCTTGGTGACCCCCTTCCACAGGGAGACCATCGGGCTGATGGCCGGATCGGTCGGCAGGTCGTGGTACAGGCCCGGCTTGTCGGCGTGGTGCAGCACGTACATGACGTGGGTGCCCCCCACCCCTTGCGGGTCGTACAGGCCGGCGTTGCCGTAGCCCCGTTCCTTGAGCTCGACCACCCGCTCCTCGGCGATGTCCTTCATGTCCTCCTTGGACCCGAAGGAAATGCAGCCGGTGGGGCAGACCTTGACGCAGGCCGGCTCCAGACCCACTGCCACCCGGTCGGAACACAGGGTGCACTTGTACGCCTTGTGGTCCTTCTCGGAGATGCGGGGCACGTTGAACGGGCAGCCGGTGATGCAGTAGCCGCAGCCGATGCAGTTTTCCTGCTGCATATCGACGATGCCGTTGGCGTACTTGATGATGGCGCCGGGCGACGGGCAGGCCTTCAGGCAGCCGGGGTCCTCGCAGTGCATGCAGCCGTCCTTGCGGATCAGCCACTCGAGGCCCCGTTCCTGGGACTCGACCTCGCTGTAGCGCATCACCGTCCACGAGTTGGCGGTGAGGTCGCGGGGGTTGTCGTAGGTGCCGTGGTTCTCACCCACTTCGTCGCGGACGTCGTTCCACTGCATGCACGCCACCTGGCAGGCCTTGCAGCCGATGCACTTGGTGACGTCGATCAGCTTGGCGACTTCCAGGGTCTTGCGGATGCCGGGCGGCGGCGTGGTGGTCGCCGAGCGGGCCGCGATGTCTAGAGATTGCAAAGGCATGGCGGTCTCCTCAGATCTTCTCGACGTTCACCAGGAACGACTTGAATTCCGGCGTCTGGCTGTTGGCGTCGCCCACGAACGGGGTCAGGGTGTTGGCGATGTAGCCGTTCTTGGCTACCCCCTTGAAGCCCCAGTGGATGGGAATGCCCACCTGATGCACGACCTTGCCGTCCACCGTGATCGGCATGATGCGCTTGGTCACCACCGCCACGGCCTTGATGTAGCCGCGGTTGGAGCTGACCTTGACGCGGTCGCCGGCCACGATGCCCTTCTCCTTGGCCAGGCCCTCGCCGATCTCGACGAACTGTTCCGGCTGGATCACGGCGTTGGATTCCACCTGCTTGGTCCAGTAGTGGAAGTGCTCGGTGAGACGGTAGGTGGTCGCCGGGTAAGGGAACTCCTTGGCCTTGCCGAACGCTTCCATGTCGCCCTTGAACACCCGGGCGGCCGGGTTGTTGCGGGCCTTGGGGTTGTTCGGGTGCATCAGGTTCACCTCGAGGGGCGACTCGAACGGCTCGTAGTGCTCGGGGAACGGGCCTTCGTTCATGCCGCCCCGGGCGAAGAAGCGTGCCACGCCCTCCGGGTTCATGATGAAGGGGCCCATGCCGTCCTCGGGGGCCGAGTCGACCTTGAAGTCGGGCACGTCGGAACCGGTCCACTTGGTGCCGTCCCACCAGATCTGCTTGCGCTTCGGATCGAAGGGCTTGCCGGAGGGGTCGGCGGAGGCGCGGTTGTAGATGATGCGCCGGTTGGCCGGCCAGGCGAAGGACCAGTTGAGGGTCTGGCCGTTGCCCCAGGGGTCGGAGTTGTCGCGGCGGGCCATCATGTTGCCCTTTTCCGTCCAGGCGCCGGAGAAGATCCAGCAGCCGCAGGCGGTGGAGCCGTCGTCGCGCAACTGGGCGAAGCCGTCCAGCAGTTCGCCGCCCTTCTTGACCACCTTGGTCGAATCCTTGGGGTCGAGCAGGTCGACGAGGGCCTTGCCGTTGTACTCCTTGGCGATTTCCTCGGGGCTGGGCGAATCCGGAATCTTGTAGCCCCAGGTGAGGTTGAGGATCGGGTCGGGGAAGGCCCCGCCATCCTTCTTGTACATCTCCTTCAGCTTGAGGAACAGGCCGGCCATGATCTCCTGGTCGGTGCGCGCATCGCCCGGGGGCTCGGCGCCCTTCCAGTGCCACTGGAGCCAGCGGCCGGAGTTGGTGATGGAACCGTCCTCCTCGGCGAAGCAGGTGGAGGGCAGACGGAACACCTCGGTCTGAATCTCGGCCGGGTTCACGTTGTTGAACTCGCCGTAGTTCTTCCAGAACTCGGAGGTGTCGGTGGCCAGCGGGTCGATGATCACCAGGAACTTCAGCTTGGACAGGGCCGCGCCCACCTTGGCCTTGTTGGGGAACGAGGCCAACGGGTTGAAGCCCTGGGCGACGTAGCCGGTCATCTTGCCCTGGTGCATCAGCTCCATGACCTGCAGCACGTCGTAGGTCTTGTCCAGCTTGGGCAGGTAGTCGTAGGCGAAGTTGTTGTCCTTCGTCGCGGCGTTGCCGTACCAGGCCTTGAGGTTGCTGACGAGGAACTTGGGGAAGTTCTGCCAGTAGCTCATCTGCCCCGGCCGCATCGGCTTCTGGGTGCGGGACGCCAGGTAGGCCTGGAAGTCCTGCTCCTTCTCGCCCGGCAGGGTCATGTAGCCCGGCAGCAGGTTGGAAAGCAGCCCCAGGTCGGTCAGGCCCTGGATGTTGGAGTGGCCGCGCAGGGCGTTCATGCCGCCGCCCGCCTTGCCGATGTTGCCCAGCAGCAGCTGCACCATGGCGCCGGTCCGGATCATCTGGGAGCCGGTGGAGTGCTGGGTCCAGCCCAGGGCGTACATGATGGTCATCACCCGGTTCGGCGCGGCGGCGGAGCCGATCATCTCGCACACCGTGAGGAACTTGTCCTTGGGGGTGCCGCAGATCTTTTCCACCAGTTCCGGCGTGTAGCGGGAGAAGTGGGCCTTCATCAGGTTGAAGACGCAACGGGGGTGCTGGAGGGTCGGGTCGGTGACGACGTAGCCGTCCTTGCCGATCTCGTATTCCCAGGTGCTCTTGTCGTACTTGCGCTTGGCCTCGTCGTAGCCGGAGAAGAAGCCGTTCTCGAAGGCATAGTCCTCACGCACGATGAAGGTCATGTCGGTATACGACTTGACGTACTCGTGGTGAATCTTGTCGTTGGCGATGAGGTAGTTGATGACGCCGCCCAGGAAGGCGATGTCGGTGCCGGTACGGATGGGGGCGTAGAAATCCGCCTGGGAGGCCGAGCGGTTGAAGCGCGGGTCCACCACGATCAGCTTGGCTTTGTTGTGCTGCTTGGCTTCCACCACCCACTTGAAACCGCAGGGGTGCGCCTCGGCAGCGTTGCCGCCCATGATGAGCACAACGTCAGCGTTCTTGATGTCCGTCCAATGATTGGTCATCGCGCCGCGGCCGAACGTCGGGGCAAGACTTGCCACCGTGGGGCCGTGTCAAACGCGAGCCTGGTTGTCGAACGAAAGCATCCCCAGGCTACGGACCACTTTGTGGGTCAGGTAGCCGGATTCGTTGCTGGAAGCGGAAGCGGCGAGGAAACCGGTGGTCAGCCAGCGGTTGACGGTCAGTCCGTCGGCGGTCTTGGCGACGAAGTTGGCGTCGCGGTCGGCCTTCATCAGCTTGGCGATGCGGGTGAACGCTTCATCCCAGGAAATGCGCTTCCACTGGTCGGAACCGGCTTCGCGCACCTCGGGAAACTTCAGGCGGTTCTTGCTCTTGACGAAGTCGAGCAGGCCGGCGCCCTTCGGGCACAGGGTGCCGCGGTTGACCGGATGGTCCGGGTCGCCTTCGATGTGGATCAGCTCGGAATGGGCGTTTTTGGCCCGATCCCCCAGGCTGTACAAGATGATCCCGCAACCCACCGAGCAGTACGGACAGGTGTTGCGGACCTCCGTGGTCCGGGCGAGTTTGAAGTGGCGGGTCTCGGCCATGGCGGCGGTGGGCGAGAAGCCCAGCACGGCCATGGAGGATCCGCTCACACCCGCGGCGCAGACCTTGAAGAACTGGCGCCTTGAGAGTTGCATTTCCCCTCCTTTTGGGTCGTTAACAACGCGTGATACAGCCTTGTAACTGCAACAAACGTGCCGCTGCCCGAACCCGGCCAAACGGACTGCCAAATCAACCAGTTGCCGGGGTCATAGGCCCTACGGGACAAACTGTCTCGGACAAAATGTCGCAATCCGTGACTTTTTGTCCTAATCGCAACTTAGCAGACATCCAGCGAAATAACGAGCCCAATAACGCGGCCGGCCCGCCGGAGGATCAATCTCCATGCGGGCCGGGGCGTCATCGAAGAGCGATGAAAATTACGCTTTTACTCCATCGGTGGAGGCGCCGCGGCAGCCTTCACCGGCTTGGTCAGCCACACCAGCACCGACAGGCCGACGAACATCATCGCCGCCAGGGTGAAGGCGTCCAGGGTGGCCTTGGTCACCGCCTGCTGGTTGAGCAGGCGCTCCACCGTGCCCAGGGCCTGGGCGGCACTCATGCCCAAGTTCTGCAACCCGGCCAGGGCGCTGTTGAAGGGATCGTTGACGATGGTCATGCGCTCCGCCAGCTCCGAGTGGTGCACCGCCGTCTTATGGTCCCAGTAGGCCACCGTCAGCGAGGTGCCGAAGCTGCCCCCCAGTACCCGCAGGAAGGTGGCCAGGCCCATGGCCGAAGCCATGTGGCCGGGCGGCACCCGGGAAACGATGATGGTGGTCAGCGGGGCGAAGAAGCAGGCCAGGGCGATGCCCTGGACGAAGCGCGGCTGGGCCAGGTGCCAGGGATCGACGCCCGGGGTCAGGTGGCTCTGCCACCAGAAGGTGAAGGCGAACACGGCGAAGGCCAGGGTCACCATCCAGCGCAGGTTGAGGCGGGCCATGTTCTTGCCGATCAGGGGCGCCAGGATCACCGGCAGCACGCCGATGGGCGCCGAAACGATACCGGCCCAGGTGGCGGTGTAGCCCAGGGTGGTCTGCAACCACAGGGGGAACAGCACCACCCCGCCCATGAAGGTCATGTAGCCGAGGCTGATGGCCAGGGTCCCGAAGGCGAAGTTGGGCTCGCCGAACAGGCGCAGGTCCACCACCGGGTGCTCGTCGGTCAGCTCCCACACCACCAGCAGCGCCAGGCCCAGGGCGGCGATCACCCCCAGGGCGATCACTTCGGGGGATTCGAACCAGTCCAGCTCGTTGCCCTTGTCGAGCATCAGTTGCAGGGCGCCGACGCCGATCACCAGCAGGGCCAGGCCGATGCGGTCGATGGGCACCTGGGCGGTGCGGCTCTCCCGGGTCTTCAGCACCGGCCAGGACAGGGCCACGGCCAGGATGCCCACCGGCACGTTGATGAAGAAGATCCACGACCAGTGGAAGCTGTCGGTGATCCAACCGCCGAGCAGGGGCCCGGCGATCGGCCCGACCACCGCCACCATCATCGAGATGGCCATGGCCATGCCGCGCTGGTGGGGTGGGTAGGCGCCGAGCATGAGGCTCTGGGCCAGGGGGAACATGGGCCCGGCGGCCAACCCCTGGAGCACCCGGGCGAAGATGAGGAATTCCAGGCTCTGGGAAAAGCCGCACAACAGCGAGGCGGCGACGAAGGCCAGGGTCGCCACGGTGAACATGCGCACTTCGCCAAAGCGGCGGGCCAGCCAGCCGGTGAGCGGCAGGGCGATGGCGTTGGCCACGCCGAAGGAGGTGATCACCCAGGTACCCTGGGATGCGCTCACCCCCAAGTCGCCGGCCAGGGTGGGCACGGCCACGTTGGCGATGGTGGTGTCCAGCACCTGCATGAACACCGCCAGGGACAGCGAAAAGGTGATGAGCCCCCGCGCCCCGCCTTCCAGGGGCGGGCGGTCGTCGTGATGGGCGGCGGCCATGTCAGCCCTTCGCGCCGGCCGCCGAACGATCGGCCCGCTCAGACTCTTTCAGCTCCTTGCGCACCCAGGCCCGTGCCTCGTCCTCGGCGTTCTTGAGCACCTGCTCGTCGCCGGCGGCCGGCTGGGGCGCCTGGGCCGGGGCGGCGGTGGGCAGCAGGGGGCCGCTGCGGTCCTTGGTGTTGACCGTCACGTTCATCGACAGGCCGACCCGTAGCGGATACTTGGCCACGGTCTCGGGCTTCAGAGCGATGCGCACCGGCACCCGCTGGGTCACCTTGATCCAGTTGCCGGTGGCGTTCTGGGCCGGCAGCAGGGCGAAGGCCGCGCCGGTGCCGGCGCCGATGCCGACCACGGTGCCTTCGTACTCGACACTGCTGCCGTAGACGTCCGCCTCCAGGGTCACCGGCTGGCCGATGCGCACGTTCTTCAGCTGGCTTTCCTTGAAGTTCGCCTCGACCCAGGCGCCGCCCAGGGGGGTGAGGGTCAGCAGGGGCTGGTTGGGGGCCACCACCTGGCCGGGCTGTGCCGCCTTCTTGGCCACCACGCCGGCCACCGGGGCGGTGATCGTGGTGTAGGAGGCGTTCAGGGCCGCCTGGGTGTAGCGGGCCACCGCCGCTTCCACCCGGGGGTGGTTGGCCAGGGGTCCGTCGCCCAGGGCGGCGCTCACCGCGTCGCGCTCGCGCTCGGCAGACTGGGTGCGGGCCTCGGCCAGCTGCACCGCCGACTTGGCGTGGGCCAGTTCCTCGGCGGACACGGTGCGGTCGGCGGCCAGGGGGGCACGGCGTGCCAGATTGTCGCGGGCCTCGTCCAGCTCCAGTTTGCGGGCGGACACCTGGGCGGCCAGGCTCTTCTCGCGCTCCTTCGTCTGGGCCAGGTCGCGCACGGTTTCCAGCAGTTCGGCCTTGGCCCGGGCCAAGGCGACGCGCACGTCCCGGTCGTCGAGGCGCACCAGCCACTGGCCGGGCGTCACGCCGTCGGTCTCGCCCACGGCCACGGCCTGGACGGTGCCGGCGATGCGCGCGGCGACATTGACCGAATCGGCCGCCACGTAGGCGTTGTCGGTGGTTTCCCGGTAGCGGCTGACGGTGAAGTACCACACCGCCACGCCGACGGCGCCGAGCAGGAAGGCCCCCGCCACCAGGCGAACGCCGCGTTTGCGCGCCGAGGAATTGCCGTTGGAGCCGTTGTTGTTGTGTTCAGCCATGATGATTGTCCTTGGGGGAGACAAGAGTCGCCGGACGTTCTGCGCCGTCGGCGGACGACGAAAGGGGGGAAGAGGTGGAGGGGGTGGAAGACGCGGCCGGGGCACCGTCGCCGGGCTGGCGGTAACCGCCGCCCAGGGCGCGCACCAGGGCCACGTCGGCGGCCAGGCGGCGGGTGTCGGCGGCCAGGCGCTCCTGCTCGGCCTGGAGGGCCCGGTAGCGGGCGTCCCAGGCCGCCGGGGCCGGGTCCAGGCCGGCGGCGACGCGGCGCTCGGCGCGGCGGGCCACTTCGTCCTGGCGCACCGCAGCGCCGGCCAGGGCCTGGGACTGGCGGCTCTCGCCGTCCAGGCTGGCGGCGGCGCTGACCGCTTCGCGCAGGGCGGCGGCGGCCCCCTGGCGCAGGGTGGCCAGGGCTTCGTCGGTTTCCGCGTCGCGCAGGGCCACGGTGGCCGCCCGGGTGCCGCCGTCGAGGACCGGCAGGGTCAGGAACGGCCCCAGGCCGTAGGTGCCGCTGGAGCCCTTGAGCAACTGGTCGAAGGTCAGGGTCTGGAAACCGAGCAGACCGGACAGGGACAGCTGGGGCAGCCGGTCCGCCTTGGCCGAGGCCCGGGCGTGGACCGCCGCTTCCCAGCGGGCTTCCATGGCCGCCAGGTCGGGACGGCGCAGCAGCAGTTCGGCGGAAAGGTCGGCGGGCAGGCCGGCCCGGTCGGCCACCGGCAGGGGGCGCGGCGCCAGATTAAGGTCCGGGGCCGCGCCGGCCACCTCGGGCTTGCCGCTGGCGCACAGTTCGGCGAGCACCGCACGGTCGGTCTGGATGCGCGTGGCCAGGGCGGCGCGGCGGGCCGTCTCCTGCTCCTGGCTGGTTTCGCGCAGCAGGCGCTCGGTGGCCGGTGACAGGCCTGCGGCGACGCGGCGCCCGGCGGCGGCGGAAAGGTCGGCCACCAGAGCCTGGCGCGCCTCCACCAGGCGCAGCTCCTGCCAAGCGGCGAGCAGGTCGAAATAGACGGCCGCCACCCGGGACGACAGCCCCAGGGCTGCCAGGTGGGCCTCGGCCTCGGCGGCCCGGGCCTGGCCCAGGCGGGCGGCCACCGCTTCCCGGTTGCGCCCCCACAGATCCAGGTCCCAGGAGAGTTCGAGGGCGGCCAGGCTGTCGGTCTGCGGATGCTGGGCCAGGTAGGACGGGAAAATATAGTTCTCGGAATACTTGATCCGCTCGGCGGACACCTGGGCGCCCACTTGCAGGCTGTCGCGGCCGGCCAGGGCGTCGGCCTGGCGGCGGGCCTGCTCGACCCGCGCCCGGGCGGCGTCCAGGGAGGGGTTGCCGGCCAGGGCGGCGTCGATCAGGCGGTCCAGTTGGGGGTCGCCGTAGCCGCGCCACCAGCCGGCCTGGGGCCAGGGACGGGCGGGCTGGGCCGAGGCCTGGGCCACGCCGGCGGCGGAATAGGCCAGGGGCGGCTGTCCCGGGGACACCACGGCGCAGCCGCCCAGGGCCGCAGCCAGGCCCAGGGCCATGGCCGCCGCCAGGGGGCGCGGACGGGGCGAGGAGAGGAATCGGTTCATCGCGTCGGTCACTCCGAAGAAGCGAAAACGTTAAAGCGGTGGATCGGGACGGTGGCGCGCAGCGCCGGATCAGTCGGCGGGAGGCAGGTCGAACACCAGCACTTCGGCCCCGTCCTCCAGGGCGGCCAGTTCCAGTTCAGGCTCGGCGCCGATGCGGGCACCGTCGCCAGGCCCCAGGACCAGGCCGTTGAGGGTCAGGCGCCCCCGGGCCACATGCACATAGGCAAGCCGCCCGGGCAGCAGGTTCAGGGTTTCGCCCTGGCCGGCGGCAAAGCGTCCGGCATAGACGCGCACGTCCTGGTGCACCCGCACCGCCCCGGCGCCGCCTTGGGGCGAGGCCACCAGGGCCAGCCGGCCGGTACGCGCCGGCAGGGCGACCTGCTCGTAGCCGGGCGCCAGGCCGCGCACCGCGGGTTCGATCCAGATTTGCAGAAAGTGCGCCGGCTCGGTACGGGACGGGTTGTATTCGCTATGCAGGATGCCCCGGCCGGCGCTCATGCGCTGCACCTCGCCGGGGCGGATCACCGAGCCGGTGCCCAGGCTGTCCCGGTGTTCCAGGGCGCCGTCGAGGACGTAGCTGATGATCTCCATGTCCCGGTGCCCGTGGGTGGGGAAGCCCTCACCGGGCGCCACCGTGTCGTCGTTGATGACGCGCAGGGGCCCCCAGCCCATGTGGACCGGGTCGAAATAGTCGGCAAAGGAAAAGCTGTGCCAGGAATCGAGCCAGCCGTGGTTGGCGTGGCCCCGTTCCTGGGCGTGGCGCAGGGTGATCATGACAGCCCCCGGTAAAAGCGAGGGGCCATGATCCTCCCTTTACTAGGGCCGATAAAGCCACCAATATGGGATACATTGTTTCATTGGAGCAACAATGCCCTCCCCCATCCCGCCGGCCTTCCTGCCCGCGCCCAACACCGAATTGCTGCGCGACATGGCCCTGTTCGTCGAAGTGGCGCGGCAGCGAAGCTTCACCGCGGCAGCAGCGGCCCTGCGCCTGCCCAAGTCCACCCTGTCGCGGCGCATCACCGCCCTGGAACGGGAGGTGGGCGTCCAGCTTCTCACCCGCACCACCCGGCGCATCGACCTGACCGTGGCCGGCAGCGACTACTTCGAGCGGGCCAGCAAGCTGGTGGACGAGGCCCACGCCGCCCACGCCCAGCTCCAGGACCTGCGCGACTCGCCCCGGGGGCAATTGCGGGTGTCGATGCCGGTGGAGTTCGGCGTGCTGTGGATGGCCCCCTACATCGCCGCCTTCGCCCAGCGCTACCCGGACATCACGTTCGACCTGGACCTGTCGCCGCGCCGCACCGACGGCATGGAAGAGCACTTCGACGTGGCGATCCGCATGGGGCTGCCCTCGGACGCCAACCTGGTGGTGCGCCAGCTCGCCGCCGTGGGCCGGGCACTTTACGCCAGCCCGGCCTACCTGGCCGAGCGCGGCACCCCGGGCCATCCGGCAGAACTGGCCCTGCACGAATGCCTGCGCATCACCATGGTCCGCCCCGAAACCACCTGGAGTCTGTGCCGGGAGGGGGAGCGGGTCACCGTGGGCATCGGCGGGCGCTGCACCATGAACAACATCAGCATGGTGCGGCGGCTGTGCCTGGAGGGCCTGGGCATCGCCGTGCTGCCCCTGCCCCTGGTCCAGGACGACCTGCTCGGCGGCCAGCTGGTGCCGGTGCTGGCAGACTGGAACATGCCGCCGATGCCGGCCTACGCCCTGCTGCCCTCCCGGCGCGTGCCGGCCCGGGTGCGGGTGTTCCTCGACTTTCTCAGCGAACGGCTCGAAGCCCAGGCCGACGAAATCCGCCAGGGCCAGCGGCAGCGCCCGTCCCCCGCCTCGGAACACACCCGGCACCTGTCCGGGCTGCGCTGATTCCAGTCACCGCCCTTGGCTTGGCCGCCGGCGTCCAGGCCCCCACTCAAAAGCAGCCGTTGCGGCGGGCTCCTGTCCGGTCAGCGGGCTTCGTACCAGCCCTTGGACCCATTCACGACCTTCACCACCAGCAGCATGACCGGCACCTCGATGAGGACGCCAACCACCGTTGCCAAGGCCGCTCCCGATTCGAAGCCGAACAGGCTGATGGCCGCGGCCACCGCCAGCTCGAAGAAGTTGGAGGCGCCGATCAGGGCAGAGGGGCAGGCGACGTTGTGCTTCTCGCCGACCACCTTGTTCAGCCAATAGGCCAGGGCCGAGTTGAAGAAGACCTGGATGAGGATGGGCACGGCCAACAGGGCGATGACCAGGGGCTGCTTGAGGATGGCCGCCCCCTGGAAGGCGAAGAGCAGCACGAGGGTGACCAGCAGGGCCGCGATGGACCAGGGGCCGATCCTGGCCATGGCGGCATCGAACGCCGCCTGCCCCTTGGCCAGCAGCGCTTTGCGCCAGAGCTGGGCCAGGGCGACCGGAATCACGATGTAGAGAACGACCGAGGTGATCAGCGTGCTCCAGGGCACCGTGATGGCCGAGATTCCCAGCAAGAACCCGACGATGGGGGCGAAGGCGAACACCATGATCGTGTCGTTCATGGCCACCTGGGAAAGGGTGAACAACGGGTCGCCGTTGGATAGCCGGCTCCAGACGAACACCATGGCGGTGCACGGCGCCGCCGCCAGAAGGATCAGGCCGGCGATGTAGCTGTCCAGCTGCTCGGCCGGCAGCATCGGCGCAAACAGGTTGCGCACGAAGAGCCAGCCCAGGAAGGCCATGGAGAACGGCTTCACCAGCCAGTTCACGAACAGGGTGACGCCGATTCCGCGGACATGCTGCCTCACCTCATGCAGGGCGCCGAAATCGACCTTCACCAGCATCGGGATGATCATCACCCAGATGAGCAGCCCGACGGGCAGGTTCACCTGGGCGACTTCCATGTGGCCGATGGCCTGGAATAGGCCCGGGGCCGCCTGGCCGGCGACGATGCCGACCACAATGCAGAGAAACACCCAGACCGTCAGGTAGCGTTCGAAGACACTCATGGGCGCGCCGGTGGCCACTTTGGCGGTCACTTCACATTGCACGGCAGACATTGCAGCTCCTCACAAATCCAGGGCTGCGCGGACCGCCGGCACCAGACGGGCGCAGATGTCGTCGCGGACGGCGACGAAGCTTTCCAGCGGCTCGCCATGGGGATCGTGGAACCCGACGTGGATGCGCTTCACCGGCCGGGGAAAAATGGGACAGGTTTCTTTGGCGTTGTCGCAGACGCTGACCACCAGGTCGATGTCCTGGTCCATGACGGACTCGACAGTCTTGGGGTACAGCCCGGCGGTCGGCAGCTTGGCGAGTTGCAGCGCCTCGATGGCGCCGTCGGCCACCTTCGGTTGCGGCGCGGTGCCGGCGGAGATGGCGCGCACGAGGCCGGCCAGATCGTGGTTGAGGATGGCCTCGCCCATCTGGGAGCGGCAGGAGTTGCCCGTGCATAGCACCAGGACCGTCTTGAGAGTGCTCATGTGTGTTCCGCTGTACTGGGTGTGAGGATGACCGGGGGCGCCGTTCAGCCTTGGGTGCGGCCGATGTCGTCCAGCTGCTTCCGGAGCGACACGCCGGCCAATGGGCTCGCTCAGGGCGCCGTCCCCTCAGGGCTTGGCAATCTTGGCCCGGCGCTTCGCGGTCGTGGCGCAGGCCGCCGTTTTGGGGAGACAGGCCTCGCCCTGGCAGCAGTTGCTGGTCAGGAAGGCGATGAGTTCATCCATCGTCCCGTACTCGGCCGAGTAGTGGATGAAGCGGCTTTCCCGCTCCCCCTTGATGAGGCCGACCCGGCTCAGATGCGAGAGATGGAAGGACAGGGTCGCCCCAGGCAGGTCCAGCTTTTCGGCAATGGCGCTGGCGTTCATGCCTTCCGGACCGGCTTCGACCAAAAGGCGGAAGATGGCGAGGCGGGATTCATGCCCCAGGGCGGCAAGAAGTTCGGCGGCGTTCAAGGTTTCCATATTTCCAATTTTATAGAAATATGGAAACGTATCGATGAAGGTTTTGTTACGACGCCCTCGGCGCTCCGGTGAAACGCAGGGCTGTTTGGCGAAAGGCAAGGATTGGCGGGCCTGACCAGCCGCCCCCGCCCGCACCGATCTGCCGGCGCCACCGTCAGGCGGCTATGCATGTCATAGCCAGCGTTGCCCATGAGGGGCCGACGGACAAGGGCGCCGCACCGCTACCGTTGCATCAGGCCATCCGGCAGGCTCGTGCGATCCGGGACGCTCCGGAATCCAGCTCCCCCGCCGCCAGTGCGTCGGCCACGCCGCACGCCTGGGCGGCTTCGAACAGCTCCCGCTCCTCGAAGCGCACGTGGTCGCCGAGCAGCTCGCCGAAGCGGCGCAGTGCCTCGCCGTCGGGGGACGGGCCGTCCAGCGAGGCGGCGAGTTCGTGCAACTGGCGGTGCTCGTCCAGGGTGCGCGCCACCAGGGCCGCGTTGCCGGTGCCCCCGGCGGCGGCCAGGGCAGGCAGCAGGACGTCTTCTTCCACGGCGAAGTGGGGGCGCAGCTCGTCCCGGTAGCAGGCCAGCGCCCGCCCGGCCACGGCGCGGACTTCGGCCGGGCCGGCCTGGATCGCCCGCCGGGCGGCCAGGGAAAGGGATAGGGCGCCGTGGTGCTCCCGGGACAGGGCAAGCAGGGCGGGATGGCGCTTCATGTCAGTAGAGCAGCCGGCAGCGGATGGTGCCGTCGATGGCGTTGAGTTCGTCCAGGGCGATCTGGCTGGCGTTGGCGTCCACGTCGATGACCACGTAGCCCACGTCGGCGGTGGTCTGCAAGAACTGGGCGGCGATGTTGATGCCGGCCCGGGAGAAGCGTTCGTTGATCTGGGCCAGGACCCCCGGGACGTTGCGGTGGATGTGCAGTAGGCGGCACTTGCCGGTGTGTTCGGGCAGTGACACCTCGGGGAAGTTCACCGCCGAGGCGGTGGAACCGTTGTTGCTGTAGCGGATCAGCTTGGACGCCACCTCCAGGCCGATGCTGGCCTGGGCCTCGGCGGTGGAGCCGCCGATGTGGGGGGTGAGGATGACGTTCTCGAAGCCGATCAGGGGCGAGACGAAGGTGGCGTCGTTGCCCTTGGGCTCTTCCGGGAAGACGTCGATGGCCGCGCCCTGCAGGTGTTGCCGCTCCAGGGCCGCCACCAGGGCGTCGATGTCCACCACCGTGCCCCGGGAGGCGTTGATCAGCACCGCGCCGGGCTTCATCCGCGCCAGTTCGGCGGCCGCGATCATGTTGCGGGTGGCCGGGGTTTCCGGCACATGCAGGCTGACCACGTCGGCCGCCTCCAGCAGCTCGTCCAGGGTGGCGGTGGGACGGGCGTTGCCCAGGGCCAGTTTGGCCTCGATGTCGTGGAAGATCACCGTCATGCCGAGCTGTTCGGCGAGCACGCCGATCTGGGTGCCGATGTGGCCGTAGCCGACGATGCCCAGGGTCTTGCCGCGCACCTCGTAGGAATGGGCGGCGCTCTTCACCCAGCCGCCCTGGTGCAGGACGGCGTTCTTGGCCGGGATGCCGCGCAGCAGCATGATGATCTCGCCCAGCACCAGTTCGGCGACGCTGCGGGTGTTGGAGAAGGGAGCGTTGAACACCGGCACGCCAAGGCGGGCGGCGGCGGTCAGATCGACCTGATTGGTGCCGATGCAAAAGCAGCCCACCGCCACCAGCTTGGGGGCCTGGGCCAGCACCTCGGCGGTGAGCTGGGTGCGGGAGCGGATGCCGATGAAATGGGCGTCGGCAATGGCCGCCACCAGGTCGGCGTCGGTGAGGGCCTTGGCGTGGCTCACCACCTGGGTGTAGCCGTCCCGGGCCAGGGCATCCACGGCGTTGGGGTGGATGCCTTCGAGCAGGACGAACTTGACCTTGTCCTTTTCCAGCGAGAGTCGGGCTGTCATGGTCGCGCTCCTTTGCGTTTGTATCACTTACGTTTGTATTCGTTGGCGGCGGCAGACCCGGGGCCTACCAGTAGTTCTCGAAAGCCATCTGGCCGGCGATGCCGCGCCGGCCGGTGGCGAAGCCCCGCTCGCGCAGCAGGCCGCGCATCTCCAGGGCCATTTCCGGGTTGCCGCAGACCATCACCCGGGCCGTGGCCACGTCCAGGGGGGCGCCCGCCGCCGCTTCCAGCCGGCCGTCGGCCACCAGGTGCGGGATGCGCTCGGCCAGGGCCGTGGCGCCGGGCTCCCGGGTGACCACCGGCAGGTAGGTCAGCCGGGCGCCGCCTTCGGCCAGCAGGGGATGGTCCGGCAGGGCGGCGATCTCGTCCCGGTAGGCCAGTTCGGCGGCCTGGCGCACGCTGTGCACCAGCACCAGCCGCTCGAAGCGCCGCCACACCGCCGGGTCGCGCAGGATCGAAATGAACGGCCCCAGGCCGGTGCCGCTGGCGATCAGCCACAGGTCCCGCCCCGGCGCCAGTTGGTCCACCGTGAGGAAGCCGTAGCTGGCCTTGTCCACCCGCAGGGTGTCGCCGACGCGCAGCCGCTCCAGCCCCACCGAGAACGCCCCTTCCGGCACCAGGATGGCGAGGAATTCCAGGTAGTCGTCGTAGGCGGCGGACACCACCGAATAGGGGCGCCACACCGTCTCACCGTCGCTGCCGTCCAGCCCCAGGCGGGCGTAGTGGCCCGGGGTGAAGCGGAAGGACGGGCTGCGGGTGGTGCGGAACGACAGCTGGCGGGGCGTCCAGGCCCGCAGTTCCAGCACCCGCTCGGCGGTCCAGCGTTCCTCGCCGGTGCCAGCGGCAAGATCGGGATCGGGACGGGCATCCATCGGCATGGCTCCTTGATGCGGGTGGAAAATCGAGACAACGGCGGCCGGGCCGGAGTTCGCCGACGGCAACGCGCCGCCCCTCCCCTCGGCTTGCGCCGCAGTGCCGGGGCCAACGCCGTCCAGACCGCACAGCCTTGACTGCTTTCCGCCACTCGCCAGGCATTCCTGGCGGCGGCGGTCAAAAGCTGTAAAATAAATACAGCTTTATCCTAAGCCCCGCCCCTTTTAAAAGCAACATTTTTTCCGCATCTTTAATCCAGGCCGCCGCCATGCGACTTACCGCCTTTTCCGACTACACCATGCGGGTGCTGATGTTCCTGGCCACGGAACGGGGGCGCCTCGTCACCATTCCGGAGATCGCCGCGGCCTACGGTATTTCCGGGAATCACCTGACCAAGGTGGTGCATCAGCTGGTGCGGGCCGGGGTGGTGGAATCGACCCGGGGCAAGGGCGGCGGCATCCGCCTCGCCCGGGAGCCCGGTGATATCCGCCTGGGCGCCATCCTGCGCGCCAGCGAGGGCGGCGCGCCCCTGGTGGAATGCCTGGCCGGCGACGTCAATGCCACCGCCACCACTACGGCCGCCGACGCCGCCGGCACCTGCTGCCTCGCCCCGGTGTGCCGCCTGAGCGGCGTGGTGGAAGAAGCCTTCGCCGCCCTCTATGCCACCTTCGACCGCTACACCCTGGCCGACCTGGTGGCCG
Organism: Oryzomicrobium sp.; assembly: GCF_036820405.1. Classification (NCBI taxonomy): domain Bacteria; kingdom Pseudomonadati; phylum Pseudomonadota; class Betaproteobacteria; order Rhodocyclales; family Rhodocyclaceae; genus Oryzomicrobium; species Oryzomicrobium sp. The sequence continues at coordinate 78,000 of NZ_DAISLS010000015.1, forward strand.
ATCCGCCGCGCATCAGTGCCATCCTGGTGCACCGCGCCACGTCGCCCTCCCCGGCCGCCTGACGGCCCCGGCATTGCCGCCGGGCGCCGTTCTTGCCACCATGGCAGACCCGACACTGGAGACGCCCCCATGCGCACCACCCCCCTTTCCTTTGTTTCTCCCGCCCTCGCCAACCTGGCCGGCCACACCCGCAGCGCCTGCCTCGGCCTGGCCTGCCTGGCCGCGCTGGCCCTGGCCCCCGCCGCCCAGGCGGTGAGCAACGGCGACGCGGTGGCCGGGCTCAAGGAAGCCCTGTCCCGGGGCGCCGAGGTGGCGGTGGGACAACTGGGCAAGACCAACGGCTTTCTCGGCGATTCCCGGGTGAAGATTCCCCTGCCCGGCGCCCTGGCCCAGGCCGAGGGCATGCTGCGCATGGCCGGCATGGGCAAGCAGGCCGACGAGGTGGTGGACGCCATGAACCACGCCGCCGAGCAGGCGGTGGTGGAGGCCAAGCCGGTGCTGCTCAAGGCGGTCAAGGGCATGTCGGTGAAGGACGCCCAGGGCGTATTGACCGGCGGCGACCACGCCGCCACCGACTACTTCCGCCAGACCACCTCCGGCGAACTGACCCAGAAATTCCTGCCCATCGTGAAGAAGGCCACCGACCGGCTCCAGGTGAAACCCCAGTACGACAAGCTGGCGGGCAAGGCCGCCGGCCTGGGGCTGATGGACGCCAAGGACGCCAACCTGGACGACTACGTGACGCGCAAGGCCCTGGACGGCCTGTTCCTGATGATCGCCGAGCAGGAAAAGGCGATCCGCAAGGACCCGGTGGGCACCGGCAGCGCCTTGCTGCAAAAGGTCTTCGGCGGACTCTGACGCAGAATCCCGGCCGGCCACGGCCGCAAGCAACGCCCACCCGCCAAAAACAAACCGCCGCCCCACGGTCGTGGAGGCGGCGGTTTTTCATCCTGGCTCCGCCCCTGCCGGGTGCCCTCCCGGCCAGGGACCGGGTCGGGCCGCAGCGATGCGGGCCAGGGGTCAGTCAGGGAGCAGGGTGGCCTCGACCGTCCATCAAAGCCCCTTCAGCACGGCCTCGGCGCTGCTCACCTCGAACTTGCCCGGGGCCTCCACGGCCAGGGCCTTGACCACACCGTCCTCCACCACCATGGCGAAGCGCTGGGCGCGCAGGCCCATGCCCCGGGCGGTGAGGTCCAGTTGCAGACCCAGCTTGCCCACGTATTCGGCGCTGCCGTCGGCCATCATGCGCACCTTGCTGCCTACCTGCTGGTCCCGGCCCCAGGCGCCCATGACGAAGGCGTCGTTGGCGGCCAGGCACCAGATCTCGTCCACGCCCTTGGCCTTGAAGGCGTCGTAGTGGGCCAGGTAGCCGGGCAGGTGCTGGTTGGAACAGGTGGGGGTGAAGGCGCCGGGCACGGCGAAGACGACGATCTTCTTGCCCTTGACCAGGTCCTCGACCTTGAAGGTGTTGGGGCCCAGGGCGCAGCCTTCGGTTTCCACCGCGATGAATTCGTTGAGGGTGCCTGCGGGCAGGCGGTCGCCGACCTTGATCGTCATGATTGTTTCTCCTGTTGTTGGAATGGATGCTCCCCGCGGGTGGGGAGTGGAATGGACAGGCGCCGGGGCGAAAAGTGCCCGGCGCCGGAACACCGGGCCGGCTTTCCCCAGTTTCGGTGGACAGGGCTGTGGATAATTCGGCAAAAGGCTTGCGCCTCAAGCACATGACGCACCGCACAAAAAACAGGCACCGGCCGGAAACCCAATAGGGGCGCGGACTTTCAAAATGGCATCGCCAAACGCCGCGCCAATGCCGGTTCTCCAGGCATGGCCCGTGAAACACCTCGCCAGTGCTAGCGTTCCGGCGACATGGATGCCTCGCCGGTTTCGTCCGCCCCGCCGAATCCACTGAACTCACCGAACTCACTGAATTCGCCAGGCACGCCGCCCGGCAGGCGCTGGGGGTCGTAGCAGGCCAGGCCGCAGGGCAGCCAGACCACGAATTCGCTGCCCGCCCCCGGGGCGCTGGTGACGGTGATGCGGCCGCCGTGGCGCTCCAGGATGGCGTAGGTGATCGACAGGCCGAGGCCGGTGCCCTCGGCCTTCTTGGTGGTGAAGAAGGGGTCGAAGATGCGCGACAGCACCTCGGGGGCCATGCCGGCGCCGCTGTCGCGCACGCTCAAGGTGACGCCGGCGGCGCTGCCGTCGGCCTCGTTCCAGTCGGCGGTGGACAGGCGCAGGGTGCCGCCCTCGGGCATGGCCTGCACGGCGTTGACGATCAGGTTCACCATCACCTGTTGCAGCTCGTTGCGGTTGAAGGTGACCTGACGCCGGGTGGCGAAGTCCTGCTCGACGGCGATGGCGCGCTTTTGCAGGTTGTGCCGGGTCAGCACCAGGCAGTCGGCGATCACCGCATTGGGGTCCACCACCTCTTCCCGGCCGGCGAAGTCGGCGGGGCGGGCGAAGTGCAGCAGCCGGGTGACGATCTGCTGGATGCGCCGCACCTGGGCGTCGATCAGGCGGATTTCCTGCATCACCGGTTCGGCCGCCGGGCCGAGGATTTCGCGTAGCACGTCCAGGTTGCCCTGGATCACCGCCACCGGGTTGTTGATCTCGTGGGCCACCCCGGCGGTCAGCTCGCCCAGGGCCACCATCTTTTCCGACATCACCAGCTGGGCCTGGGCCTGGCGCAGGGTGGCGTTGGCCTCTTCCAGGGCCAGGGTGCGCTCGGCCACCTTGCGGTCCAGGTCGTCGGCAAAGCGCTTCAGGGCGTCGCGCTGCTGGGAGAGGGAATCGAGCAGGTGGTCGAACTTGCCGGCCAGGCTGCCGATCTCGTCCCGGCTATCCACCGCCCCCACCCGGGCCGCCGCGTCGCCGGACTCGATGGCCTGGATGGTGCGGTTCATACGCTCGATGGGCTCGAAGATGCTCTTCGCCCAACTGAGCGAGAGCACCGCCCCGGCGATGCTGATCACGGCGAAGAAGACGAACAGGGTGACCATGGCCACCCACTTGGCGAGGCGGAAAGGGGCCTCAAGAAAGCCCACGTAGAGCATCCCGACCCGCTCGCCGAAGCTGTCGTGGAGCGGTTCGTAGCCCGACACGTAGTAGTCGCTGACGACGAAGGCCCGGTCCTGCCAGGTCTCGCCCTGGCCCAGCACCTTGTCGCGCACCGCCTTGGACACCCGGGTGCCCAGGGCCCGCTGCCCCTCGAAGAGGTGCACGTTGGTGGCGATGCGGGTATCCCCCAGGAACAGGGTGGCGGTGCCCTGGCTGCCCAGGGGCAGGGAGCCTTCCCGGTACACAATGCCGTTGATGCGGTCCACGATGCCCAGGTTGCCGTTGAGCAGCACGCCCCCTTCGAGCACCCCGACCAGGTGCTGCTCGGCGTCGTACACCGGCACCGCGGCGTGGATCGCCAGGCCCCGCGTCTCTTCGCGGCGGCTGTCCGGCGCCGCCGCCGGGGTGGGCACCAGGGGCAGGTGGGCGCGGGCCTTGAGGCCCGGGTCCATGCGCCCCAACTCGGCGGCGTCGAACACGTCGATGGCCACCTGGGGCGTACCGCTCACCGCCGCCGACACCACCGGCCAGCGCGCCCGACTACCGGCGATGGAACTGCCCCGGGGCACGGTGCCCACGTAGCCGTCGGTGTCGAGGAAGAACAGGAAATCCAGGCCGTATTGGCGCTTGATCGCATCCAGGTAGGCGCCCAGGGGCGTCTCCCGGGGCTGGAACGATGTTCCGGCAGCGGCTGCGGCCCCACCTGCCCGGCCGGGGGCCGGGGCGGGGCGCAGGTTGGCGTGCAGCCGCGAGGACAGGGCGATGGCGGTCAGGTCGTGGACCGTGCCCTGCTTGACCCGGTCGAAGTACTCGTGGGCGATCACCAGGTCGGCGCCGATCTTGAAGGTGAGCAGCCGGTGGTAGGTCTCGGAGCCCCACATCCATACCAGGATCAGCAGGGTCGGCACCCCGAGGAACAGGGGGGCCATGACCATGAACAGGAGCTTGGCCCGCACCGATTCCCGGAACAGGGTACGGCCACGCCGGCACCACCCGCACAGCCGCCGCCAGGCGGCGCCGATCAGCATGGGCGGGGCCGGCCGAGGGCGGTCGGAAACGGGGGAGGGAACGCGGGAGAAAAGGCGGACTGGACGATCACGGCCAGACCCCCCAGGCGGCGCACTTGCGCTCCAGGGTCTTGCGCGACACCTCCAGCAGCCGGGCAGCCTGGGACTTGTTGCCGGCGCAGCGTTCCAGCACCGCCAGGATGTGGCGCTTTTCCACCTCGGCCAGAGTCGGCACCGGGCCGTCCCCGGCCGGGGCCACCTCCTGCTCCCCTGCCCCGCCGGCGGCGGCCGCCGCGCCGCGCTGCAACGCATGGCCGGCGCCGCCCAGGGTGTTCAGGGGGAAGGCGCCGAGGATCAGGGAGCGCTGCACGAAGTTCTTCAGCTCGCGCACGTTGCCCGGCCAGGGGTAGGCCTCCAGGGCCTCGGCCACGGCGGGCGTCACGTCCAGGCGCGGCAGCCCCAGCTGCAAGGTGTAGTAGGCGAGGAAGTGCTCGGTGAGCAGGCGGATATCGGACACCCGGTTGCGCAGGGGGGCGATGTTGAGGGTGAGCACTTCCAGGCGGTAGAACAGGTCGGCGCGAAAACGCCCGGCGTTCACCTCGGCGGCCAGATCCTGGTTGGTGGCGGCGATCACCCGCACGTCCACCGGCAGTTCCCGCTCCGACCCCACGGGCCGCACCATCCGCTCTTCGAGCACGCGCAGCAGCTTGGTCTGGGCCGCCGGGGGCAGCTCGCCGATCTCGTCGAGGAAGATGGTGCCGCCGTGGGCGTAGTAGAACAGGCCGTTGCGGTTGTCCTTGGCGCCGGTGAAGGCGCCCTTGACGTGGCCGAACAGCTCGGATTCGATCAGGTCGGCGGCGATGGCGCCGCAGTTCACCGGCACGAAGGGGCCGCTCGCCCGGGGCGACAGGTTGTGCAGGGCCCGGGCCGCCACCTCCTTGCCCACCCCGGATTCGCCCTGGATCAGCACGGTGGACGGCAGGGGCGCCACCCGGTGGATCAGGGCGGTCAGCTCGCGCATCGCCGCCGAGGTGCCGATCATGCCGTCCAGGGCGTCGGACACGTCGGCCCGCTCGCGCAATTCCCGGCGCAGCACGAAGTTTTCCCGGGCCAGACGGGTGCGCTCGAAGCTGCGGCGCAGAGCGTTGACCATCTGGTCGAGGCGGAAGGGCTTGAGGATGAAGTCCGCCGCCCCGGCGCGCAGGGCGTCGATGGCGGTTTCCATGTCGGCGAAGGCGGTGATCAGGATCACGTCGCCGGCGAACGCCGGGTTGCCCGGGGCCTTCAGCTCCTTGAGCCATTCGATGCCGCTCTTGCCCGGCAGGGAAACGTCCAGGATCAGCACGTCGAAATGCTGGCGGGCCACCCGGGCCATGCCCTCCTCGGCGCTGCCCGCGGCGGCGAAGGTGCAGCCCCGGGCGGTGAGGGCCCGTTGCAGGAAGGCGCGCATGCCCTCCTCGTCGTCCACCACCAGGACCGAGTAGCCGGCCCAGGGTGCGGGGGCGCCGGCGACGGCAGGCGGCTGGGCCAGGGGGGAAGCAACGAAGGACGTATCGGCGGTCATGGGCGGCGAGGGAGGCTAATGCGGGTGACAGACGGCGGAGGGGAGCGATTCAAGCATGGGGTGAGACATTTTGTCCATGCGCCACCCCATGTGCCGTGCCCTGTTCCGTGTCATGCGCCGGTACCGCCGCCCCCTCTCCCCTACGCCTCCAGGGTCATCAGGCTGGCGTTGCCCCCCGCCGCCGCGGTGTTGATGCTCGTCACCCGCTCCACCACCAGCCGGTAGAGGGGATAGTCGCCCTCCTCGTCCGGGGCCAGCACCGGCACGATGGCGCCGGACCAGGTGGCCGCTGCGGCGCGCCACTGCCAGGCTTCGGCCTCGTCCCCGGCCAGCAGCGCCGCCAGGCCGACGGCGCCGTCCAGGGGGCCGTCGCGCACCTCCACCGCAGCCCGGACTGGGGCCGGCAAACGCCCGACCCACGCCCGGACGCCCTCGCCGTCCGCCAGTACCGCCGTGTTGCCGGTAGCCAGGGCGGCAGCCACTTGGGCGGCCAGACCGGCCGCGTCCCGGGCCAGGCAGCCCACCCGCCCCCGGGGGGCGAAGGCCAGGCTGTTGGCCTCGCCGGTAGGGCCTGGTAGTTCCAGCCGCCAGGGCAACAGGGTCAGGGCGGCGTAGCGGCGGCAGCGGCCGGCCATCCCCTCCTCCGCCCGGCCTTCCCCGGCGGCGCGCAGCCAATCGGCCAGGGCCAGGAAGGGGGCGGATTCGCCGCCGCGCACCAGGGTCGCCCGCACCGCCGCCCCGGCCAGGGCGCTGGGGGCCACCTGGCGGGCGCCGCGCAGGCGTTGCAGGTAGAGGGGGCCGCCAGCCTTCGGCCCAGTGCCGGACAGGCCCTCGCCGCCGAAGGGCTGAACGCCCACCACGGCACCGATCATGTTGCGGTTGATGTAGCGGTTGCCGGCCCGCACCGGGGCGGGCGCGTGGGCATGGTCATGGGCATGGGCGAATTCCTTCGCTCCCTGCGCCCCCTCCGCTCCCGCCGGGCCGCAGCCCCCGCTCACCGCCTCCACCGTCTCGTCGATGCGGCTGTGCAGGCCGAAGGTGAGGCCGTAGCCGGTGGCGTTGATCGCCGCCAGCAGGGCCGGCAGCTCCGCCGCCCGGTAGCGCAGCACGTGCAGCACCGGGCCGAAGACCTCGCCGGACAGCCGCTCCAGGCCATCGATCTCGATCAGGGTCGGGGCCACGTAGGTGCCGGCGGCGCAGTCGGGCCCCAGGCCCAGGCGTTGCACCGGACAGCCGGCGGCGGCCAGGGCGGCAACGTGGGCCTCCAGGCGGTCCCGGGCCTCGGCGTCGATCACCGGCCCCACGTCCCGGGCCGGATCGGCCGGGTCGCCGCAGGCCAGTTCGCACATCGCCCCGGCCAGCATTTCCAGCACCGGCGCGGCGATCTCCTCTTGCAGGCAGAGCACGCGCAGGGCCGAGCAGCGCTGCCCGGCGCTGTCGAAGGCGGAGGCGATCACGTCCTGCACCACCTGCTCGGGCAGGGCCGACGAATCCACCACCATGGCGTTCTGCCCGCCGGTCTCGGCCACCAACACCGGCTCGGCCCCGGCGCCGCGCCGGGCCAGGGCGGCCTGGATCAGGCGGGCCACCTCGGTGGAGCCGGTGAACACCACCCCGGCCACCCGGGGATCGGCCGCCAGGGCGGCGCCCACCGTCTCGCCCGGGCCAGGCAGCAGTTGCAGGGCGTTCCGGGGCACGCCGGCCCGGTGCAGCAGATCCACCATCGCTGCGGCGATCAGCGGAGTCTGCTCCGCCGGCTTGGCGATGACCGGTCGGCCGGCGGCCAGGACGGCGGCCACCTGGCCGGTGAAGATGGCCAGGGGGAAATTCCAGGGGCTGATGCAGGCCAGGGGGCCGGCCGGCGGTGGGGCCTCGTCGGCCAGGGTGGCGGACAGGCCGCGCAGCTCGGCGGCGTAGTAGCGGCAGAAATCCGCCGCCTCGCGCACTTCGGCCACGGCGTTGCCCCAGGTTTTGCCCGCCTCCCGCACCGCCAGGGAGACGAAGGCCAGGCGGCTCGCTTCCAGGGCATCCGCCGCCCGCTCCAGGACCGCCGCCCGGGCTTCCGGCGCCAGGGACCGCCAGCGGGTCGCGCTGGCCCGGGCCAGGGCGTCCTCTACCTCGCCGGGGCTGGCGTCGCGCACCTCGCCCACCACGTCGCCGTGCCGCGCCGGGTTGCGCACCGGCCGGAGCGCGGTGGCGGGGTTCGGCCCCGCAGCCTGCCCCGCTTTGGGCTGCACATTCTCTTCTCCCCCCTCCGCCAGGCGCGGTGCGGCGCGCCAGCGCTGGCGGGCCAGTTCCGCCAGCCCGTCCCGGGTGGCGGCGAGTTGCCAGGGGCTGGCCAGGTCCAGGCCGGCGGAATTGGCGCGGCGGTGGGTCAGCCCGCCATAGAGCGCCGCCGGCAAGGGCAGGCGAGGATGGGGCTGGCCCCCTTCGGCGCGGACCGCCAGCAGCGGGTCCGCCACCAGGGCGTCCAGGCTCACCGCTTCGTCCACCAGGCGGTGCACGAAGGACGAGTTGGCGCCGTTTTCGAGCAGGCGGCGGACCAGGTAGGGCAGCAGGGTCTCGTGGCTGCCTACCGGGGCGTAGATGCGGCAGCGCCGCTGCGGGCCCGCGATCTGGTCGTAGAGGGTTTCGCCCATGCCGTGCAGGCACTGGAATTCGTAGTCGTCCCGCCCGCCCAGGCCGCCGGCGTCGGCCAGGGCGGCCACCGCCGCCACCGTGTGGGCGTTGTGGGTGGCGAACTGGGGATAGAGCAGCCCCTCGCCCGCCGCCTTCAGCAGCCGCCGGACGCAGGCCAGGTAGGAAAGGTCGGTGTGGGCCTTGCGGGTGTACACCGGGTAGCCGGCCAGCCCCTCCACCTGGGCGCGCTTGATCTCGCTGTCCCAGTAGGCGCCCTTGACCAGCCGCACCATCAGCCGCCGGCCATGGCGGCGGGCCAGTTGGGCGACGAAGTCGATCACCGCCGGGGCGCGCTTCTGGTAGGCCTGGACGACGAAGCCCAGGCCGTCCCAGTCCGCCAGGGCGGGATCGGCGGCCAGGGCGGCGAGCAGGTCGAGGGACAGTTCGAGCCGGTCCGCCTCTTCGGCGTCGATGTTGAGGCCCAGGTCGTACTGGCGGGCCCGGGCCGCCAGATCGCCCAGGCGCGGCAGCAGTTCGGCCATCACCCGGGCACGCTGGGCGGTGGCGTAGCGGGGATGGAGGGCCGAGAGCTTGATCGAAATGCCCGGCCCGCCCTTGACGCCATGCTGCCCCGCCTCGGGCCGGGAGCGGGCGGCGGCGCCGATGGCCTCGATGGCGTCGGCGTAGGCGCCGGCATAGCGGCGGGCATCGGCCTCGGTGAGGGCGGCCTCGCCGAGCATGTCGTAGGAATGGGTATAGCCCCGGGCCTCGCTGGCGGTGCTGCGAGCCAGGGCCTCGCCGATGCCGCGGCCGAGGACGAACTGCTGGCCGAGCAAGCGCATGGCGTAGTCCACGCCATGCCGCACCAGGGGCTCGCCGCCCCGGGCGAGGGCCCGGGTCAAGGCGCTGGACAGGGCCCCGGCGCTGACGGTGGATACCAGCCGGCCAGTGATCATCAGCCCCCAGGCGGCGGCATTGACGAACAGGGAGGGGCTGTGGCCCAGGTGGGCGCGCCAGTCGCCCCGGCCGATCTTGTCCCGGATCAACCGGTCGGCGGTGGCCCGGTCGGGGATACGCAGCAGGGCCTCGGCCAGGCACATCAGGGCGATGCCTTCCTGGCTGGACAGGGAGAATTCCTGCATCAGGCTGTCCATCCCGCTGGCCCGGCTGCGGGCCTGGCGCACCGCCCGGACCAGCTGCGCCGCCTGGCGGGTGATGGCCGGGCGCAGGGGGCCGAGCAGGGGCGCCACCTCGTCCACCAGAGCGGCCACGCAGGCCGCCTCGTCACGCCGGTGGGCGTCGGCGACGGCCCGGCGCAGGGGCGCCAGGTCGGGGGCGTCGGGCGGCGCGCCATCCCGGCGGTCGGCAAAGGACTGGACGGGCTGGACGGATTCGGTGGGCATTGGCGTCCTCGGCGAAAGGATGCGGAAAGAGCCTTGTTCTGGATGATTCCCCGTGGCGTTCACCACCCGGCGTAGATGCCCCCGGGACACCCATCGTCCCACGCAGCCGCGCCGGGCACCATCCGCGCGCCGCCGCCGGCCGCTCCGCTCAATCGCGCCCGGTGAGCTGCTTCAGGTCGGCGATCACCTCGGCGCTGTGCTTCGAGGTATCCACGCTCAGGTAGGTGCGGGCGATGCGCCCGTCCGGCGAAATCAGGAAGGTGTAGCGCTTGGCGAACTTGAACACCACCCAGTCGGAATATGCCCCATAGGTCTTGGCCACCGCGCCCCCGACGTCGGCGAGCAGGGGGAACGGCAGGCCATGCTTCTTGGCGAAGGCGGCATGGGAGGCGGAGTCGTCCACGCTCACCCCCACCACCTTGGCGCCCAGGGCCTGGAGCTGGACCCAGTCGTCGCGGAACTGGCAGGCCTCCTCGGTGCAGCCCGGGGTGTCGTCCTTGGGATAGAAGTACAGCACCACCCAGTGCCCGCGCAGGCTTTGCAGGGACACTGGCTTGCCGGTGGCATCGGGCAGGGTGAAGTCGGGCGCCATCTCGCCGCTCTCGGGCGGACGGGGCGCTTTTTCCGCGGCGGCAACGCGCAGGGCGAGCAAAACTCCGGCGACGACGACAACGGCCAGCAGCAGGGTTTTCATGGGCGGATCCGGGCGATGAGAAATGAAAACAACATGGAGAAAGAAGGAGGGCTTGAAGGGAAGGACCGGCGCTCCCGCCACCGGTTCCCATGGTGCCGGATTTTGCCCCGCCGCCCCGGGCGGCTACAATACGCGCCGCATCGCCCAGCCGCCTGCCCTCTCCGTAGTTCAATGGATAGAACGAGCGCCTCCTAAGCGCTAAATACAGGTTCGATTCCTGTCGGGGAGACCATCGCGACACCCGCCCGAAGCCCGCGCCACGCGGGCTTTTTCGTTGCTGGACGTGGCCTCTCCGGCGGCACTTTCCCGGTGCCCCAGTAGTTCAACGGGTGGGGCGCCATCCTGGACGCAGTGGGTGCGAAATACCGGGTCTGCCGCGCCGTGTTGCGGCCCCTTCCCGATCCACCGGCGCCGGTGCCAAAACCGGTGCTTCCCCGCCTCAGCCCCGCTGTGCCGCCAGCCGTGCCAGTTCCGCGGCCACCCGTTCGATCACCGGGCCCCATTGCCCCCGGCCGTTCTGGCGGAAGAGGCGGGTCGTCCCCGGGTACCAGGGGCAGTCGTCCCGCCCCGCCAGCCAACGCCAGTCGGGCAGGTCGTCGGCCAGCAGCACCCAGCAGGGCTTACCCAGGGCGCCGGTCAGATGGGCCATGGCCGTGTCGACGCTGATCACCAGGTCGAGGCCGGCAACGATGGCGGCGGAATCGCCGAAATCGGCGATCTCCCGGCCCAGGTCGAGCAATGGCAGCCCGGCCGGGGGATGGGCCGCCTCTTCCTCGCCGGCGCCTTTTTGCAGGCTGACGAAGCTCGCTCCCGCCACCGCCCCAAGGGGGGCCAGCACGTCCAGCCCCGGCAGGGAGCGGGCGGCGTCGTTCTCGAACCGGGGATTGCCCTTCCACACCAGCCCGACCCGCAGCCCCCGGCCCGGCAGCCGGGCGTTCCAGTAGCCGATCCGTTCCGGCGGCGGCGCCAGGTAGGGCAGCGCTGCCGGGATCGTCTCCAGGCGGGTGCCGCAAGCCAGGGGCAGGGAAAAGGGAAAGGTCCAGAAGTCCCAGTGTTGGCCGGGGAGCGGCTCGCCCAGGGCCACCAGCTGGTCGACGCCGGCCAAGCTGGCGAACAGGGGCTTGAGGGCCGGCTGGCAGAGCAGGGTGACGTGCTTGGCGCCCCGGGCCTTGAGCAGGGGGACGTAGCGGCAGAACTGGATCATGTCGCCGTGGCCGCCCTCGACCCCGATCAGGATCGACTTGCCGTCCAGGTCTTCCCCCCGCCAGGGGGGGCAGCCCAGGTGGGGCGTGCAGTCCAGCAGCCACTCCCGGGCTTCCATGTGGTGCCAGCCTTCTTCGTAATCGCCCCGCAGCAGCAGTAGGTAGGCCAGGTTGTAGCGGGCCTTGGCGTAGGCCGGGTCCAGCCCCATGGCGGTGCGGTAGCACTGCTCCGCCTCGCGGTGGCGCTGCCGGCTGACCAGCACCACCCCCAGGTTGGACCAGGATGCCGGCAGGTGGGGCGCGATCCGGACCGCCTCCTGGAGCACGTCCTCGGCCTCGGCCAGGCGCCGGCGGCGGAACAGGAACAGCCCCAGGTTGAGGTGGGCTTGCAGCCAAGCTGGCGCCAAATCCCGGGCGCGGCCCAGGCAGGTTTCCGCATCGCCCAGGTTGCCCCGCTGTTCCAGCGCCAGCCCCAGGTTGCTCAGGGCCTCGGCATAGTCCGGGTCCAGGTGCAGGGCCTCGCGGAGGAAATCCTCGGCCCCGTCCAGGTCGCCGTTTTCCAGCCGCAGGGCGCCTTCGGCGCACAGCAAGGCGACGCTGCCGCCCAGCACGAAATCGTCCCCGTCCGGCGGACGGCCGGCGTCATGCGAATCGGCATGGGACGAAGGGGCGGAGGTCGGTTGCGCGGAATTCATGGCGTTGAGGCTCGGGCGCCACCCACAGTCCGGCCCCGGGAAGGGGACAACGGCCTGCCCGGCGCCCATGACGTTGTGCATTCGATGATAGGAGAAGAATGGCCGCAAGGGTACTGGAAAGCGGCCTTCCGCTTACGTTTGTAAGCGATCTTTTACACGCCCGCCCGGGTCGTCGTCCCGGGCGAAGGTGGGTAGAATCGCCCTGCTCGGGCGCTGCCCCGTGCCCGACGCAATCCACGACCGCCATGACCACGCCCGCCACCCGGGAAGCCCGGGAACACGAACTCACGCTCCACGTCTTTTCCATTTCCGCCGGCCTGGTGGGGGTCTGCCTGACCGGCCTGGGCCTGATCAAGGTGATCACCCAGCGCAGCCAGATGGGCACCCTGGCCGACGATCTGCTGGCCGGGGACGCGGCCCTCTTCATGTGCTGCTGCTTCTTCGCCTTCTGGTCGTTCAAGACCCGGCACACCCGCCTGCGCCAGATGCTGCGCAATGTCCTCGATGGCCTGTTCATGCTCGCCCTGGCCCTGATGGTCGGGGTCTGCGGAGTGATCGTCTATGTCCTCGTCTGACGCCGCGTTCACGCCCGGCGCCCCGCAAGCCGCTCCCCGCGGGCTGCGCGCCATCGCCGCCATGGAGGCGCTCAAGGGCGCCCTGGTGCTGATCGCCGGCTTCGGCCTGTTGTCCCTGCTGCACCAGGACGCCCAGTCCGTGGCCGAGCACCTGGTGCACCACCTGCACCTGAATCCGGCGCGCCGCACGCCGCGCATCTTTCTCGAACTGGCCTCCCACGTCACCGACCAGCGTCTGTGGGGCCTGGCGGCCCTGGCCGCTCTCTACGCCTCGCTACGCTTCCTCGAAGCCTTCGGCCTGTGGCGCGGCTACGCCTGGGCCGAGTGGCTGGGCGCGGTGAGCGGTGGGATCTACGTCCCCCTGGAAGTGATAGAACTGGCCCGCCACGCCACTGCCCTGAAATTCGCCACTCTGGGCTTCAACCTGGTGGTGGTGGTGTACCTGGCCTGGGCACTGTGGCGCCGCCGCCAGCAGCCGCCCCTAGCCGAAAGCCCCCGCTAGGCAGTCGCCCCGCCCCGTTCGAGCTGGATCACCAGATCGGCGCGATGGCCGTTCCACTCCAGGGGAACGGCCAGGGAGCGGCGGGCATCGCCCCGCAGCAGCGCCGCCGGCGCACCGGCCCAACGGTGGTAGGCGGCGGGGACCGAAACGTCCAGGGATTCCCCGAAGTGGCGGCGGGCGCGGCCCGACAGAAGGCAGGCAATTTCGCCGACGATATCCGAATGGCGTTCGTCGCCATGGTCCGGCACGCCGGCAAGATGCAGCACCTGGGCGAGCATCGCCCGGGGTGCGCAGAAGCACACGGTGCCCCGCCAGCCGCCGGACAGGGTGATCAGCCCGTTGAAGTCGTTCCACAGCCGCTCCGCCCCCGTCGCCAACGGATAGGCCGCGCGCACCCGGGCGGCCTGGCCGGTGGCAGTGTGGAAATAGTCGACCAGGGCTTGGGAAAACACGCCGAGGTCATCCGGCGCGAGATCGGGATGGGGCATCGGTTCATCGACTCCATGACAGGCAGGGCGCCGATACCGGACGGATACCAGACCGGGACCGGCCATGGGCAGTTGCGGAACAGCAGGCCGGACATGGAAATCCCCTCTCCTCCGGCCCAGCCTCGTTGCCTAGGCTCTGGTGGCATGCTGCAAGCGGCCCATCCTGCCCGGGGGAAATTGCGGCTTGGTGACAGGTTCCTGACATTTCCTGTCAGCCTGCCCCCGTAGAATGGGTGCCGGCCTCCACGCTTCCCATGCCCTCCGTTTACCGATGCCCGCCGCCCCCGCCCGCCGCCTGCGCCGCTCCGCCGGACTCCTGGCGGCCCTCGCCCTGCTCGCAGCCGCCGGCCACGCACCCGCCGCCGGCACGCCGCGGGCGCCCCGGGCCGCCGGGCCATCGGTCAGCGCCGACCTGATCTGGGACACCCGGGCCCGCCGGGCCCTGACCCGGCAGGAACTGGAAGCCCTGCTGGCGCGCGCGCCCTACGTGCTCCTCGGCGAGGTGCACGACAACCGGGAACAGCACCGCCGCCAGCGCGAGTTGCTGGCCGCCATGCTCCAGTCCGGCCGGCGGCCGGCCCTGGTCATGGAACAGTTCGACAGCGAGCACCAGCACGCCCTGGAGGCGGCCCAGCACCGCCCCGAAGCCAGCCCCGAAACATTGCGCGACGCCGGGCGCTTTTCCACAGGATGGTCCTGGCCGGATTACGCGCCCCTGCTGTCCCTGGCCGTCGACCACCGACTGCCGGTGCGGGCCGGCAACGTGTCCCGGGAACGGGCCCAGCCGGTAGCCCGCCAGGGCTTCGCCGCCATTCCCGCCGACGAGCGCCGCTTGCTGGCCCTGGACGCGGGCTGGAGCGACGGCCAGGAACAAGCTCAACGCCAGGAGATCATCGACGGCCACTGCGGCCAGCTCGACAGCGATGCCGGGCGCCTGCTCGCCGCCCGCCTGGCGGCCATCCAGCGCTGGCGCGACGGCATGCTGGCCGAGGCCCTGCTGGAAAGCCCCGCCGATCAGGGGGGCGCCGTGGCTATCCTGGGTAACGGCCATGCCCGCCGCGACCTGGGGGTGCCGAACCGCACCGCCGCCCGAGGACTGCCCCCCGGTGCCATCCTGGCCATCGGCCAGATCGAATGGCGCAACGGCGTCACCAACCCGGCCGCCTATCCGGAGGCCCGGCCGGAACGCTACGACATCGTCTGGTTCTCGCCCCGGGAAGAGCGCCCCGACCCCTGCGCCAGTTTTGCCATGCCCAAGCGGCCGGCCGCCGGAGGCGACAAACCCTGACCTCCGCGGCCTGGCGCCAGCACGCCAGCACCAATGAAAACGGGGGCCGCAGCCCCCGTTTTCATTTACCCGGAAACCCGCGTCACACCCGGAAGCGGGCGATGGTCTGGCTGACTTCCTCGGCCAGGTGGTCGAGCTGCTGGGCGCCGGTGGAGGTGTTCTCGCTGGCGGCGTGGTTCTCGTCGGTCATCTGGGCGATGGATTCGACGTGCTTGGCGATCTCCTGACTAGCCGCTCCCTGCTCCTTGAGGGCGTTGCTGATCTCGGTCACCGCGTTCACCACCTTTTGCACCGCTTCGCGGATTTCAGCGATCCGGTTGCCGGCGTCGTTGGCCAGGGACTGGCCTTCGTTCACCTGGGTCACCACCTGCTGCATCTCGCGCACCGCGCCGTTGGCCGCCGCCTGGATCTTGCCGATCAGCTGGCCGATGTCGCCGGTGGACTTGGTGGTGCGCTCGGCCAGCTGGCGCACTTCGTCGGCCACCACGGCAAAACCGCGCCCGGCCTCGCCGGCCCGGGCCGCTTCGATGGCGGCGTTCAGCGCCAGCAGGTTGGTCTGGTCGGCAATTTCCTTGATTACCTGGACCACGGCGGAAATCTGCTGGGATTCCTGACCCAGGGTCTCGATCACCTGGGCGGCCTCGCCCACCGAGGAGGCGATGCCCTGCATGCCGCCCACGGTCTCGTCGATGATCCTCCCCCCTTCGTTGGAGATGTCGCCTGAGGTGCGCGCCAGATCCATGGCCGCTGCCGAGTTGTCGGCCACCAGGTTGATCGATACGGTCATCTGCTCGACCGCCGCCGCCATGCTGGAGGTGGAGCTGCTCTGGTTGGCCGAGCTGAGCGCCACTTCCTGGGCTGCATTGGCCACCGTGCTCACCGAACCGCGAATCTCGCCGACGTGGCTCTGAATCTCGCGCAGGGAGTCCTGGACGCTGCCGATCAACGTGTTGAAGGCGCCGACCATGGCGCCGATCTCGTCCTGGCTGACCACCGGGATACGGCGGGTAAAGTCGTTGTGGGCGGAAATGGCTTCAATCACCTCCTGGGTCGCCTTGAGCGGCCCCATGATGGCGCGGAACACCGAAAAACTGACCAGCAGCAGGATGACGACCCCGGCGGCGGCAACCACGATATCGGCAGTCTGCATCTCGGCAGCCGTGGCTTCGGCGGCCTTGCCCTGGACCCCGGCGTTGTCCACGTTGATCTTGACCAGGGCATTGAGCTTTGCCTCCGCCTCCTGGTAGAGCTTGCCCTGGCCTGCACCGGCCTTGTGGAAATCGGCGAACAGGGCCCGGTATTCGGCCTCGCTACCGCTCTTGGACAAGGCATCCAGGATCGCATCGCGCTTCTCGCCCCCGCTCCGCCAGGCGTTCCAACTGGCCTGGAAACTCTCCCAGGTCTTGCGTTCCTCATCGGTCATGGGCAGGGCCGCATATTTGGCCAGGGCATCCTCGGCCCGCTTCCACGCGGCCTTTTTCATCTCCAGGGATTTGGCGATTCCTTCGCGGGCCCGGTCGGAAAACTCCCGCTCCCACCCAGCCGCTTCGAACGCGCGCCGGGAAATATCCGTCTGGGCCTCGCTGGCCGTGAGCAGTTGAATGGCCGAGGGCATGCAATTGCTGGCGACTTCGGTCAGTCCCTTCTCGGTCTGCTTGACTCCATACAGCCCGGCTCCACCCACCAGCAACAATGCCAGTACGCCGCCAACGATAAGCAACAGTAATTTTTGTTTGATGGTCATTTTTAGTCTCGACTCCGCATCCCTGAAATTATTAGGTGCCTACTGAAGGCAACAGTCGGATTCTAGGGCTTTTGCCGAACCTGCTGGCGTCCGCTCCGACGACCGGCGAAAAACCTATGGGACAATGCCCTCCCCTGCCGGGGCTTCGCTCCCGGCGCTGTTGACCGACTCCCTGCCCTGCCATGCTGCGCCGTTCCCCCGACTACGATCTAAGCCACCCCATCGACATCAGCGAATCCTCCGGCGTGCGCTACCTGCACTTCGGCTCGGACTGGGTCCAGGGCGCCATGCGCATTCGCCGCCCCTACGACCTGGAGCTGGCCTACACCCGGGAGATGATGGCCGGGCTGCTGCTGCGCGGCGACGGCGAAGCCTGCCCGGAGCCCGCCGGCGGCTGGCCCCGCTCGGTGCTGCAGATCGGCCTGGGGGCGGCCTCCCTGACCCGCTGGCTGCACCACCACGTGCCGGGGGCCAAGCTGACCGTGGTGGAGATCAACCCCCGGGTGGTGGCCATGGCCGACCACATGTTCAAGCTGCCGGAAGAATCGGAACGGCTGGAGATCGTCATTGCCGACGGCGCCGACTTCATCGCCGAGGCCACTCGGGCCTGGGACTGGATTCTCGTCGACGGTTTCGACCCGGACGCCCGCACCGGCCGGCTGGGAGACGAGACCTTCTTCGCCGCCTGCATGAAGCACCTGACCCGGCGCGGCCTGCTCACGGTGAATCTACTCGGGCGCAACCGGGGGTTCATGGGTAGCGTGGAGCGGCTGCGCAACGCCAGCGCCGGCCGCTCGGTGGTCTTTCCCTCCTGCGACAGCGGCAACGCGGTGGCCTTCGCCGCGACAGGCGATCCGGTGGCCGAGCCCCTGGTCGAGCTGCGCCAGCGCGCCCAATCCCTCAAGGCTGCTACTGGTCTGGACCTGCTGCCCACCCTGTCGCGCCTGGAGCAATCGGGCAGCCTGGTGGGCGACGCCCTGGTGTTCTGACCCGGACCTAGCCCAGCCGGTCTTCGCCGAATTCGGCCTGGATGCGCTCGACCGCCTCGCGCTGGTCGAGCAGAGCCGCCACGCAGTCCGGGTCGAACTTGGGCCCGGACTGGCGCAGCAGCAGGCCGAACGCCTCGTCGTTGCTCCAGGCCTCCTTGTAGGGGCGCTTGCTGGTAAGGGCGTCGAACACGTCGGCCACGGCGCAGATGCGCGCTTCCAGGGGAATCGACTCCCCCGCCAGGCCCAGGGGGTAGCCCAGGCCGTCCGGGGTCTCGTGGTGGTGCAGGGCGATGTTGCGCAGCATGCCGGTGTGGGGCAGCCCGGCCAGGCCGAACTGTTCCAGCATGGTGTCCACGATCTCCGCTCCCTTCACCGTGTGGGCCTGGATCGCCAGGAATTCGTCGTCGGTGAGGCGGCCGGGCTTTTGCAACAGGTCGTCGGGTACGGCGATCTTGCCGATGTCGTGAAGCGGGGCGAACTGGAAGACGTACTCGACGAAGGCATCGTCCCGCCCGTGCTGCGCCGCCACCTGCCGGGCGATCAGGCGGGAGTAGTGGGCCATGCGCTCCAGGTGGCTGCCGGTCTCGAAATCGCGGCACTGGGCGATGTGGGTGACGGTGCGCACCGCCGAGAGCAGGGTGCGCACGCACACCAGTTCGGCCACCACCATCAGGCAAAGCAGGTGGCCCACCATGTTCAGGTAGTCGAGGGCCGGCGCGGTGAACACCCAGGGGGTGCGCGAATTGAAGAACAGGAAGCCGGCCAGTTCGCCGTGATTGACCAGCGGCATGGTGTAGCTGGCGGCGTAGCCCTGGCCCCTGATGCGCCGGCTGTGCTCGGCCTGGATCACCGCGTAGGCGCTCAGATCCTGCACCACCCGGGGCTTGCGGCTCAGGGCGATCTCGGACAGGGAGCGGGAGGCCGCCAGGGGGCTTTCGTAGAACGACAGGGGCTCGTCGCCACCGGAGGAATGCACGAAGGTCTTCAGCCGGTCGCTCAGGGGGTCGTAGGACACCACGGCGATGCGCTCGACGAAGGGCAGGCGCTCCCGCACCAAGGCGTGGAGACGGCGCAGGCGCGCGGCCAGCGGTGCCGGGTCGTGCACGATGTCGAGCAGGGTTTCGTGGTTGAACACCGGCGCACCGCCCGCGACGGCGGCCATGGCCGCTGCACCTGTCGTCGAAACCGCATCCTGGACCATGACCATTCCCTTTCCGATCGGCGACCGTCACCCCGGTGACGGAAGGCTGGGAATTATTCCCAACCCCAGCCAAGACCACAATATCGATATGGAATCATCGGACGCCACCGGCATCCGGCTTTCACCGGCCCCTGCCCGCCAAGCCAGGCAGGGCGCGCCCCCCGCCGGTCGGCGGGGACGCTCCTGTGGTTTACACGTAGCTTGCATTGCACCGCCGCACCAGCTATAAAAAACGAGTGCCCTCACCGAAAACGTCCGACAAAGAGGCGCACTTCCTAAAACACCATAAAGCCTTCCCTGCTGTCTGGCCTGCCGATCCGAACCACACCGTTTCGGGCGGCCCATTCAATCTGCAACGGAACGAGGCCCGGCCCGACTGGGGTGCGGGAACCCTTCCGAGGAGGTCGAGATGCTGTCACTGAAGGAATGCATGGAATTCAGCGATCTGGACGTCGATGAAGTCGCCGCCGTCGCCCATCACGAACACGTTCCCGATATCGTGGCCACCGAAATGGCCAATGAAATGCTGCAATCCACCGAAGGGCTATGCTGTCTGCACACGATGTTGCTGGACGACATCGAAAGCGCTCTGAATCACGCAGACTACGAGCTTGCCCGCGAACTGGTGGGTCACTACCAGCAGTTCTGCCACCGCCATCCCTTGCCGTAAGAAGCATCGCCATCGCCACACTCCGGCGATCCACCGCGCTGCGGCGCGCCCGGTTCCGCCGGCCGGGTACGACATCATCGTTCCCGTTACTCGAATCCGTCTTTTCCGATTCCCTCCGTACCCCTCGCGACGAGGGGCTTCATGTCGGCGTGCAGCCGGCAGGGCAGCGGCGGCACGGGTTTCTTGCCCGGCTGCCGCTCCCGCTTTCACCCCCTCTACTTTCGTATTCCCCCCCCCTCCTCTCCGGCCTCACGCCGCCAGGGGCTGGGGGTGGCGCTGCTTTTCGTAGAGGAAGGTGAGCACCGCCTGGCGGCAGGCCAGGTAGGTCGGATCGGCGGCCAGGGCCAGCCGGTCCCGGGGGCGGGCCAGGGGCACCGGCAGGATTTCGCCGATGGTGGCCGCCGGGCCGTTGTTGAGCATCACCACCCGGTCGGCCAGCAGCACCGCCTCGTCCACGTCGTGGGTGACCATCACCACCGTGGCCCGGGTGGCCTCGCAGATCTTCAGCAGCTCGTCCTGCAACTTGGCCCGAGTCAGGGCGTCCAGGGCGCCGAAGGGCTCGTCCATGAGCAGCACCTTGGGCTCCATCGACAGGGCCCGGGCGATGCCGACCCGCTGCTTCATGCCCCCGGAAATCTCGTGGGGGTACTTGGCGGCGGCGTGGGTCAGCCCCACCAGGGCCAGGGCGGCGTCGGTACGGGCCTTGAGCCTGGCCTTGCCTTCCTTGGCGCCAAATACTTTCTCCACGGCCAGGTGGATGTTGCCGAAGCAGGTCAGCCAAGGCAGCAGGGAATGGTTCTGGAACACCACCGCCCGCTCCGGGCCGGGCTTGGCGATCTCGCGGCCGTCGCAGATCAGGGCGCCGGCGGTGGGCACGGTCAGGCCGGCGATCAGGTTGAGCAGGGTCGATTTGCCGCAGCCGGAGTGGCCGATCAGGGTGATGAACTCGCCCTTGGCGATGGCCAGGTCGATGTCGCGCAGGGCGACGAAGCGGCCCTGCTTGGTGGCGAAAGCCTGCTCCACCCCCTGGAGGTGGACGAACTTTTCGGCGTGGTGGTCGATGGGTGTTGCGCTGACCATGGCGGCGTCTCCTGAAAGGGGGGAATCAGCGGGATTCGAAGGTGAAGCGCTTGGCCAGCAGCATCAGTCCCTGGTCGAGCAGCAGGCCGACGATGCCGATGACGCCGATGGCGATGAGGATGTGGGCGACGTTGAGGTTGTTCCACTCGTCCCACACCCAGAAGCCGATGCCGACGCCGCCGGTGAGCATTTCCGCGGCGACGATCACCAGCCAGGCCACGCCGATGGACAGGCGCACCCCGGTGAGCACGGCGGGCAGCACCGCCGGCAAAAGAATGCGGGTGAACACCTGCCACTCGGACAGGGCCAGCACCCGGGCCACGTTCAGGTAGTCCTGGGGCACCTGCTTCACCCCGGCGGCGGTGTTGAGAATCATCGGCCAGATCGAGCAGATGAACAGGGTCCAGGTGGCCGCCGGGTCGGCCTTCTTGAACACCAAGAGGCCGATGGGCAACCAGGCGAGCGGCGACACCGGGCGCAGCAGGCTGATGATGGGCGAGAGCATGCGCGCCAGGAAATCGAAGCGGCCAATGAGAAAGCCGAGGGGAATGCCCACCGCCGCGGCGATGCCGAAGCCGATGCCGACCCGTTGCAGCGAGGCCAGCACGTTCCAGCCGATGCCCTGGTCGTTGGGGGTGTTGCGGTAGAAGGGGTCGCCAAACAGCTTGACCGCCTCCTGCCAGGTGGCCACCGGCCCGGGGATGCCGCTGCCGCCCGAGAGGGTGGCGACGTACCAGATGGCGACGAAGGCGGCCAGGCCGAGCAGGGGCGGCAGCACCGCCTTGACCAGGCGCAGAAGGGCGTCGCTCCCTTGGCCCTCCTTCCCCCTCTTGCCGGAAAGCAAGGCGGGGCGCGGGGTTTCAGAGGGTGTGGCCGGATCACTATATTCCATGCGGTTCTCCAATGGGGATGCCTGAAGATTGGCGTCCAGCCTCGCTTCCAGGGCAGATGAGGTGGCCGTCGGCGTGGCGGCGGCGGCCGGATCGCCCAGGGGCAGGGCGTCGGCGGTGGCGCTGTAGGTGGTCATGGCGGACTCCTTCTCATGCAATCAATTCGGTGGTGCAGCGCGGGGCGGGGCGGGCAGCTCGCGTCGTCCTGCCCGCCCCGCACGGGGCAGCCCATCGCGGTCAGGCGTGGACCTTGAAGCCGTCGGCGTACTTCTTCGGGTCCTTGCCGTCCCAGACCACCCCGTCGATCAGCTTCGAGGTGCGCATCTCGCTCTTGGGCAGGGCCACGCCGGCGGCCTGGGCGCCCTGGGTGTAGAGGTCGATGCGATTCACCTTCCTGGCCACCGCCAAGTAGTCCGGGTGTTCCTTGAGCAGGCCCCAGCGCTTGTGCTGGGTGAGGAACCACATGCCGTCGGACAGGTAAGGGAAGTTCACCGTCCCGTCGTTGAAGAATTTCATGTGGTTCTTGTCGTCCCAGCTCTTGCCCAGACCGTTGCTGTAGCGGCCCAGCATCCGTTCCAGGATCACCTCGGGGTCGGTGTTCACGTAGGACTTCTGGGCGATGGTCTCGGCGGTGGCACGCCGGTTGGCGAGCGACCCGTCGATCCAGCGGCTGGCGTCGAGAATGGCGGCGATCATCGCCCGGCTGGTGTTGGGGTGCTTGCTGGCGAAGTCGGCGGTGGTGCCCAGTACCTTCTCCGGGTGATCCACCCACACCTCCTGGGTGGTCACGGCGGTAAAGCCGATCTTGTCCATGATCGCCCGGTTGTTCCACGGCTCGCCGACACAGAAGCCGTCCATGTTGCCCACCCGCATGTTGGCCACCATCTGCGGCGGCGGCACGGTGATGGTCTTCACGTCCTTCAACGGGTTGATGTCGTGGGCCGCCAGCCAGTAGTACAGCCACATGGCGTGGGTGCCGGTGGGAAAGGTCTGGGCGAAGGTCAGTTCGGCACCGGCCCCGGGCTTGCTGGCGATCAGCTTTTTCAGGCTGGCCCCGTCGGTGACGCCCAGGTCGCGCAGCTTGTTGGCCAGGGTGATGGCCTGGCCGTTCTGGTTGAGGCCCATCAGCACCGCCATGTCCTTCTTCGGCCCGCCGACGCCCATCTGCACGCCATAGACCAGGCCGTAGAGGACGTGGGCGGCGTCCAGCTCGCCGTTGACCAGCTTGTCGCGCACGGCGGCCCAGGAGGCCTCCTTGCTCGGGATGATCTTGATGCCGTACTTCTCGTCGAACTTGTTCACCGCCGCCATCACCACCGAGGCGCAGTCGGTAAGGGGAATGAAGCCGATGCGCACCTCCTTCTTCTCCGGTGCGTTGGCCGTGCCGGGAGCCGGCCCGGCGGCCCGGGCCTCGCCCGGCACCAGGCTGCCCACCCCGGCGCTCACCCCCATCCCCAGCACGCCGGCGCCGGCGGACAGGCGCAGCCCGGCGGTGAGGAAGGAACGGCGTTCGGCATTGATGGCGGCCGGCATGGCAGCGTCGGCGGCGTCGGCAGCGGGAAAGCGATTCAAGCGGTTCATGTGCGGCTCCCTGGCAGATGGAAAAACAGGCGTCCGGGTAAAAAAAGACGGCGTCACACCCCGGCAGGAGGAGGTGTTCCGCCGGGATGGACGCCGTTGTCCAAGCCACTCGACCGCGCCGCCCTTGGCACGGTCGATCGTTATTTAGCAACCGCCGTGCCACTCGCCAAAAAAACCCGCAACCCGTTGTTTACCAATGGTTTACAAACCTCCGGCGGCTCTCCTGGAAAAACGGCTCCGGCACCCGAACCGTGCCTTTTCCTGACCGTCACCTGCCGCCATGCACAAAAACGGGGAGGCAATTCCGGCCCGTTCCCAGCTCACGGGGCAACGCCCCCCGCCCCGGCCGGACAAAGCCGGGCAAAAAAAGCGGGCTCCCGCAGGAGCCCGTTCAAGGTGAAACGGAGGAGATCACTACGCGAAGATCGCGTCACAACAACAACCGCGCCGTTTCCAGCACGTTCTGCGCCACTGTCCCGATAGGCTGGCCCCGATCCATGGCCAGCTTGCGGAGCAGCTTGTAGGCCTCGTCTTCGTCGAGGCCCTTGAGCTTCATGAGCAGCCCCTTGGCCTTTTCCACCAGGCGCCGCTCGGACAATTTCTTCTGGGTTAGCACCAGCTCCCGCTTGAGGGCCTGTTCGGCCTCGAAGCGGGCCAGGGCCACGTCCATCACCGGCTTGACCCGGGCCGGCTCCAGGCCGTCCACCACGTAGGCGGCGACGCCGGCCTTCATGGCATCGCGGATGCAGTCCTGGTCACCCTCGTCGGCGAAGATCACCACCGGCCGGGGCATGTCCCGGTTCATGGCCGCCAGGTGCTCCAGGGTGTCCCGGGACGGGTTGTCGGTGCCGATCAGGATCATGTCGGGCTTGAGGGCCTCCACCTGGCGCGCCAAGTCCTCGGCCCCAGCCAGCACCGCCGCCACCTGGCAGCCGGCCATGGCCAGGCCGGCGCACAGCTCGGCGCCGCGACGCTGCGACTCGTCGATCACCAGCACCCGCAGGGCAGCCGTAGCGGCAGGAGGAGAAAGGGGCTTCATGGGCGAGAAAAACGCGGCACGGGATCGGAAGCGGAAATTCAGGACTCGGGAGTCGAGACCCGCCGGCCTGGGCCGACGGGTGGTTCGCCAAGCATTCAGCAAGACCCGGGCCAGAAACCCGTTTCTTTTAAATCAAGGCGTTGGCAAATCCCCAGGGCCGTTCTCGAATAATCCGCGCACCAATACGGTGCCGCGCCCAGTCCCCACGCCCGGCCTTGGCACGGCTGCGGGGTGGCGCCAGGCCGGCAGGTGCCGCGGGCGGCGGAACGGGATGATCAGGCCGCCGAAACGATGCCCGGGATGGCGTCCAGTTGCGCCAGGGCATGGCCGGCCATGGCCGCCACCACGGCGGGGGCTTCGCCCACCGGCGGCGCCAGGTCGAGGCGCAGGCCCGGATGGCGGGCGCGCAGGGCGTCGAGCAGCAGGGGCAGGTCGCGCTTGAGGTGACCGCCCTGGGCGATGAACAGGGGCACCACGGCGATGTGGCGGATGCCCTCGCCCACCAGGGCATCCACGCAGGATTCCAGGCCCGGGGCCATGAATTCGAGAAAGGCCAGCTCGACCCGGGTGCCGGGGGAGCGGGCCAGGATGACGTCGCGCACCCGGTGCATAGGCAGGGCCCATTCCGGGTCCCGGGCACCGTGGGCGAAGAGGATGAGGGCGGGAGTGGTCATAAGGGTTCCGAGGATAGCACCGTGCACGCCCCCCGGGGGTGGCCGGCACCGGGGAGCGGCGGTCGGGTCAGACGCTCAACGCCCCAGCAGCCACAGCAGCAGGAGCAGGTTGATGCCCAGGGAAACCGCCGCCAGGCCGCGCCAAAAGGCCAGGCCGTGGCGCGCCAGCCAGGGGCGCGGGCGATGGCGGGGCACCGCATCGGGCCGGGCCGCCCCCCGTTCCAGGGCCAGGAGGAATTCCTCGGCGGTCTCGAAGCGCCCCGCCGGTTCCCGGGCCACCGCCTTGAGCAGCAGGCCTTCCAGCCAGGCCGGCACGTCAGGCCGGTAGCGCGACGGGGGAACCGGCTCGCCGAAGCGGGGATGCTGGAACGGCTCGATCTCGCCGTAGGGGTAGCGCCGGGTGAGCAGGTGGTAGAGGGTGACGCCGGCCGCGTACAGGTCGTGGCCGGGGGTGACGACAACGCCATCGAACAGCTCCGGGGCCATGAACGACGGGGTGCCCGGGGTCTCCCGCTGGGCATGACCGGCTTCGCCGCTGCCGCCCTCCCCCTCGCCGGAACTGATCGACACGCCCAGGTCGAGCAGGCGCAGCCGGCCGTCCTGGCCCAGATGGACGTTGGCCGGCTTCACGTCCCGGTGGACGATCTCCAGGCGGTGCAGGGCAGCCAGGGCCTTTAGCAGGCGGATGCCGTGCTGCACCACCTCGGCGGCGGGGAAATGGCGGCCTGCGTCCAGGTGGTCCTGGAGGGAGGCCCCCTCGTGCCAGGTCATCAGGAAATACAGGCAGCTGCGCCGCTCTGTCGGCACCACCTGGGGAAAGAACGGGGCGACGACGCGGCGGCCGCGCCATTCCTCGGCCACCAGCCGGGCCGCCTCGTGGTGGTCCCCGGCCAGTTCCGGGCGCAGGGTCTTCATCACCAGCTGCTGGCCGGTGCGGGTGTCGCGCACCCGGTACAGGAGGGTGAGGCGCGAATCCCGCAGCACCGCCTCCACCAGCAGGCCGTCCAGGGTCTGGCCAGGCTTGAGCCGGGGCGGCAGGGGCAGGCGCGCCTCGGCCTCCAGGGAATCGAGCAGGCGGCCGCTGGGCAGGGACTGAACCGCCAGGACCACGGCGCTGGCGTTGTCGCTGCCGCCGGCGGCCAGGGCCAGGCTGGCCAACCCGGCGGCCGCCTGCTGGGGATCGGGCTGGTGCAGCAGCACCTCCCGCAACCGGGCGTCGGGCAGCATGCCCCATACGCCGTCGGTGAGCAGCAGGAAGCGGTCGCCGGCCTGGAGGGCGCCCTCGCCGAAATCCGGGGCGAGGAAGGCGTCCAGCCCCACCGCCCGGGACAGCACGTGGCGCAGTTCCGGGTGTTCCCAGGTGTGGTCGCTGGTCAGGCGGATCAACTGGCCGTCGCGCAGCAGGTAGATGCGGCTGTCGCCGACGTGCACCGTGTAGTAGCGCCGCCCGCGCAGCACCAGGGCCGTCAGGGTGGTGGCCATGCCCGCCAGGGAACGGTCCCGGGCGGCCTGGGCCAGCACCCAGCGGTTGAGGGCCTGCACCACCTTGTCCAGGGCCTGGAGCACCGACCAGGTGTCCGGCGTGGCGTAGTAGTCGCTCAAGAGGCCGCGCACCGTGTATTCGGCCGCCTCCCGCCCGCCCTGATGGCCGCCCACGCCGTCGGCCACCGCCGCCATCAGACCCTTGTGGGCCAGGATGCGGCCTTCCGGGGTGACCACGCCGCAGAAATCCTCGTTGCGCACCCGGGGGCCGGTGAGGGACGCGTGCCCCACCTGCACCACCAGCCCGCCGCCTGGAACGGCGGCGGGCTGGACAGTTGGCGCGGCGCCGGCGGCAGGCGCCGGGGAGGCCGAGGGGGAGGCGGGCAGGTTGGGCATGATCTTCACTCTAGAATCGCCCCGCCGGCTGCGCAGCCCCGCCAAGGTGACCGAGATGTAACAGATGTAAGCACTGTCGCCGTCAGATGCGCGCCGCCTAGAATCGCCCCGCCGGCTGCGCAGCCCCGCCAAGGTGACCGAGATGTAACAGATGTAAGCACTGTCGCCGTCAGATGCGCGCCGCCGACAGGTGGGCGGCGCCCCAGGTGGTGCGCCAGCGGGACTTCACCCCGGTCAGGCCGGCCAGGGCCACCAGGGCTAGGCCGGCGAAGGCCAGCAGCCCCGGCCCGTAACTGCCGGTGAGCTGCCTGGAAAGGCCCAGGCTGGACGCCAGATAGAAGCCGCCGATGCCGCCGGCCATGCCCACCAGCCCGGTCATCACGCCGATCTCCTTGCGGAAGCGCTGGGGCACCAACTGGAACACGGCGCCGTTGCCCATGCCCAGGGCCAGCATGGCGGGCACGAAGGCCGCCACCGCCATCCAGGCCCGGGGCAGCCCGGTGCTGGCCAAGGCGAGGAAGAGCGCCGCCAGCAGGTACATGACGGTGAGGGTCCGCACCCCGCCGATGCGGTCGGCCAGGTTGCCGCCGATGGGCCGCACCATGCTGCCGGCGAACACGCAGGCGGCGGTGAAGTAGCCGGCGGTGCGGGCATCCAGGCCGTACTGGGCGTTGAAGTAGATGGTCAGGGACGAGGCCAGGCCGACGAAGCCGCCGAAAGTCACCGCGTAGAAGAACATGAACCACCAGGCGTCCTTGTCGCGCAGCACCTTCAGGTATTCCCCCGGGGACTTGGCCGGAGGCGCCCCCGGGGCATCCTTGGCCAGGGCCAGGTAGAGGGCCAGGACCAGGCACAGGGGGATCAGGGCCAGGCCGAAGACGTTGCCCCAGCCGTGGCTGGCGGCCAGGCCGGGGGCGAACAGGGCGGCCAGGGCGGTGCCCGAGTTGCCCGCCCCGGCGATGCCCAGGGCGGTGCCCTGGTGCTCCGGCGGATACCAGCGCGAGGCCAGGGGCAGGGCCACGGCGAAGGACGCCCCGGCCACGCCAAGGAAAACACCCAGTACCAGCACCTGCTCGAAGCTGTGGATGCCGAAGCGCCAGGCCACGGCCAGGGCGGCGATCACCACCACCTGGCCGACGGCGCCGGTGCGCTTGGGCCCGAGGGAATCCACCAGCAGGCCCATCACCAGGCGCAGCACGGCCCCGGCCAGCACCGGGGTGGCCACCATCAGGCCCTTTTCGGCGTGGGTCAGGTGCAAGTCCTGGGCGATCTGCACTCCCAGGGGGCCGAGGATGACCCAGACCATGAAGGCTAGGTCGAAGTACAAAAAGGCGGCCAGCAGGGTGGGCGGATGGCCGGCCTTGAGAAAGGATTGCTTGTCCATGACGAGTCCCTCGTAACGGGATGAAAAAAGGACCGGGGCTGCGCCTAGAGCGCCAGCCACACCGCTCCGTCGTCCACCTTGACAGCAAAGGTGGCGCAGCGGCCCACGTCCGGGGCCGCGGCCCGGCCGTCGTCCAGGCCCAGGTTCCAGCCGTGCAGCGGGCAGGTCACCTGGCGGCCGTGGACGATGCCCTGGGACAGGGGGCCGCCCTTGTGGGGGCAGTGGTCGTGGAGGGCGAAAACCTGGTCGTCGGCGGTGCGGAACACGGCAATGGCGGGCTTGCCCCGGGGCTTGACCACCCGGCTGCCGAGGCGGGGGATCTCGTCCACCCGGCAGATGCGCGTCCAGGGCCCGGGGGGGCAGTCCACGGCGGTGCCGGGGATGGCCGCTGAAATGGCGATGGCGTCGTTCATGGCGTTTTCCTCAAACCTCGATGGTGGAAAATTCGTGCCGCTCGGCACCCTGCACCCGTTCCAGCCAGGGGTCGGGCAGATCCTTGAGGGCGTCGATGAGGCGGGCGTAGAGCTGGCGGCGGCCTTCGCCGTCCTCGACGACGCGGCGCTTGACGTAGTCCAAGCCGACCCGCCGCACGTAATGGACGGTGCGCTCCAGGTAGAAGCCCTCTTCCCGGTAGAGTTGGAGGAAGGCGCCGGCGTATTCCTTGACCTCCTCGTCGCTCTTCACCTTGACCAGGAACTCGGCCACCTCGGTCTTGATGCCGCCGTTGCCGGCCACGTACAGCTCGTAGCCTGAATCGACGCCGATCACGCCCACGTCCTTGATGCCGGCCTCGGCGCAGTTGCGCGGGCAGCCGGAGACGGCCAGCTTGACCTTGTGCGGGCTCCACATGCCGAACAGCATGCGTTCGAGCTTGACCCCCATGTCCATCGACTTCTGGGTGCCGAAGCGGCAGTGTTCGGAGCCGACGCAGGTCTTCACGGTGCGGATCGACTTGCCGTAGGCGTGGCCCGAGACCATGCCGGCGGCGGCGAAGTCGGCCCACATTTTCGGCAGGTCGCCCTTCTTCACCCCGAGCAGGTCGATGCGCTGGCCGCCGGTGACCTTGAGGGTGGGCACGTCGTACTTTTCCGCCGCGTCGGCGATGGCGCGCAGCTCGGCCGGGGTGGTCAGGCCGCCCCACATGCGCGGCACCACCGAGTAGGTGCCGTCCTTCTGGATGTTGGCGTGGGCCCGCTCGTTGATGAAGCGGCTCTGGGGATCGTCCTCGGCCTCATGGGGCCAGGTGGAGATCAGGTAGTAGTTGAGGGCCGGGCGGCACTTCTCGCAGCCGTCCGGGGTCTTCCACTCCAAAAAGTGGCGGACGGCGGCACCGCTGGTCAGGTGCTGCTCGCGGATCGCCCGGCGCACCGCCTCGTGACCGTGGTCGGTGCAGTGGCAGATGGGCTTTTTGTCGGAGGCCGCCGGGGTATAGGCGCCGCCGATGGTGGAGGCGATGATCTGTTCCACCAGGCCGGTGCAGGAGCCGCAGGAGCCCGAGGCCTTGGTGCATTTGCGCACCTCGTCCAGGGTGAACAGGCCCTTCTCCTTGATGGCCTTGACGATGGTGCCCTTGGTGATGCCGTTGCAGCCGCACACCTCGGCGTCGTCGGCCATGGCCGCGGCGCTGTTCTGGCCCTGGTGGCCCGCGTCGCCGGCCAGGGACTGGCCGAAGATCAGCCGGTCGCGCTGCTCGTGCACGTCGCGGCCGTCCTTGAGCAACTGGAAGTACCAGGGGCCGTCGGCGGTGTCGCCGTACATCACGCCACCCACCAGCTTGTTGTCCTTGAGCACCAGCTTCTTGTAGACGCCGCCGGCCGGGTCGTGCAGGACGATTTCCTCGGAGCCCTCGCCGCCCATGAAGTCGCCGGCGGAAAACAGGTCGATGCCGGTGACCTTGAGCTTGGTGGAGGTGACCGAGCCCTGGTAGCGGCCGATGCCGTAGTGGGCCAGGTGGTTGGCGCACACCTTGGCCTGCTCGAACAGGGGGGCCACCAGGCCGTAGGCGATGCCGCGGTGGCTGACGCACTCGCCCACGGCGTAGATGCGCGGGTCGAAGGTCTGCAAGGTGTCGGAAACGACGATCCCCCGGTTGCAGTGGATGCCGGCGGATTCGGCCAGGGCGGTGTTGGGGCGGATGCCCACGGCCATCACCACCAGGTCGGCGGGAATCTCCAGGCCGTCCTTGAAGCGGATGGCACGCACCCGGGTGCCGGCCTCGTCGGCGATCAGGGCCTCGGTCTGGGCCGGGATGAGGAACTTCAGGCCGCGCTCTTCGAGGGACTGTTGCAGCATGTGCCCGGCCACCTCGTCGAGCTGGCGTTCCAGCAGCCAGGGGCCGAGGTGCACCACGGTCACGTCCATGCCGCGCAGCTTGAGGCCGTTGGCCGCCTCCAGGCCGAGCAGGCCGCCGCCGATGACCACCGCGTGGC
Source organism: Oryzomicrobium sp. (assembly GCF_036820405.1). Taxonomy (NCBI): domain Bacteria; kingdom Pseudomonadati; phylum Pseudomonadota; class Betaproteobacteria; order Rhodocyclales; family Rhodocyclaceae; genus Oryzomicrobium; species Oryzomicrobium sp. Next base: position 108,653 of record NZ_DAISLS010000015.1, read on the forward strand.
GGCGGGTCTTGGCCGCTTCGATCATGGCGTCGGTGTCGGCGATGTCCCGGTAGGCGATCACCCCGTCCAACTCGTTGCCCGGCACCGGCAGGATGAAGGGGGTTGAGCCGGTGGCCAGCAGCAGCCGGTCGTAGGGGGCGACGGTGCCGTCCTCGGCGATCACCAGGCGCTTGGCCCGGTCGATCCGCACCACCTTCTTGTTCACGTGCAGGGCGATACCGTTGTCGGCGTACCAGGCCAAGTCGTTGAGGATGATCTCGTCGAGCTTCATCTCCCCGGCCAGCACCGGTGAGAGCAGGATGCGGTTGTAGTTGGGGTGGGGCTCGGCGCCGAACACTGTGATGTCGTAGTGGTCCGGGGCGATCTTGAGCAGCTCTTCCAAGGTGCGGCAGCCGGCCATGCCGTTGCCGACCATGACCAGGCGGGGCTTGGTGGCCGCGCCGGCGATGGGGGAAGCGGAAGCGGAGGAAGCCGTGGAAACGGAAGTGGCGGCGGACGACGGGATGGGCGCGTTCATGGCGGCGACTCCTGGTGTGCGGGCTCCGCCGCGGAGGGCGGGAGCGGTTGAAACGGGAAAAGGCGTTTCAGCACATGACGTCGATGTCACGTCGGTAGGACGTCGCGGTCGCCGTTGATCGCGAGTGGGCTGCTGATTCCGATTGAGCAACCGCCGTGCCAACCCCGGCCCCGGCGCGCGTCGCCCGGCCCAGGGCGGCCGCTGCCGCGCCCTGGCCATCGCGGCCCGCCGTTCTCCGCACCAGGGCCGGGACGGATGCCGGCCCCGGGCCGTCCCGGCGCACCACGGCGGTGCATTCCCTGCTGATCCCGCCTGTACCCGCCGCCCATTCGGACGAACCATCCCCACCGCGTGACAAACGGTGCGGCAAGGCCCATGGCAATGAACTAGAAAGAGAAAAGAGGGACTCTATTCTTATGAACACCGCGCCCGACCGGCCCCCCGACCCGCTCCCCTCTTCCGCACCTGCCGATGCAGCCTGCCGCATCGGCAGGTGCGGTTTGCGCCAGGGAGAACATCCCCGCCACACCTTGTGGGGGATGGGTGGCCTGTTGCTGCTCGCCGCCCTGGCCCTGGCCGTCTATACCCTGGTGTCCCTGCGCATGGAGACCCTGGAGGCCGGACGGCGGACCGCCGAGGTGGTGAACCTGGCCCTGGGCGAACAGATCGAGCTGACTCTGGAAGCGGTGGACCTGACCCTGAAAGGCGCCCGGGACAGCCTGTACCGCCAGGGCCGGGACGCCAGCGCCCTGAATTCTCCCCAGCGGCTGGAGGAATCCCTGCGCGACCACCGGGCCGGCGTGCCCAGCATCACCGCCCTGTTCGTCACCAACGACCACGGCGACCTGATCGCCTATTCCGGCCCCGTTCCCGGCACCCGGATCAACGTCAGCGACCGGGACTACTTCCTCGCCCAGGCAACGCGCCGGGACACGGGCCTGTACATCTCCACAGCCTTCACCGGGCGCATAAGCCAGCGCTGGCAGATCGCCCTGAGCCGCCGGCTGGAGGACGGCGGCGGCAAGTTCCTCGGCGTGATCGTCGCCGCCATCGACATCAGCTATTTCGAGACCTTTTTCACCTCCGTGCTGCCCCAGAAAGACAGCTCCGCCCTGCTCTTCCGCCAGGACGGCCGCCTGCTGGTGCGCAGCCCCCGGGTCGAATCGGCCTTCGCCCGGGACTTCCGCCATACCGAGCTGTTCACCCAGATCGACATGCCCAAGCGCCAGGGCACCTACGAGGCCGTCAGCAACATCGACGACCGCCCCCGGCTGGTCAGCTTCCGCGTCGGCGAGCGCTTCCCGGTGATCAGCACCGTCTCCCTGGACCTGCACGAACTGCTCAGCCCCTGGCGCCTCAACGCCTGGCGGATCGGCCTCACCGCCGCCGTCAGCATCGGCCTGTTCGCCGGGCTGCTCTCGGTCATCAACCGCCAGCTGCGCCAGATGGAACGGCAGAGCGAGGAACTGGCCGCCAGCGAGGAACGCTTCCACCACCTCGTCGAGCACGGCGCCGACACCCTGCTGGTGCTCGACGAGGTCGGGCGGATCGTCGAGGCCAACCGCCAGGCCTGCACCAGCCTGGGCTACCGGCGCGAAGAGCTGATCGGCTGCAACATGGACAGGATCGAGGTGAGCGCCAGTTGCCCGCCCGAGCCGGACGGGACGCCGCCGGCCGAGGACGGCACCACCACTGCCGAGGCCCGCTACCGCCGGGCCGGCGGCGAGGAATTTCCGGTGGAGGTGCGTTCGAGCACGGTGCGCCTGGGCGGGCGCCCCCTGCTGCTAATCCAGGCCCGGGACATTTCCGAGCGCAAGGCCTTGCAGGAGTTGCTCGAACGGGCCGCCAAGTACGACAGCCTGACCGGGCTGCCGACCCGGCCGGTGTTCATCGACCGGGCCGAGCAGGCCCTGGTGATGGCCGGGCGCATGCACCGCCAGGTGGGATTCCTGTTCATCGACCTGGACCGCTTCAAGGCGGTGAACGACCGGCTGGGCCACGCTGCCGGCGACGCGGTGCTCAAGGAATCGGCGGTGCGCCTGACCGCCTGCCTGCGCCAGATGGACACGGTGTGCCGCTTCGGCGGCGACGAATTCGTGGTGCTATTGCCCGAGGTGGACGGGGAAGAGGACGTGCGGGTGGTGGCGGAAAAGATCCTGCAATCCTTTTCCGAGCCCTTCCAGCTCGGGGCGGCGGCCATGAGCGTCACCGCCAGCGTCGGCATGGCCCTGTTCCCCGAGGATGGCCAGGACGCGGAAGAACTGCTCTGCCACGCCGACGCCGCCATGTACCAGGCCAAGCAGGCCGGGCGCAACGACCTGCGCGCCTACCACCCGGCCCCGGCGGCGCCCCCCGGGGAAGCCCATGAATCCTGACGGCGGCCGATCCATGGCCGGCTTGCCGCCGATTCATTAATTTTTTTCATATATTGATCCCGGGCCATGGGAAAACTCCGCGACTGGCGCGGACCTTCGTTTTTCCAACAGCCCGATGTATTAATTTTATTAATACATTGCCCCGCCGGTCAGTGGGCCGCCGGCAGCCCTTCCACGGCGACGATGGCCTTGGCTTGGTTGAAGTCCTCGGCGTAGCCGCTGGCGTAGAGGCAGCAGGCCAGCTGGTGCAGGATGGGCAGGGGCACCGGCCCGTGCTCGTCCAGGGTGTGGCGAATCCACTGGGCGGTGGTCTTGGCGTCCGCCGCCTCGGGCAACTGGGGCAGGGACTTGAGGCTCTCGTGCTCGGCCTCGAACAAGGTGTCGCAAACCCCGTCGTGCAGGTACTCGATGCGCGGGCGGCGCTTGGGGTTGGCGAAGGCCTCCCCCTCGGTGGCGCGCAGCAGCAGGGCCCGGTTGTCGAAGCTCAGGATCACCTCGCGCATCATGTCCATGTAGGGCGGGTGGGTGGCGGCCGCCAGCAGGACGCCCTTGCCACGGAAGGGGTCGAGCATCTTCACCAGGCTGTGGGCGCTGTTGCGCAGCCCCAGGCGGCCCCGGGCCGACAGCAGGTTGGCCAGGCCGGGGGAGAACAGGGCCACCGGGGCGAAGGCCAGCTGGCGTTCGTCCAGGGCCAGCTGGGCCTGGACCAGGGTGGTGGAGGGCATGATGCCCAGTTCGCGGAAGACATGGCCGGTGGTGACCCGGGAATAGCCTTCGAGCACGCCGTGCACCACCACCGGCACGCCGAAGCGGGCCAGCAGCAGGGCCAGCAGGGGCGTCAGGTTGGCCCCCTTGCGCGCCCCGTTGTAGCTGGGAATGACCACCGGGCGGATGCGCCCGGCGGGGACGTGCAGGGCCTGGAGCCGCTCCTGGGCGGCGGCCAGGAATCCGGCCATTTCGTCGTTGGTCTCGCCCTTCATGCGCAGCGCGATCAGGATCGCCCCCAGTTCCAGGTCGGGCACGCCGCCGTCGAGCATGGCGCCGTAGAGCTGGCGCGCCTCTTCCCGGGTCAGATCCTTGGCGCCCTCGGTCCCCCGGCCGATTTCCTTGATGAACTGGGCGAAATTCATGGCGTCTCCTCGTTTTACGTATGGGTCAGGCGGCCTGGGCCGACGTCTGGATGGCGCCATGCAGGCGGCGCAGATCGGGCACGCAGCCGCCGCAGTAGCCTCCGCATTTTAGCCGTTCCCGCACGTCATCCACGCTCTCGCCGGCGGCGAAGGCCGCCGCCAGGGTCTGGCGGTCCACGTCGGCGCACTTGCAGACGATCTCCCGGGGCGGTCCCAGGTCTGCCGGCGGGCTGGCGATGGGGGCCAGGGCGAAACGCAGCCGGGAAGCGGCCAGGCCGCTGCCGGCCAGGGCTTCGGGCAACCAGGCGCTGGCCAGGGTCTCGCCGGCCAGGCGGATCGCCACCAGCTCTCCGTCCGCCAGGGCGGCCCGCTTGGCCACACCCCGGGCCGGATCGGCGTAGGACAGCCCGCCGGGCCGCTCCAGGCCGAAATCCCGGTCGAGCTCGGCAAGCAGGCCGGCCTCCGCCGGCCCTGCCAGGGCGGCGCGCAGCACCACCACCGGGCGCTTGCCGCCGTGGAAGGCCACGCTGGCGTAGGGGAAGCGCCCCAGCCAGGCGCGGGCCCGGGCCATGGCGGCGGCGGCCTGCCCGTCCTCGACGCGCTGGATCGCCGCCAGGGGCCAGGGCAGTTGGGCGGCTTCGATGCGCACCGCGGCGTGCTTGAGTTCGGGCTGGCCGGAAATGGGATCGACGCTGGCCGGGGTCAGGGCGTTGGCCCCGGCGCCGGCCATGAAGCGCTCGCCCCAGTGCATGGGTAGCCAGGCGGTGCCGGGGCGTAGGCCGTCGTCGCCCCGGACCCGCACGACGATACTGCCCCGGCCGTTGGCCACCCGGGCCAGGCCGCCGTCGGCCACACCGACTTTGAGCAGGTCGCCGGGATGGAGGCGCAGCAGGGCTTCGTCCTCCTGGTTGAAGAGGCGCGGCACGGTGCCGGTGCGGGTCATGCCGTGCCACTGGTCGCGCAGCCGGCCGGAGATGAGGGCGAAGGGAAAGGCGGCGTCGGTACGGTCCGCCGTAGCCTCGTGGCGGCAGGGGACGAAGCGGGCGCGGCCGCTGGGCGTCTGGAAACAGCCGTCGGTGTACAGCCGGGCGGTGCCGCTGCTATCGCCGGCCCGGCAGGGCCACTGCTGGGGGCCCGCAGATTCCAGGCGGTCGTAGCTCAGGCCGCCGATGTCCAGATCCCGCCCGACGGTGGTCTGCCTGTGCTCGTTGAAGATGGCTTCCGGGTCCGGGTAGGCGAACAGGGTTTCGGCCGACTGCAGCCCCAGCTCCCGCCCCAGGCGCCGGGCGAAGTCGCAGGCGATGGCCCAGTCGGCCCGGGCCTCGCCGGCCGGCGCCACGGCGGCACGCACCCGGCTGATGCGCCGCTCGGAGTTGGTCACGGTGCCCTCCTTCTCGCCCCAGGTGGCGGCCGGCAGGGCTACGTCGGCGTAGGCCAGGGTCTCGGCGTCGGCGAAGGCTTCCTGGACCACCACCAGCTCGGCGGCGGCCAGGGCCTGGCGCACCTCGGCCTGGTGCGGCAGGGACTGGGCCGGGTTGGTGCAGGCGATCCACACCGCCTTGACCTGCCCGCTCTTCAGCCCGGCGAACAGGTCGATGGCCTTCAGCCCCGGCCTGGGCGACAGCCAGGGCACGCCCCAGAATCTGGCGATCTCGGCCCGGTGGTCCGGGTCGGCCACGTCCCGGTGCCCCGGCAGCAGGTGGGCCATGCCCCCCACTTCACGCCCCCCCATGGCGTTGGGCTGGCCGGTGAGGGAAAACGGACCGGCACCGGCCCGGCCGATCTGGCCGGTGGCCAGGTGCAGGTGGATCAGGGCGGCGTTGTTGTGGCTGCCGTGGGCCGACTGGTTGAGGCCCTGGCAGTAGAGGGACAGGGCGGCACCGGCCCGGGCGAACCAGCGGGCGGCGGTGACGATGTCGGCGGCGGGCACCCCGGTGATGGCGGCGGCGGTGTCCGGGGCGTATTCGCGGACGATCTTGCCCAGGGCATCGAAGCCTTCGGTGTGGGATTCGATGTAGGCCTCGTCCAACAATCCTTCCGCGATCATCACATGCAGCATGCCGTGGTAGAGCGCGATGTCGGTGCCGGGCTTGAGGGCCAGGTGCAGGTCGGCCTGGGCGGCGGTCTCGCTGCGCCGGGGGTCGGCAACGATCACCTTGAGAGCCGGATTGGCCGCCCGGGCGTCCTCGATGCGCCGGTAGAGGATGGGGTGGGCCACCGCCGGGTTGGCGCCGGCGATGAACAGGCAATCGGCCAGTCCCAGGTCCTCGTAGCTGCACGGGGGCGCATCCACCCCCAGGGTGAGCTTGTAGCCTGCCGCTGCCGAGGACATGCACAGGCGCGAGTTGGTATCGACGTTGTTGGTGCCGATCAGGGCCTTGGCCAGCTTGTTGAAGACGTAGTAGTCCTCGGTGAGCAACTGGCCGGAGAGGTAGAAGGCCACGCTGTCCGGGCCGTGGCGGCGGATGATCTCGGCGAAGCGGCTGGCGGTGTGGTCCAGGGCCTCGTCCCAACCGGCCTGCCGAGCCCCGGTGCGCCGGCCATCGGCGCCGCGCTGGCGCAATTCCGGGTGGAGCAGCCGGGTGTCCGGTCGGGCCGTCAGGTGCAGGCTGGCGCCCTTGGTGCACAGCCGGCCGAAGTTGGCGGGGTGGTCGGGGTCGCCCCGCACGCCGGTGATGCGGTCCTGGTCGTGCGCGATCAGAACGCCGCAGCCGACACCGCAGTAGCAGCAGGTGGATCGGGTTTCGTGGGTCATGGCAGTCTCCTGCCCGGCCCGCAGCAACTGCCGTGCCATCCCGCAAATGCTTGTTTTTGCGCGCACAAGACGAAAAAACGCCCCGGCCTAGGGCACGGGGCGCATCATGTTGGTGCAGCTGGCCCCTTTGGGGCCGCGGGTCACTTGACCCGTTGCAGGTGCGGGCGACCGGGCTTGGGCGCCGGTGCCTCGGGGGGCGGTTCGGCCGGCGCGGCCGCAGCTTCGGGGGCGTCAACCGGCTCCAGGGCGGCGGCCTCGTCCAGCGCTTCCACTTCGAAGGCCATGCCGGCGCCGTTTTCCCGGGCGTAGATGGCGGCCACGCACTCCACGGCCACCGAGATGTCCCGGGCGACACCGCCGAAACGGGCCTGGAAGGTGATCAGGTCGTTACCCATCTGCAACCGGTTGGTGGCGTCGGGGCTGACGTTGAGCACGATCTGGCCGTCGCGCACGAATTCCCGGGGTACCCGGCTGCGGCCATCCACCATCACCGCGATGTAGGGCGTGAAGCCGTTGTCGCAGCACCATTCGAACAGGGCGCGCAGCAGGTAGGGCTTGGTGGAGGGCAGTTCGCTGCCCTGCTCGTTGTCGTATTGATCGTCTTGCATTGCTGTCTCCTCGGGGGCGGAACCGCATTCCGCCCCGGGAACCGCTCGCGCGGTCCCGTGCCCTTACTTGCGCATCACCTTTTCAGGCGGGGTCAGGGCATCGATGAAGCCCTGGCGGCTGAAGATGCGCTCGGCGTACTTCATCAGCGGGGCGGCGGTCTTGCCCAGTTCGATGCCGTAGTGGTCGAGGCGCCACAGCAGGGGGGCCACGGCCACGTCGAGCATGGAGAAGTCGTCCCCGAGCATGAACTTCTGCTTGGTGAACATGGGGGCCAGCTCGGTCAGGCGGTTGCGGATCTCGGCCCGGGCCTTGTCCTTCTCGGCGGCCTTGGCGTTGGTCTTTTCCAACACTTCCATGTGCACGAAGATTTCGCGCTCCATGCCGGACAGCAACTGGCGGGAACGGGCGCGCTGGATCGGGTCCGCCGGCATCAGCTGCGGATGCGGGAAGCGCTCGTCGATGTACTCGTTGATGATGTTCGGCTCGTAGAGGATCAGATCACGCTCGACGAGCACCGGGACGCGGCCGTAGGGGTTGATCACGGCGATGTCTTCCGGCTTGTTGAACAGGTCTACGTCGATGACCTGGAAATCCATGCCCTTTTCGTACAGCACGATCCGGCAACGGTGGCTGAAGGGGCAGGTGGTTCCCGAATAAAGGTTCATCATGGTTCAAGCCCTCGCTATTCTGGGCCGGCCGCACAAGGCGGACCGGGCGATCGTCAAATACCCGGGACGGTGGCGTCGCGGGCCACCCCCGTCAAAACGGAAACGGCACCGACGGTTCGGCAACCCTAGGATTGCCACCACCGCCGATGCCGGAGACCGGGAACGGCAGCCGTTCCCGGTTGTGCCTGTTACAGCTTAGTGCACGTCTTTCCAGTACTCACGCTTGAGCGCGTAGGCCAGGACGAAGAGCACAGCCAGGAAGGCCAGCACGCCCAGGCCCAGGCTCTTGCGGAACCCGGCCTGGGGTTCGCCGATCCAGACCAGGAAGCCGACCAGGTCGGCGACCTGCTTGTCGTACTCGGCGGCGGACAGTTTGCCCGGGGTAACCAGCTCCAGCTTGTGCTCGGCGTTCAGCTTCTGTACGCCTTGCAGTTCGTACAGGATGTGCGGCATGCCGACGTTTTCGAACACCACGTTGTTCCAGCCGGTCGGACGGTTCTCGTCACGGTAGAAGGAACGCAGGTAGGTGTACAGCCAGTCGGCGCCGGAACCGAACTCGGAAGCGCGGGAACGGGCGATCACGGACAGGTCCGGAGGCGTGGCGCCAAACCACTTCTTGGCTTCGTCCGAACGGATGGCGACGCGCATCGGCTCACCGATCTTCTCGGCGGTGAACATCAGGTTGTCCTTGATCTGGTCCTCGGTCAGGCCCAGTTCGGTCAGCCGGTTGTAGCGGACGTAGGACGCGCCATGGCAGTTCAGGCAGTAGTTGACGAACAGCTTGGCGCCGTTCTGCAACGCAGCCTTGTCGCCCTGGACGTCCGGGGCCTTGTCGAGGTGGAGTTCGGCACCGTTGGCGAAAGCCAGGAAGGGTGCGAAAAGCAGTGCGGTAAGAAGTTTTTTCATGGTCTGCATCCCGGTTACATCGTCACGCGGTCGGGCTCGGGGCTGTACTTGTCGATCTTCGACCACCAGGGCATGGTGATGAAGAACATGAAGTAGTACACCGTGAGGATCTGGGCCACAGGAGCGCCCGGGATCACGCCGAAGAAGGCATAGGACGGCGGCTGGGTGCCGAGGAAGCCGAGAATGCCGAAGGCGATCACGAACAGGATCAGCAGGGTCTTGAAGATCGGGCCGCGATAGCGGATCGACTTCACCGGGCTGCGGTCGAGCCAGGGCAGGAAGGCCAGGATGACCACACCCAGGCCCATCGCCACCACGCCCCAGAACTTGGCGTCGAGACCGAAGAACGGCCACACCATGGCACGCAGCAGGGAGTAGAACGGGGTGAAGTACCAGACCGGAGCGATGTGCGGCGGGGTCTTCAGCGGGTCGGCCGGGATGAAGTTGTTGAACTCCAGGAAGTAGCCGCCGCCTTCGGGGGCGAAGAACACCACGCAGGAGAAGACCATCAGGAAGACCACCACGCCGACGATGTCCTTCACCGTGTAGTACGGGTGGAAGGGGATGCCGTCGAGGGGGATGCCGTTGGCGTCCTTGTGCTTCTTGATCTCCACACCGTCCGGGTTGTTGGAACCCACTTCGTGCAGGGCCAGGATGTGGGCGGCGACGAGGCCGATCAGCACCAGGGGCACGGCGATCACGTGGAAGGAGAAGAAGCGGTTCAGGGTCGCATCGCCCACCACGAAGTCACCGCGGATCCACACGGACAGCGGCTCGCCGATCAGCGGGATGGCGGAGAACAGGTTCACGATCACCTGGGCGCCCCAGAAGGACATCTGGCCCCAAGGCAGCAGATAGCCCATGAAGGCCTCGGCCATCAGGCACAGGAAGATCAGCACGCCGAACACCCAGATCAGTTCGCGGGGCTGCCGGTAGGAACCGTAGAGCAGGCCGCGGAACATGTGCATGTAGACGACGATGAAGAAGGCCGACGCACCGGTGGAGTGCATGTAGCGGATCAGCCAGCCCCAGGGCACATCGCGCATGATGTACTCGACTGAGGCGAACGCCACGGGGATGCCGTTGACGTTGAGGGAGGCGTCCGGCTTGTAGTGCATCACCAGGAAGATGCCGGTGACGATCTGGATCACCAGCACCAGCAGGGCCAGGGAGCCGAAGAAGTACCAGAAGTTGAAGTTCTTGGGCGCGTAGTACTCGGACAGGTGCGCCTTCCACATGGAGGTCAGGGGGAAGCGCGCATCGACCCACTCCAGGACGTTGCCGCCCACGGAGCCGTCGGACTTGTATTTTTCGAAGTTGGTGTTGGCACCCATGGCTTATGCCCCCTTCTCGTCTTTGCCGATAATCAGGCGGGTATCGGACAGGTACATGTGCGGCGGCACCACCAGGTTGTCCGGCGCAGGCTTGTTCTTGAACACGCGGCCGGCCAGGTCGAAGGTGGAACCGTGGCAGGGGCACAGGAAGCCGCCCAGCCAATCGGCGCCCATGCCTTCTTCGCCGCCGTGCTTGAACTTGGAGGAAGGAGAACAGCCCAGGTGGGTACAGATGCCCACGGCCACCAGGAACTCCGGCTTGATCGAACGGGTTTCGTTCTGGCAGTAGGTCGGCTGCTGGGGCTTGTCGGACTTGGGATCGCTGACCGCTTCGTCGAGCTTCGGCAGGGTGTCGAGCATGTCCTTGGTGCGGTTGATGATCCACACCGGCTTGCCGCGCCACTCCACGGTCATCATCTGACCCGGCTCAAGCTTGCCGATGTCCACCTCGACAGGCGCACCGGCCGCTTTGGCACGCTCGGAGGGGAGCATGCTGGAGACGAACGGCACGAGCGCCGTCAACGCCCCTACCCCGCCCACGGCCGCGGTCGTGACGACTAGCCGCCGCCTTCCGCAGTCCACTTTCTGCTCGTTGCTCATACGCTGGTCCCTAATGGAAATGAAAGACACAAAACCACGGGATTATAAAGGAATCATGAGCCCCCTTGAAAGCACCCATAGCATCTGGCAATTGACGCATCGGATGCCGATGGCAAACGAGCCACTTATCGTCTGCCGGAGATGTTCTCAACAGGAAATGCAGGCATCGACGTGTCCAAAGGCAGGATTGGTGGATTGCTTTCAGCGCCCGTTACTCATTTAATGCGGGGCGCTTGCGCACGGCAGCAGGGCGTTGGCGCCTTCCACATTACCTGGAGGTGCACCGCCCCCGCCAAACGCCTGGAAAAGACGAAGCACTGGCGCCAGGCGTTGCGGCGAGTCGGGAGTGTTCAGGGGAAGGGCGAACCCGCTTCTTTGGCCACAAATTCTGTTGTTTGAATCGCCCCGGCTTCAGTAGACACTCTGGAGCCGGTTGAAATACTGCTTCTCGAACTCGACTGGGGCCAAGCCGCCGGTGTAACCGTGGCGGCGCTTCGGGTTGTAGAAGAGCTCGATGTAATCAAAGACATCCCGCCGGGCTTCCTCGCGATCAGCGTAGATCTTCCGACGAATCCGCTCCCGCTTGAGAAGCTGGAAAAAGCTCTCGGCCACAGCGTTGTCGTAGCAGTTGCCGCGCCGGCTCATGCTGGCCACCAGGTTATGGGCCTTCAGGAACGCCAGCCATTCATGACTGCTGAACTGGCGGCCCTGGTCGGAGTGGATGGTCACCGCCGATTTGGGCTGCCGGCGCCAGACGGCCATCAATAGTGCGTTGAGAGCCAGATCGGTTGCCATGCGGGATTGCATCGACCAGCCAACCACCTGCCGCGAAAACAGATCGAGCACGACGGCCAGGTAGAGCCAGCCCTCATGGGTCCGGATATAGGTGATGTCGGTGACCCAGACCTGGTTGGGCGCCTGAACGTCGAACTGCTGTTCCAGCCGATTCGGCGCCACCACGGCCGGCTTGCCGTAGCGGCTTTGGCGACGACGGTAGCCGGTCTGGGAGCGTAGTCCTTCGGCCCGCATCAGCCGATAGACGCGATGCTTGCCGTAGCGCTCGCCCAGGTCACGCAGATCCTCGGTGATCTTGCGGTAGCCATAGACGCCACCGCTCTCCAGCCAGGATTGCTTGATCAGGCCGGAGAGGCGCTGATCAGCCTTGCCCCGTTCGGAAAGCGGCTCGGCTCGCCAGGCGTAGTAGCCGCTGGGATGGACTTTCACCATCTGGCAAAGCCGCCGCACAGAATGCCGTTCTTCTTCGCTCTTGATGAAGGCGTACCTTACCGGGACTCCTTGGCAAAGTACGCTGCGGCCTTTTTTAAGATATCGCGCTCCTCGGTGACGCGCTTCAACTCGGCCTTCAGCCGCCGGATCTCGACGGACTGGCTCTGCTGTTCTTGCCGTGCTTCCGCCGGCAGGCTGTACTGCTTCAGCCACGCATACAAGCTGTGCTGTGACACTCCAATCCGGCTCGCTACCTCGGCCACCGGATGGCTCCGCTCAGTGACCTGCTTGACCGCTTCGACTTTGAACTCTTCCGTGTAACGCTTGCTGCTCATGACACCTCCCTATTGCCTCAAGTTTAAGGCTCAAAGGTGTCTACAGATTCCGGGGCGATTCAGTTGTCTGAGCGGAGGCGCTCTGCGGAGAGGGGCGGTTCTAGGTTGAAGTGCCTGCCGTGTCGGCACAGCAGGGATAGAGCGCCTGGCGGGAGGCGTCTTCGTGCGGCTGGCGGTTGGGGGGGCCTGGGGG
>NZ_DAISLS010000016.1:0-118695 GCF_036820405.1 Oryzomicrobium sp.
CCGCCCCCAGAACCGCCGCCTTGCGTACTACTAGTTTGCTGGTCTCGCTCATGGTGCAGGGTTCCTTCATTTGACGAGTTGTTCGCGCATGGCGCGCTTGTTGAGCTTGCCCACGCTGGTGCGGGCCAGGGCGTCCACGAAGCGGACGTTCTCGGGCACACCGTACTTGGAGATGTGCCCCTGGTCGGCGAAGGTCTTGACGTGGGCCTGGATGTCGGCGGCTTCCACCTTGCCGGCGAAGTCGGGCTTGAGCACCACCAGGGCCAGGGGGCGCTCGCCCCATTTCTCGTCGGGCACGCCGATCACCGCCACCTCGCTCACCGCCGGGTGGCGGCCGATCAGGTCCTCCAACTCCAGGGACGACACCCATTCGCCGCCGGTCTTGATCACGTCCTTGATGCGGTCGGTGACTTGCAGGTAGCCGCGTCCGTCGATGTGGCCGATGTCCTGGGTGTGCAGCCAGCCGCCGTCCCACAGGTGCTCAGAGGCTTCCGGGCTGTGCAGGTAGCCCTGGGTGAGCCAGGGGGTACGGGCCACCACTTCACCGGCGCTCTTGCCGTCATGGGGGCAGTCGTCCATGTGGGCATCCACGGTGCGCAGGGCCACCAGGGGAACGGGACGGCCGGTCTTGACCCGCACCGCCACGCTGGCGTCGGCCTCCGCCTCCAAGTCGGTGGCGTCGAGCTGGGCCAGGGTCAGGATGGGACAGGTCTCGGACATGCCGTAGCCGGTAAAGACGTCGATGCCGCGCTCCAGGGCGGCCTTGGCCAGGCCGGTGGTGAGGGCCGAGCCGCCGATGATGACCTTCCAGTGGGACAGGTCCACCTGCTTGCCGTAGGGCGTCAGCAGCAGCATGTGCAGGATGGTGGGGACGCAGTGGGAGAAGGTGACCTTTTCCTTTTCGATCAGCTTGAGGATGGCCTCGGGCTGGTAGCGCCCGGGATAGACCTGCTTCACCCCGGCCAGGGTAGCGATGTAGGGCACGCCCCAGGCGTGGACGTGGAACATGGGCGTCAGCGGCATGTACACGTCGTCCCGGTGGAAACGGCCTTGCTTCGGCGCCAGGGCGATGGCGTTGCACACCGCCAGGGTGTGCAGCACCAACTGGCGGTGGCTGAAATAGACGCCCTTGGGCAGGCCGGTGGTGCCGGTGGTGTAGAAGGTGGTGGCCCGGGCGTTCTCGTCGAAGTCGGGGAAATCGTAGTGGTCCGGGCAGTCGGCCAGCAGGGCCTCGTACTCGCCGGCAAAGCCCCCCGGGGGAGCGGGGTCTTCGTCGGAGAGCAGGACGATCTTCTTCACCGTGGCCAATTCGCCCTTGATCTGCTCCAGCACCGGCAGGAATTCCCGGTTCACCAGCAGCACGTCAGCCTGGGCGTGGTTCAGGGTGTAGAGGATCTGGTCCGGCGACAGGCGGATGTTCACCGTCTGCAGCACCGCCCCCAGCATGGGCACGCCGAAGAAGCATTCCAGGTAGCGGTGGCTGTCCCAGTCCATCACCGCCACCGTGTCGCCGCCCTGGACGCCCAGGCGGGTCAGGGCGTGGCCGAGGCGGTGGATGCGCCGGGCGAATTCCCGGTAGGTGAGACGCCGCTTGTCCGCGTAGACGATCTCCTGGTCCGGCGCCACGGCCAGGGGCGTATGGAGCAGCTGCTTGATCAGCAGCGGGTAGGTGTAGGCGGAAGGGGTGACCTGGATGGGCTGCACGGACATGGGCGTGTCTCCAAATTCGTTCTGTTTATCGCCTGTCGGGCCGGCGTGGGCGCCTGAAAAACATGCGCATCGCGCCGCCCTCGGCGGTTTGCGGTACTGTGAGCCGCTTGCCTGGACTGCACGGGCGAAATCGAAAAAATCCCGAAAAACCGTGGACTTCTCGGTGGATTCTATAAATCTGCCGCCTCCGCACCGATAACCGGTTGCGCCGAAATACTTGCATAATCAGCCAAACTTCCTGCGGCACTGCACAACACCATGGCGTTTGACGACTCCGCTTCCAGCACCGTTCCCATGTCCTTCGTCCACAGCCTGCTGCGGGGCACGCCCCTGGCCCCGGCGGCCCAGGCGGACGCCCTGTCCCGGGCCGGGGTCTCCCCGGCCCTGCTGGGGGCGGATACGGCCCGGGTGACCACGGAGCAGTTCGCTGCCCTCTACCAGTTGCTGGCGCGGGAGCTGGACGACGAACTGCCGGGCATGTTCTCCCGGCCGGTGCGGGCCGGAGCCTTCAAGTTCCTGTGCCTGAGCCTGATGGAATCGGCCAACCTGCAGACCGCCCTGTTCCGCTTCACCCGCTTCTTCCACCTGGTGCTGGACGACTTCGCCATCGAGCTGGCCCGCCAGGGCGGCCTGGTGCGCATGGCCCTGATTCCCCAGACGCCGGCGGCGCCGGCCAACACCTTCGGCCAGGAGATCATGCTCAAGCTGATCCACGGCGTGGCCTCCTGGCTGACCGGCCACCGCATGGTCATGGCCCGGGTGGATTGCGCCTATCCCCGGCCGCGCCATGCCTCCGAATACGGCTTTCTCTACCCGGGACCGGTGCACTTCGACCAGCCGGTGTCCGCCCTGCATTTCGAGGCCAGCCAGCTGGCCGCGCCGATCCGCCAGGACCGCCGTTCCCTCAGCACCTTCCTGGCCCGGGCGCCGGGGGACTGGCTGTTCGTCTCGTTCAAGGAGCACCCCACCAGCCAGCGGGTGCGCGAGCTGCTGCGGGCGCGGCTGTCCCAGCCGCCCACGGCCGGCGCGGTGGCGGCCGAGCTGCATCTGTCGCTGCGCACCCTGACGCGGCGCCTGGCGGACGAAGGGACCACGTTCCAGTCTCTCAAGGACGAGTTGCGCCGGGACACCGCCATCCACCGCCTGACCACCGGCGACACGCCCATCGCCGCCATCGGCCAGGAGGTGGGCTTCGAGGACCCCAACACCTTTCACCGGGCCTTCCGCAAATGGACCGGCAGCACCCCGGGGGCCTATCGCCTGCGGCGCTGAGCCGGGTTCCGGCCGGGGCCGGCAGGCGCCAATCCTGGATACAAGCCATTCCACCCAGCGGGGCCACCGCCCTCCTCCGTAAATCCCCGGATTGCCGGCGCCATGGAAGGGAGTAAGGTCCTGTCCTCAGGCGTTCCGGCCCTGCGGTCACGGGCGCCGTTGCGCCCTAGTCCCGCGCATCCTTCGCCTTCCACACTTTTTACCGGCTTTGGCCCCCGCTCCCGTGCTCGACGATCACCTTCTGCTCGCCCTCACCCTGGTCCTGGTCGGCTTCGCGGCCTGGGTCCACGGCTTCATCGGCATCGGCTTCCCGCTCATTTCCACCCCGACCCTGGCGGCAGTGACCGACCTGAAGACGGCGGTGGTGCTGACGGTGATCCCCAACATCGCCCTCAACACCATGTCGATCCTGCGCGGCGGCAACCTGGGGGCCAGCCTGCTGCCCCACTGGCGGCTGCCCTGCTACGTGCTGCTGGGCAGCCTGGTGGGCACCCATTTTTTGATCGGCATCCCCGGAGCGCCGCTCAAGATTCTGCTGGCGGTGATGATGCTGGTGTCGGTGGCGATGAACCGCATCAAGGGCTTCGATTGGGGCTTCATCCGCCGCTCGCCGCGCACCTGGGAGGCGGTGGCGGGCCTGACCGGCGGTCTGCTGTCGGGGACGGTGAACGTCTCGGTGCCGCCGCTGGCCATCTATTTCATGGCCCTGGGCCTGGCGCCCACGGCCACCATCCAGATCTTCAACCTGTGCTTCATCGTCGGCAAGCTGACCCAGGCCGGCTCCCTGGCCGCCGCCGGCGAGATCGGCTGGAGCGACCTGCCCGGCAACCTGGGGCTGACCGTGCTGGCGGTGGGCGCCCTGCTGCTCGGCATGCGCCTCCAGGCCCGCACCTCGCCGGCCCAGTACCGGAAGTATTTGAACCTGTCGCTGGTGGCCATGGCCCTGCTGCTGCTCGGCCAGGAAGGCTGGCGCGCCCTGGCCCGCTAGGGCGCGCCGTCAGTACTCCACCGGCAAGGGGTCCAGGCTGCGCCACAGGTACCAGGTGGCCACGGTGCGCCAGGGGCGCCAGCGTTCGCCGAATTCGGCCAGCTCGGCCAGGGATGCGGCCTCGCCGGCGAAGTAGTGCAGCCTGATGGCCCGGACCAGCCCCAGGTCCTGGAGCGGATACACGTCCGGGCGCAGCAGGTTGAAGATCAGGAACATTTCCGCCGTCCACCGGCCAATGCCCCGCACCCGGGTCAGCTCGGCGATCACCGCCGCGTCGTCCATGACGCGCCAGCGGTGGGGATCGAGCTCCCCGTCGTCGAAATGCCGGGCCAGGTCGCGCAGGTAGTCGGCCTTGCGCCGCGACAGCCCGCAGGCAGCCAGCCCGTCGCCCTCCACCGCCAGCACCTGGGCTGGCGTGGGTGCCGCCGCTGCACGTCCTTCGACCTCCGCCAGCCGGGCGACGAAGCGCCCCCACACGGCGTCGGCGGCCTTCACCGAAATCTGCTGCCCGACGATGGCCCGGGCCAGGGTGGTGAATGGATCGCCCCGGCACACCAGGCCGCCGCCGTGGCGCTGCACCAGCCCGGCCATGACGGCATCGCCGGCAGCCAGCTCCCGGACCGCATCGTCCCAGTATGCAGGCGTCGTCCGCTTCACAGGCACCGACTTCATTTCCCGCCTCCTTGCCCATCCTTGCCGGAAAAGCCGGCTACCATCCGCCCATGACGATCGACACCCGTTCCACTTCCCATCTCCCGGCCGCCGATTCCACTATTCACCGGGTCGCCGGCCTGGTCCTGGCCGGCGGCGAAGGACGCCGCATGGGCGGCCAGGACAAGGGACTGCTGCCCTACCATGGCGTTCCCCTGGCCCTCCACGCCGCCCGGCGCCTCGCCGCCCAGGCGTGCCCGGTGCTAATCAGCGCCAACCGCCATTTGGAAGAATACCGGGGCTTCGGCTACCCGGTAGTGCAGGACACCCTGCCCGGATTCAACGGCCCCCTGGCCGGCATCCTGGCCGCCATGGCCGCTCTCGACACCCTGGCAACGGAGGGTGAGCCCCCCGCCTACCTGGCGGTGGTGCCCTGCGACACCCCCCATTTTCCCGCCGACCTAGTGCCGCGCCTGCTGGCGGCGGCCTCCGGCGGAAAAGCCGTCGTCCACGCCGCCGCGGGAGGCCGGGACCACTACGCCTGCGCCCTGCTGCGCACCGACCTGGCCGCCGACCTGGCGGCCTATCTGGCGGGCGGAGGACGCTCGATCCGCGGCTGGTATGAACGCCACGGGGCGGCCACTGTCATATTTGCCGACCCGGACGCCTTCGCAAACCTAAACAGCCCCGATAGCCTCTTGGCGGCGGAAGCGGCGGAAAAAGGCAAAAAACCCCAGGGAAAAACGCAAAAGCATTGACGCAAATACATGACCAAAATCAAACAGCTAGGCCTGTTGCGCGTCTAACCTTGCCTTGGCCCGCATTGGTGTTTCCGAGCCTTCGCGTTATTCTCTGGCGAAAAGAACTCAGGCGGCATCCTCACTCGCTTCCGGCACCATGCATTCCGTTTGCACCCGCGCCCCGGCGCACAACAACAACGATTACGACGATTTGGCAGCGGCGTTGACCGGGCAGTATCCGACTTTCACCTTCCGGCCGGGCTTAGCCGGGTAAACGCGGAATTTAGCGAGGAATCCAGTCATCGTGACGACCCGATACGCCTTCCTGCGGCCGCTGCTCGCCCCGAATCTGGCCTGGGCGGCCATCGACCTGGCGCTGGGCGCCCCGCAGGATTCACCTTCCGCCCCTGTTTCCCCCAATCTCGTCGCCGCGGATTTTGGCGACGCCTTCGGCCCGACCCGGGCGACCCGTTGGCCCGTGCTGATCCGGGGCCTTTACCCGGACGACGACGCCGGCGCCCCCGCCCGGGCGCCCGCCGGCTACGGTCGGGAACAGCCCCTCACGCCGTTTGCCGTCCCCCTCCCGGCCGACCCAGCGAACCCTGCCCCGGCCCGCATCGCCGCCCTGGCCGATGCCGGCCTGATCGCCGCCCTCTGGCACCGGGAACCGTCCTCCTTCAAGGCCCTCATCGACGGGCAACTGCCCGGCACGGGCTGGGACGTGGTGGATGCCCAACTGGCCCGGGACAGCATCTCGCCCCACCTGCTGCTGCATTTCCGCGAGGAAGGCCGGCCCCTGGTGGGGCTCCAGGTAGCCAGTGCCGATCTGTTCGACTGGTGCGCCAGCCGCGGTTTCACCCTGCTCGGCGCCGAATTCGTCAGCCGCCCCGAGGTGGACCCCCACTCCCCGGCCGATCCGACCAAGCTCAAGCTGCTACGGCTGCTCTCCCTGGTGGTCCAGGACGCCCACACCAGTGAGCTGGAAGAAGTGTTCCGGGGCGAACCGAAGCTGCTCTACAACCTGCTGCGGCTGGTCAATTCGGTGTCGGTGGGCAGCCCCACCAAGGTCACCAGCCTGTCCCAGGCCCTGCTCCTGCTCGGCCGGCGCCAGCTGCAGCGCTGGCTGCAACTGCTCATCTACGCCAACCAGTTCAGCCAGCCCCAGCAGCCCAATCCCCTGCTCAAGCAGGCCGCCTACCGGGGAAGCCTGCTCGAAGGGCTGCTCCACAACGCCATTGCCCAGAGCAACGCCGAGGAATGCCCGGACTGCGCCTACATGGTGGGCGTGTTCTCCCTGCTGCCCACCCTGCTCCACCTGCCCATGGCCGACATCCTGGCCAACCTGCCCCTGCCCGAGGAAGTGGCCGCCGGCCTGCTCCACGGCGAGGGCATCCTGGGCTGGGGGCTGGGCATCGTCGCCGCCGCCGAACAGGGCGACTTCGACATCGGTACCAAGGCCCTGGCCCAGGCCGGCGTCGATCCGGTCCAGTGGCTGCGCATCCAGCAGCAGGCGTTCGGCTGGACCAGCCAGCTGGACACGGACAACTAGGCCGCCGCACCGCGCCCATGCCCTCGACCCGGATCACCGTGGCCCCCGAACTCGACCCGATTCCTGCCGCCCTGGCCACCCAAGCCGCCCGCATCGGCGACCTGGATTTGGCCGGGCGCCTGGCCGCCGCCCTGCTCGGCGGCAACGGCGCGCTGCCGGACGAACTGATCCGCGCCCTGTGTTGCAGCGCCCTGGAAAGCCCCGACGGCTGCTTTGTCAGTTGCCTCGACGACCTGGCCGCCGACGACGCGGCCGCCCCCCGCGGCGCCCTGGGACCCGAAACCCGCTTCGCCGCCTACCGGGACGCCCTGCCCGCCCCCTGGCGCCAGCTGTTCCGCCAGGCCCTGGAAAGCGGCCTGCCGGTGGTGGCCGACGGCCACCTGAGCGATGACGGCATCCCCCGCCTAGGCGTGACCCTGCGCCATGGCCCGGCACCCCTGGGCATGGTCGGCGTGGCCGGCCGCCCCGGCGGCTACAGCGCCACGGAACAGCAGCGCTTCGCTGCAATCGCCGGCCTGCTCGCCCAGGGGCTGGAGGTGCGCCGGCAGTTGGCCGAGCGCCAGGCCGAGCTGGCCCGCAGCGAAGCCAAGGTGGCCCACCAGAGCCTGATCCTCGACCAGATCCACGATTCGGTCCTGACCCTGGACCTTTCCGGCTTCATCACCGGCTGGAACAAGGGCGCCGAGCGCCTCTTCGGCTACACCGCCGGCGAGGCCCTGGGCCGCCACATCCTCTTCCTCTACGCCGACGAGCGGGAGGAGGACGAGATGTTCAACGCCTTCCTCGAAGGCAACCAGCGCGAGTTCGAGGTGCGCGGCCGGCGCAAGAACGGGGAAGAATTCTGGGCCAGCATCACCCTTTCCCTGGCCCGGGACGGCCAGGACCGGCCCCAGTCGATCATCGGCTACCTGATCGACATCACCGACCAGCTTTCCGCCCAGGAAAAACTGCGCCTGCACGCCCGCATCTTCGAACAGAGCAGCGAGGCGGTCGTGGTGGTGGAGCGCGGCGGCAACGTGGTTTCGGTGAACCGGGCGTTCACCGAGATCACCGGCTTCCGCGAGGACCAGGTACTCGGCTACCCTCCGCGCATGCTCCTGGCCCTGCGCGACGACCCGGAAGCCGCCGCCGTGGTCGAAGCCGCCCTGGCCGCCACCGGCACCTGGCAGGGCGAGCTGGAGGACGAGCGCAGCAACGGCGAGCGCTACCCGGCCGGGGTGTCCCTGGCCTTGGTGCGCAACGCCAGCGGCGAGGAAACCCACCGCTTCTTCGTGTTTTCCGACCTGACCGAGCGCAAGGCCCACGAGCAGCAGATCTACCGGCTGGCCTACTACGACAGCCTGACCGGGCTGCCCAACCGCTCCCTGCTGTTCTCCCTGCTCGCCCAGGCCCTGCTCGAATCCCAGCGCCGCCAGAGCCACGGCGCCCTGCTGTTTGTCGACCTGAATCGTTTCAAGACGGTGAACGATTCCTACGGCCATGCCGCCGCCGACTCCCTGCTGCGCGACGTGGCCGAACGCCTGATCCGGACGGTGCGCGCCGAGGACGTGGTGGCCCGCCTGGGGGGCGACGAGTTCGTCATCGCCCTGATGGACATCGCCCACCGGGACGACGCCGCCCGGGTGGCCTACAAGATCCACGACGCCCTGGCCCTGCCCTTCGTCGCCGGGGACGGCAGCCGGGAGGAAGTGCGCATCTCGGCGGCCATCGGCATCGCCCTCTTCCCCGACGACGGCCGCGACGCGGAAACCCTGCTGCGCCACGCCGACGTGGCCATGTACCGGGCCAAGCAATCCACCGCCGACGGCTTCCTGTTCTATTCCCAGGAGATGAACCGCCGCTCCCGGGAACGCCTCAAGCTCGAAGGCGCCCTGCGCCGGGCCCTGGAACAGGGCGAGCTGAGCCTGCACTTCCAGCCCCAGCTGTGCCTGTCCACCCAGCGCATCGTGGGCGCCGAGGCCCTGCTGCGCTGGCGCCACCCCGAGCTGGGGCCGATCCCGCCGGCGGAATTCATCCCCCTGGCCGAGGAAACCGGCCTGATCATCCCTATCGGCACCTGGGTCATCAACGCCGCCTGTGCCCAGGCCCACGCCTGGCAAAAACAGGGGCTGCCCCAGGTGCGGCTGGCGGTGAACCTGTCGTCGCGCCAGTTCCTGCCCGGGCTGCCCCAGCAGATCAGCGAAATCCTGGCCCGCCATCAGCTGTCCGGCGACGTGCTGGAACTGGAGATCACCGAGTCGATGCTGATGCACAACACGGAGCGGGTGGTGGCGATGATGGAAGAATTCCAGCAGGCCGGCCTATCCCTCTCCCTGGACGACTTCGGCACCGGCTATTCGAGCCTGTCGTACCTGAAGCGCTTCCCCATCGACAACCTGAAGATCGACCAGTCCTTCGTCCGCGGCCTGCCCGAGGACGCCAACGACTCGGCCATCGCCCGGGCCATCATCGGCATGGCCAAGGCCCTCAAGCTGTGCGTCATCGCCGAGGGGGTGGAAACCGAGGCCCAGCTTCGCTTCCTGGCCGAAGCCGGCTGCGACGAGATCCAGGGCTACCACTTTTCTCCCCCGCTCCCCGCCGACCAATTCGCCGCCCTGCTGCTGCGGGTGAACGGCCCGGCCGGCCAGTAAATCCGGTTCCGACGCCTGGCCCGTTCCGGCATGTCCGCCGGAGTGTGGCTCGCCATTGTCCGCGCCCTCAGTCCGGCTTTTTTTCCC
Organism: Oryzomicrobium sp.; assembly: GCF_036820405.1. Lineage (NCBI taxonomy): Bacteria > Pseudomonadati > Pseudomonadota > Betaproteobacteria > Rhodocyclales > Rhodocyclaceae > Oryzomicrobium > Oryzomicrobium sp. The sequence continues at coordinate 9,628 of NZ_DAISLS010000016.1, forward strand.
CCAGATAGCGCAGGTGGCTGACACAGCCTGCCTTGCAGTCGCTGGCGCCGAAGCCGGGCGCCACCACCGTGCCGCCCACGGCCCGGTTGGCGGCGCACTCGGCCATGGTCAGCCGCTCCACCGCCAGCACCGCCGCCTCGTCCCGGGCCAGCAGGTAATCGATGTGCCAGCGCAGGGGCTTGGGCCGCTCCGCCGTACCGCGCCAGAAATGCCGCGCCACCCGGGCCTCGAAATTGCGCAGGGCCGAGCCGGTATAGACGTAGTCCCCGGCCGGAAAGAGAAAGGTGCCGAGCCGCCCCACGGTCACGGATAACGGAGCGGCCAACCGGATGTGCAGGCGGTAGGTGGTGGGGGCCGCCGGCCCGCCGTCCGCCACGTTGCCCGCCACGTTGCCCGCCATAGCAGACGGCCTTAGCGGAGGCGCTGCGCCGCCGTCCACAAATCCTGCCCCGCCAGGGAGGCCTACCACCGCCCGTAGCGCTCGCGCCAGCCCTGGAAGGGTTGCGACAGGGACTGGCGCGGGTCTTCGCTGCGTCCGTAGGCCATGCCCTCGATGAACCAGGAGGGCGTGAACAACCACATTTGCAGGGTACCCAGCCGCTCGTACTGCAACACGTGGATCAGTTCGTGGCGGACATAGAAGGGCTGCCAGCCACGCTTGGCCATGACCACGCCCAGGGGGCCCACCGTGATACCGGCGGCGCCCGTGAGGCCGAAGGCGCGGGAGCACTCGTCCGTGCTGCAAAACACCACTGTCGGCCGGCGCTGAATCGCCCCCAGTTCGCGCCCGACGAAGTCCTCGGCCTCTGCCAGCAGCGCCCGCGCTTCGGGCAGCCGGGCGGGATCGTCGGTGCAGAGGCGCTCCTGGATGCAGACCACCCCGTTCAACTCCGGCGCAACCAAGCGCAGGGGCTTCACCGCTGCCCAGGTGATGGCCGGAATGGCGTGGGCGAGAAAAACGATGGCGGCGGCGTGTCTGAGCTTCATGTCGGCAGGTGAATCCGGGGACGTTGTTCAGTTAAGCAAGATGGAATCTTCAGCCGGCCCGGCCGCTGACGAAGGGATTGTCGGCCCGCTCGTCGCCGAAGGTGGACATGGGGCCGTGGCCGGGGATGAAGGCCACGTCGTCGCCCAGGGGGAACAGGCGCTGTTTGATCGAGGCGATCAGGGTCTGGTAGTCGCCCTTGGGAAAATCGGTGCGGCCGATGGAGCCGGCAAACAGTACGTCCCCCACCAGGGCCAGCCGGGACGGGGCGTGGAAGAACACCACGTGGCCCGGGGTGTGGCCCGGGGTGTGGATCACCGCCAGGGTCGCGTTGCCCACGGCCACCGTGTCGCCGTCGTTGAGCCAGCGATCGGGCAAAAAGGCGTCGGTGTGGGGAAAGCCGAACATCTGGGCCTGGCGCGGCAGGCCGTCGAGCCAGAAGCGATCCTCCTCCTGGGGGCCTTCCACCGGCACGCCGTAGCGCTCCCGCATTTCCACCGTGCCGCCCACATGGTCCAGGTGGCCGTGGGTGAGCAGGATGCGCTCCAGGGTCAGGCCGTGGCGCTCCAGGGCGGCGGCGATGCGCTCCACGTCGCCCCCCGGGTCCACCACCGCGGCACGGCGGGTTTCCTCGCACCACAGCACGGTGCAGTTCTGGGCGAAGGGGGTGACCGGGACGATCTCGAACTTCATGGACGGGCTCCGAAGATGGCGGTGGGCGGTACCGAGCCAGGGCGGCGATGCCGAACCGTGGCCGGGTCGGCATTGTAGCCTGTAGCCCACCTTTGCCACCCCGCCCGCCAACCCCCGCCAACCCTTTTGGTGCATCGCCTGGCATCCCGGCCCGCGCCATGCACCAGGCCGGCACAGGTGCGCCGGTCCTCGGCCGCCCTTCCTGGCGCGGTACGCCCCCAAAATTCCGGCGCCATCCTCCGGCGGGAACGATGCAGCCAAGGCAGCGCGGTCCCGGAGCCCTCCGATACACCGGGCAACTATCTTATTGGCATGAAAATCGCTGCACGCCGAGCATCACTTACCGATGCGCGGCCGGGTCCACAAGGCCCGCGTCCCTTCCGCCCAGAACCAAGACACCCCCATGGACGCCACCCCGCCCGATCCCCTCGAAACCGCCCGCCTGCTGGCCCGCTTCAAACTGCAAGTACGCCGCGCCCTCGACCAGTCCGTGAACCTGGAGCAGTTGGCCAACGACCCGGCCTACGCCAAAACGAGGCTCGCCGAGATCGAGGACGCGGCCGAGGACGAAGACCTGCTGGTCATGGTCCTGCGTCTGCGCGCCCTGTTGCTGCCGCCTCCCGTAGCAGCCGCTCCGCCGCCCGCAGCCCCGGAGCCCGCTGCCCCCCAGGAGACCCGCAACTACAAGTTCGGCGCCCGCTCCTGGTAGGGCCGCGCGGCGCCTTCCGGGTCGCCATGCCCGGCGAGCTCGGCGACAATAGGGGCTTTTATTTCCCGCAGGCATCGGCACCGCCGGCCTGGGCCCCTACCGTCATGAACGCCGTTGCCCCTCTCCCCTTCGCCGACCTCACCCCCGCCCCCGTCTGGCGCCACTTCGCCACCTTGTGCGCCATTCCCCGGGCGTCCAAGCATGAGGCGGCTTTGCGTGGGCACCTGGCGGCCTGGGCGGCGGGGCGCGGGCTGGCGACTGAGCAGGACGACGCGGGCAACCTGCTGATCCGCAAGGCCGGCAGCCCGGGGCGTGAGAACGAGGCCGGGGTGATCCTGCAAGGCCATCTGGATATGGTCTGCCAGAAGAACGGCGGCACCGAGCACGACTTCCACCGCGACCCGATCCGCCCGGTGCGGGACGGCGATTGGCTGGTGGCGCCGGACACCACCCTGGGGGCCGACAACGGCCTGGGGGTGGCCCTGGCCCTGGCGGTGCTGGAGGCGGACGGCCTCTCCCACCCGCCCCTGGAGGTGCTGCTCACCGTCGATGAGGAAGCCGGCATGGGCGGCGCCCTGGGGCTGCAACCGGGCTGGCTGCGGGGCACCCGGCTGATCAACATCGACACCGAGGAATGGGGCCACTTCTACCTGGGCTGTGCCGGCGGGCTGGACGTGAATGTGGACTGGACCCTGCCCAACGAACCCGCGCCGGCGGGCTGGACCGCTGGGCGCATCGAGGTGGCCGGGCTGCGCGGCGGCCACTCGGGCATCGACATCGACAAGGGCCGGGGCAACGCCATCAAGCTGCTGGTGCGCCTGCTGCGCGACCTGGCGGATGCCCACCCGGGCGCCTTCCGTCTGACTGGTCTGGACGGCGGCACGGCGCGCAACGCCCTGGCACGGGAAGCCTCGGCCACCATCGCCCTGAACCCCGCTTCCCTGGCCGATCTTCAGGCCACCCTCGCGGAGAGGGCCGCCGTTATTGGCCGGGAATACGCGGGCGTTGAAGATCGTTTATCGGCGCGGCTTTCCACGGGGGCGCCCGGCGAGGCCCCCTCCCCCATCCTCACCGCCGCCGCCCAGGCCGCCCTGCTGGCGGCCTTCAACGCCGCGCCCCACGGGGTGGCGCGCATGAGCCAGAGCGTCGCTGGCGTGGTGGAAACGTCCAACAACCTGGGGGTGCTGACCCTGGCCGCGGGCCGCGCCCGGGCCAACTTCATGGTCCGCTCCCTGGTGGATTCGGCCGCCCTGGCCCACGCCCGGGCGATTGCCGACCTGTTTGCCTTGCTCGGCCCGGACTGCCGCGTCACCACCGGCGACAACTACCCGGGCTGGCGGCCCAACCCGGATTCGCCCCTGCTGGCCCTGGCGCAGCAGGTCTTTGCACGGGAATTCCCGAACGACAACGGCGGCACGGCCAAGGTGGAGGTGATCCACGCCGGCCTGGAGTGCGGCATCATCGGCGCCGCCTACCCGGAACTGGACATGCTCTCCTTCGGCCCCACCATCCGCGGCGCCCACGCCCCGGGGGAACGGGTCGAGGTGGCCAGCGTGGCCAAGTGCTGGCAGCTGCTCACCGCCCTGCTGGCGGCCCTGCCGGCACGCTGAAAAATTCCGGATGCCCCGGGCCGCCCAAAAACCAACCGGCCGGAAACCCAATAGGGACGCGGACTTTCAGATAGGCCGCCTTAAACTAAAGGATTGGCGCGGGTTTCCAGAGCCACCCTCTGGAGATCAAGGCAGGGCGCGGCGTTCCGGCCAGCGCCAGGGCGGCGGCGGGGGATTACGGCTGGGGGGTGCCACCGGCCGGGCCGGGCACGGCGCCCCCCGGGGCGTTGCCCGGGGGATTGGCGGCGCCTCCGGGCGGCGCGCTGCTGCTTCCACCGTTGTTGCCGCCACTGCCACCACTGCCACCACTGCCACCTGATCCCGCCGGCGCCCCCGCCGGTCCAGGCAGCCCCCGGGCCTCGGGGGGCACCAAGTCCGGCGGCAGATCCGGGTTCGGCTGGGAGGCTCCCATGTCCTCCACCGGCGCCGCCTCCTGGGGTTCGGGCAGGGGCTCCGGCGGCGCCGCGGGAGGCGCCTTGGGTGTTTGCGGCTTCGGCGCCGGGCCGAACAGTCGGTCGTGCAGGGTCTCGTACAGGCCCTGGGCCCACTCCGCCACCCAGTCGGTGAAGCGGTTCCACCAGCGCACGACGAAGCTCTTCTCCGGTTCCTCGAAGCGGGCCTTGGCGTCGATAGCCTTGCCACGCAGGGCGCGCTGGAAGAAGTCGCCCACCATGGGCAGGGCGCTGTGGGCGCCCTGGCCCCAGTAGTCGCTGCGCAGGGTGATGCGGTTGTCGTTGAAGCCGACCCAGGCCCCGGCCACCAGTTCCGGGTGCATCAGAATGAACCAGCCGTCGGTGTTGCCCTGGGTGGTGCCTGTCTTGCCGGCCACGTCGGCGCGGATGCCGTAGCGGCTGCGGATGGCCACGCCGGTGCCCTTGTCCACCACCCCGCGCATGGCGTCGAGCAGAGTATAGGCGGCCTCGTTTGATAGGGCCGGCTCCGCGTCCGCCGGGGCGAACTCGGCCAGTACCTTGCCGTTGCGGTCCTCGATGCGGGTGACCATGGTGGGGGGAATGTAGGCACCGCCGTTGGCGATGGTGCCGTAGGCGCTGACCATCTCCTTGAGGGTCACCGGGCTGGTGCCCAGCGCCAGGGACGGCACCTGCTCCAGCGGGCTCTGGCGCACCCCCATGGCCTGGGCCAGCTTGGCCACCTTGGCCGGGCCCACGGTCTGCATCAGCTGGGCGGTGATGGTGTTCTTGGAATAGGCCAGGGCATCGCCCAGGGTCATGGGCTGGCCGCTGGGCGGGGAGTGGTCGCCGGGGCGCCACACCTCGCCACCTTTGAGGGGGATTTCCACCGCCTGGTCTACCAGGGTGTCGTCGGGCTTGGCGCCCTGGGCAAAAGCGGCGCCATAGACAAAGGGTTTGAAGGTGGAGCCGGGCTGGCGGCGGGCCTGCTGCACGTGGTCAAAGCCGTCTTGCAGGTAATCCCGGCTACCCACCCAGGCCCGCACCTGGCCGGTACGCGGGTCCAGGGCGAGGAAGCCGGCCTGGATGGTGGCCTTCTGCTTGCGCAGGGTTTCCATGAAGGCCCGGTCGGCGAGCAGCTTCTTCATCGCCTGGGCCTGATCCAGGCCGGCGTCCCGGGCGGCCTTGTAGTCCGGCGTCTCGGCGATGAAGGCCGCCAGCAGCGGATCGGTCGCACCCTTGGCGCCGCGGCGGAAGCGGCCGGCCCACATGCCGTCGGCCAGGCCCTGGAGCTGGGCGCCCTGGCGCGCCACCGCCTGGGTTGCCCAGGCTTGCAGGCGCGAATCGACGGTGGTGCGCACCACCAGGCCGTCGGCGTAGATGTTGTAGTCGTTGTCGTCGGCCCAGGCGATCAGCCACTTGCGCAGCTGCTGGGCGAAATGGGGCGCCGGCCCTGGGGGCTCGGTCTGGCGCTCGAAATCCAGTTTGAGGGGCTTCTTCTTCAGGACCTCGAACTGGGCGGGCGTCAGACGCTCACGCTTGACCATCTGGGCCAGCACCGTATTGCGCCGTTGCAGGGCCCGTTCCGGGTTGAGCACCGGGTTGTAGTAGCTGTTGCCCTTGAGCATGCCCACCAGGGTGGCGCTTTGCAGCACGTCGAGCTTGCCGGCGCTGCTGTCGAAGTAGGTACGCGCCGCCATCTCGATGCCGTAGGCGTTGTAGAGGAAGGGCACCGTGTTCAGGTAGGTCTCGAGGATCTCGTCCTTGGTGTACAGGGCCTCGATCTTGAAGGCGGTGATGGCCTCCTTGAGCTTGCGCGTCAGGGTCGGCGCCCGGCCGATCTCATCCGGGTAGAGGTTGCGCGCCAGCTGCTGGGTGATGGTGGAACCGCCCTGGCGGTCGCCGGAGAAGGTGCGCAGAGCCGCCCCGGCGGTGCGCCGCCAGTCGATGCCGTGGTGCTGGTAGAAGCGGTGGTCCTCGGTGGCCACCAGGGCTTCCACCACCCGGGGCGAGATGTCGGCCAGGGGCACCCATTCCCGGTTGGCGCGCTTGAACACCGCCAACTCCTTACCGTCGGCGGAGAGCACCTGGGCCGGCTGCTCCTGCTTGGCCTTGCGGATGTCGCTGATGCCCGGGGTGAACGGGATCAGGACGAGGACGTAGAGCAGGAACAGGGCCGGCGGCGCGGCCAGGACGATGGCCACGGTCCGGCGGGTGGGCCGGGGCAGTCGGGACAGCAGGCGCAGGAAGGGAGCAAGGCGGGACTTGAGCTGGTCTGGGGCCAGATTCATCGCGGGTCGTCAGGCGGGGAGGCAACGAGCGTTGCAAAAAAGGACGCGGCCAATCCGGCGCCCTGAGAGGTATAGCCCGCCATTGTCCTCCTCCGGCGCCAGGATTTCACGTGACGTTTTGTGCCGCCGCATTGTGCCGCCGGACAGCAACGGTTTGAAACACAGGCTTACAAATACCCTTGCATTATCAGGGAATTATCCAAACCCGAGAACGTCGACTACAGTGAAAGCAACGGGCATCCCGCTCGTGCCTCCGGGTTCGGATCGATGGACGGTGAGGCAGGAATGGAGGGGCGGGTACGGATCGTTTCCACATCATGCAGGGCAGTGCCATGGATGTTTCGCTCACCACCGGAGTTGCCGGCTTTGCCGCGACGCCTCGCCTCACGGCGCTCATACCGGCCACGGTAGGAACCAGTGCGGACGCCTCCTTGCCGCAAGCCACGCTCGACTACAGCCCGAGCGCGATCGTGGACTTATCGGCGGCGGGGCTGCTCGCCGCCGCCGGCGACAGCCAGAGTGGCAACGACGGCAGCCTGTTGCAGCAAAGCCTGAGCGACATCGCCGCCACGGATCAGGGTAGCGGCACCACCCCTTATGCCTCGCTGCTGATCAACGGCGTGCTGGGCGCGAGCCCCACCGTCTCGCCAGACGCCCTCACCGCCGCCAGCCTGGCCGATACGACGCTGGAAACGGCCATCGCCGCCAATCCTGACAACGCCGCCGCCCTGGTGTCCCAGGCAACGAGCGCCCTGGCCGCCCAGGCAACCGCCTTCGAAAACCAACTCGCCACCAGCACCCAATCCCAGGACAACGCCGCCCTGCTCACCGCCGCCGCGGTCCTGCCGGTAGGGGAAAGCTCATCCCTGACCTCGGACGTGCTCCTGCTGCAAGCCGGACTGGCCAGCGCCAGCCCCCTGCTCGACACGACCAGCCCCCTCGAAGACCTGCTGGCTGCAAGCCAGCCGGCGGTTCAACTCCCGACGACGACGGTGCCGGCCGCGGCGGCGGCCGCCAACGCCGCCTCCCAGCAAAACTCCGCCGCCGGAGCGCCTTCGACCCAGGCCACCACCACGGCGCAACTGGCTACCAGCCTCGCCGACAACCAGACCACCGCCCAGGAGTTGGCGGCCACCACCGCGACGCCCAGCGACTCCGCCACCGCCGACCTGCTCGCCTCCCAGGCGACCCAGGCGCTACAGAACCTGCTTTCCGACCCCGTGGCCCAGACCCAAAGCATCCTGGACACGCCCCTTTACGCGGCCCTGATCGCCAGCAGCCACCTGGGCGACTTCGTCCAGCCCGCCCAGGCGACGACCCGCGCCCCCACGGCGTCGGACAGCCCTGCGCCGGTTTCCGCCACGTCCCGGGCGCGCTACATCGCCTACTACAACCAGCAGCTGGAAAACGAAGGACAGAACCAGCGCGTTCAGCAGGTGCTGTCCTGAGAGGTAGCACCACCGCTGTCGACGATACGCCCTGTTTTTTCCCTTCATCCGCAGCCCCGCCCCTGGCGGGGCTGCGCTTTTTGACGGCGGCGGCGACAATGGCCCCCATACCTCCCGCCAACTCCTCGCCAGCCGCCCGCGCGGCGCCACACCATGGACCTGCACCTCGGCACCCTCTTCCACTGCCTCGACGACCCGGACTCCAAAGAGAATGAAGCCCCAGACCCGGCCGCCTGGGAATTCATCCCCCAGGGCGCCCTGGCCGTGGAAGGCGGACGCGTGGCGGACCGGGGCCCGGCGGCAGTGCTCGCCGCCCGCTACCCCGACGCCCGCCGTCACGACTGGGGCACCGGCCTGATCGTGCCGGGCTTCGTGGATACCCACATCCACGCCGCCCAGGTGGACGTGATCGCCTCCCACGGCAGCCAGCTGCTCGACTGGCTGGAGCGCTACACCTTCCCCGAGGAAACCTGCTTCGCCGACCCGGACCACGCGGCGGCGGCCTCCGCCTTCTTCTTCGACCAACTGGCCGCCCACGGCACCACCAGCGCCTGCATCTTTCCCACGGTGCACGAGGGCGCCACCGAGGCGGTGTTCGCCGAGGCGGCCCGGCGCCGGCTGCGCATCGCCTGCGGCAAGGTGGCGATGAACCGCTTCTGCCCCGAGGCCCTACGCGACGGCCCCGACCTGGGCCGGGCCGCCACCGAGCGGCTGATCGCCCGCTGGCACTGCCACGGCCGACTGCGCTACATCCTCACCCCCCGCTTCGCCCCGGCCTCGACGCCGGCACAACTGGCCTGGCTGGGCGGATTGCGTCGGGAGGTGCCCGGCCTGGCGGTACAGTCCCACGTGGCGGAAAACCGGGCCGAAGTGGCCTGGGTGCGGGAGCTGTACCCGGAAGCGCGCAGCTATCTGGACGTCTATGAGCGCCACGGCCTGCTCGGCCCGGGCTGCGTCTACGCCCACGGCATCCACCTGGACGACGCCGACCGGGCCCGGCTGGCGGCCACCGGCACCGCCATCGCCTTTTGCCCGACGTCCAACGAATTTCTCGGTAGCGGCCTGTTCGACCTGGCCCGGGCGCAAGAGGCTGGCGTCACGGTGGGCCTGGGCAGCGACGTGGGGGCCGGCACCTCCTACTCGCTGCTGCGCACCCTGGCCTCGGCCTACGGGGTGTTGCAGTTGCAGGGGCAGAGCCTCAGCCCCTGGCGCGGCTTCTACCTAGCCACCCTGGCCGGCGCCCGGGCCCTGGGGCTGGACGGCCTGATCGGCAACTTCGAGACCGGCAAGGAGGCGGATTTCGTGGTGCTCGACCCCGAGGCCACGCCGGTGCTGGCCCGGCGCTGCGCCCGGGCCCTGGAACGGGCCGGGGGCGACCTGGCGGCTGCCGCCGGGGAAATCCTCTTCGCCCTGATGCTGCTCGGCGACGACCGGGCGGTGCGGGCCACCCACATCCTGGGCGAGGCGGCCTACCGGCGGACGTAGGGCGCCAGGGCGGCAAGCGGCCGCAAGGAAGGCCGAGGCAAACCGAAGGGGAGCCTCGCGGCTCCCCCGGTGATGGACGCGTGGGGTAGCGCCCGGCCAACCCTTGCCGGACGCGGCAGGCTAACGATCAGTCGCGCCGGCCCCGGTCGCGGTCATAGCCGCGATCATGGTCGTGGCCCCGATCCCCGTCCCAGCCACGGCCCGGTCCCGGGCCACGGCGGTCGTCCCAATGGCGATCCCGGTGCATTTCCCGGTAACGCGGCACATAGACGTTGTTGTACCAGCGCTCCTGGACGAAATAGACCGGCCGGCCGCAGGCGTTGTACTGGTAGCAGTAACGCCGCCAGTCGCGGGCCTGCCAGGGCGGCACATACAGGTAGACGGGGGGCGGCAGGGACGGACCGCGCTGGATGATCATCGGCTGGGGATAGACGAGCGCCGGGGCCGGGTAGTTGCCGATGTCGATGCGGCCGTAGAACCCGGGATCGCCCACGCTCACCGAAACGCCCACGTCGGCCAGGGCCGGCGTCGCTGCGGCCGCAGCGCTCAGGATCAGGGCGGAAAGAATTCGTTTCATGGCCGGAACCTCCTCTGTCAGTGGTTCCTATTTGACGCACGGCCATGGGGAAACGTTGACCCGCTTTCCCGCCATTCGCGTAATCAACTGCAAGCAATTGCAAACACGGCCCCGGCGGGCAGCACCGCCGTGCCACGGGCTTTCAGGCGCTCCCCGCTTGGCGCAGCCAGGTCTCGATCTGCTCGACGGACAGGGCGCCGGACTGGCGCGCCACCTCCCGTCCGCCCTTGAACAGGATCAGGGTGGGAATGCTGCGGATGGCGAAGCGCGCCGCCAGGGCCTGGTTGGCCTCGGTATCCACCTTGGCGAACCGCACGCCCGGGGTCCGCCGGGCCGCCGCCGCGAAGGCCGGAGCCATGGCCCGGCAGGGGCCGCACCAAGCCGCCCAGAAATCCACCAGCACCGGCTGGTCGGAACGGCCAACGTAACGCTCGAAATCGACGGCGCCGGCCCCCAGGGCGACGGGTTCCCCCGGCAGCAACGGTGCCTTGCACTGGCCGCAGGCGGGCCCTTCGCCAATCCGTTCGGCGGCGATGCGGTTGATGGCGCCGCAGGACGGGCAGACGGCGTGCAGGGCGGAAGCGGTGGCGGACATGAGCGTCTCCGGTCAATCAGAATATGCTCATATATGCGGCCGAAGCGGCGGATTTCAAGCCGCCCCGACGCCGGGGCGACGCCCTTTCAGACGCCAGGTCTCAGCCGAACTTGAGGCCGAGCACCCCGCCGAGGATGAGGGCCACGCAGAGCATGCGCAGGACGGTCAGGGGTTCGCCGAACAGCAGGATGCCGAGCAGCACCGTGCCCGCCGCCCCCAGACCGGTCCACACCGCATAGGCGGTGCCGATCGGCAGGGTACGGGCAGCCCAGCCCAGTAGAATCACGCTGACGGCCATGGCCGCCAGGGTCAGGACGGAAGGCGCCAGGCGGGTGAACCCGTCGGTGTACTTGAGGCCGATGGCCCAGGCCACCTCGCACAGGGCGGCCGCCACCAGCACGGTCCAGGCCATGGGAATGGAAAGCAGGGGGAGAAACGACATGGGGACAATCCTCACACGGGGCCGTCCCCAGACGATCAGCACGCTCCGGGCCGTCCCGGAGGCCGGAGGCGCGGCGGACCCGCCCTCCTCAGGCCCATGCCGAAAAATGCCGGCAGCGCCGTCCATGGTGAAGGCAATGGATGCGACGCCAATCGAGGCTGGACCTGCCCGGGAATGCTAGCCGAAATTCGCCCGGCATTTGGTGACGGACTGTGCCAAACTGGCCCCATCGGGCCGAACCGGCCGGTCCGCTCCCATGACGGGAGCGTTCTCAGAACGAAGAACATGCGGCGCCACCCATGACCACCAGCCCACCCGATTCCCTCACCGCTGCCACCTGCGCGGCCGGCCGCCCCTCTTCCCGCCTGCCCTGGCCCCTGCTCACCGGCCTGGCCCTGGTGCTGCTGGCGCTCTGGCTGCTGCCCCTGGAAGGGGTCAAGCGCAGCCACGGCCTCTTTCCTCTGGCGCTGCATACCGTCTCCGAAATCTTCGCGGTGATCGTGGCCATGCTGGTGTTCGCCGTGGCCTGGAACGCCTACGCCCGGGAGCGGGCCGGCAACATCCTGATTCTGGCCTGCGCCTTTCTCGGCGTGGGTCTGCTCGATTTCGGCCATGCCCTCTCCTACCAGGGCATGCCAGACCTGGTCACTCCCGCCTCCCCGGGCAAGGCCATCGACTTTTGGCTCACCGCCCGCCTGCTGGCGGCCCTGGCCCTGCTGACCGCCGCCCTGCGGCCGTGGACGCCGCTGCGCCGCAGCGAATCCCGCTACCGCCTGTTGGCCGGCGTGCTTGCGGCCACCGGTGCCGTGTTCGTCCTGCAACTGTACTGGCCCGAGGTCTGGCCCCTCACCTTCGTCCCCGGCCAGGGCCTGACCCCGTTCAAGGTCGGCGCCGAGTTCGGCATCATCGCCATCCTGGCCCTGGCGGCCTGGCGCTTCCACCGCCTGCACCGGGCCAAGGCTCCCTGCGATGCAGCCAACCTGTTCGCTGCCTGCCTGATCGGCATCCTGAGCGAACTGTGCTTCACCCTGTACACCAATGTGTACGACCTGTTCAGCCTGGTCGGCCACCTGTACAAGATCGTCGCCTACCTGTTCATCTACCGGGCGATCTTCGTCGCCAGCGTGCGCGAGCCCTACCGGCGCCTCGAAGTCGCCATCGCCGAGCGCCAGGCGGCGGAAAACCGGGTCGAGTACCTGGCCTACCACGACGCCCTGACCGGCCTGCCCAACCGCATGCTGCTCCAGGACCGGCTCGAACAGGCCATGGTCTGGGCCGGCCGGAGCGGCACCAAGGTGGCCCTGCTGTTCCTGGACCTGGACAACTTCAAGGCGATCAACGATTCCCTCGGCCACTCGGCCAGCGACGACCTGCTCAAGACCCTGGCAGCCAAACTGAAGGCCAGCCTGCACAACACCGACACCATCAGCCGCCAGAGCGGCGACGAGTTCGTGATGGTTCTGTCCGGCCTCGACAACCGCGAGGACTGCACGCCCCCCCTGGCCCAGATCATGGAGGGCATCCAGGCCCCGATCCTCTTGGGCGATACCGAAATCGCCCTGTCGGCCTCCATCGGCATCGCCCTCTACCCGGACGACGGCCAGACTTTCGACGCCCTGCTGCAAAAGGCCGAAACCGCCATGTACACCGCCAAGGAGGCGGGACGCAACGCCTACCGGTTCTTCGACGAATCCATGAGCACCGAGGCGGTCGCCAACCTGGCCCTGCGCAACGGCCTGCGCCGGGCCTTGGAACAAAAGCAGTTCGTGCTGCATTACCAGCCCCAGATCGACTTGGCCAGCGGCGCGGTGATCGGCGTCGAAGCCCTGATCCGCTGGCAGCACCCGGACCTGGGCCTGCTCGCCCCAGGCCGCTTCATCGCCGTGGCCGAGGACAGCGGCCTGATCGTACCCATGGGCGAATGGGTCATCGAAGAAGCCTGCCGCCAGGGCGCCCGCTGGCGGCGCGCCGGGCTGCCGCCCCTGGTCGTGGCGGTCAACCTCTCGGCCATCCAGTTCCGCCGCGGCAACGTGGAGCAGACGGTGATGCGCGCCCTGGAGGCCTCGGGCCTACCCCCGGAATGGCTGGAGTTGGAACTGACCGAGTCGATCCTGCTCCAGGGCACCGACAGCGTGTTCGCCATCGTGCGCGAACTCAAGCGCCACGGCGTCAAGTTCTCCATCGACGACTTCGGCACCGGCTACTCCAGCCTGTCCTACCTGAAGCGTTTCGCGGTGGACAAGCTGAAGATCGACCAATCCTTCGTCCGCGACCTGACCCCGGATTCCGACGACGCCGCCATCATCCGCGCCATCGTCCAGATGGCCCATAGCCTGGGCCTGCGCACCATCGCCGAAGGCGTCGAAACCGAAGACACCCTGGAACTGCTGCGCCACTTCGGCTGCGACGAGGCCCAGGGCTACCACTTCGCCCGCCCCATGCCGGCGGAGGCCATAAACGCCTACCTGGCAAAAAACCACCCGCCCGTGGCCATGAGCGCCTAAGCACGAGGCAAGTGGGATAACCCCATGAAAAAAGCCCTTGGGATTGCCAAGGGCTTTTTTCTGCGGGAATGAAACAGGGCGCCGCCAGGAAACGGCGGTGCCGAGCAAATGCGCGGCTAGAACATCCAGAGTGCCTTGAGGGATGCGGTCTGGTTGAGGAACCCCTGGCGCACGTCGGCATCGTAGCGAAGATTGATTTCCGTGCCGCCGTCGGTGGTATAGGCGTACCCCACGCCCCCCCGCAGGGACCAGGGCTGAGGCTTCGCACCGGTGGCGATGAAGGTCGTATCGGGGACGGAGGCAAAGGCCGCAACCAGATTGTCCCGTTTGGCCAGCGCATCGTAGGCAATGCCGGCATTGGCGCTGAGGCTGCTGCGCTTGTCCAGCCGGTAGCCCAGCTTGGTATCCACGCCGAGCAACAGTTGCTCGGCGGTACGCCCCTGAACGGACAGGTTGAGCGGGCCGGCGCCGGATTCCTGATAGCCCTCGTCCCGGACGCGGGCGTAGTCGGCGCGTAGCGAGGGGGTCAGCGTGGTCCGCGCCCCAAGGGCAATGGTGCGTGACAGGGCCGTTCCCAGGTACAGGGTCGTGCTGTCGTAGCGAGCGCTGGCGATGTCGCCGACGAAAGCGACGTTGCGCGTGCTTTTGTTGTTGTTTCTGCCCGCTCCCAGTTGGAAGCGGAGGTCGGTGCTTTCATCCAGGGCCAGATTCCCGTAAGCGGCCAACTGGAATAAGGAAATCTTGGCGCTTTGGGGCGCCATGCTGGCGTTGCTGTTCACGTTGGCCTGTGCGTACGAGAATGCGCCCCCAGGCGTAGGGAGTCGCTGACCATGCGGTCAGTGCCGATGGTCATGCCGCTGGTCTCGGCACTGAAGCCGGAAATACTTTCCCGGTCATTCTGATGGGCCCAGGAACCGAAGAACTTCATCCATACCTGCCTCCCCACGGCATCGTCGCCGGAAGCCAGGCCGCGCTGGGCGTCGAGACGGGATTGCACGACCCGGCTGATGTCCCCCATGACGCTGTGTGCTACCCGGGCGCCGGCACCGTTGAACAGCGGGAGGCTCTGGGAAATGGCAGTGTTGATGTGCCGGTCGGTGATGAGATTGGCACCGTCGAAGATGGCACCGAGTGTTGCGTTGTTTTCGATCAACCGCCCGACAGAGACTGCTGTGCTGTTGCCCTGAGCCCGGGCCGGATCGGAGTAGCGCGTGGGTGAGATGGTCTGCAATACCAGGTCCCAGGTGCGGCCATCCCCATTGCGGTCCACCAACTTGTACTTGATGCCGCTGATGGCTTCCAGGTTGGTGATGTTCAGCCGCTGATCGGCGGTGATCACTCCCGCGTAGGTGCCGGTGACGTAGCTGGTGTTGGGGGCGATACGCAAGCCGTAGGTATTCAGGTTATAGGCACCGAGGTATTTGAACTGGATGGTGCCGAAACTGCCGGGGGTGCTGAAGTAGGTGAAGTACCGGGTGGGAATGGTGCCGGCTTCCAGATAGATGCCATCGTAGTAGCCGCCAAGGGTCAGGCCGGATTGGGCATTGATGAGGTTTTCAATGGTGCCGCCACCGTTGCCGCCCGTAATGATATTGAGGTCCGGGTGTAGGACAGAGGAAGCCATGGTCCCCAGATTGACGACGGTGCCGATGCTGGCGAAGCCGGATACCTGCACCCCGGTACGCATGTGGCCCAGGTTGATGAAGGTTTCCATCCGGCTCGATCCGGCAACGTTGACGCTGCTCATTTCGCCGTAATTAGTCAGTGAGTTCCAGGTGACGCGATTGGCCAGGATTATGGAACTGACAGTCTGCCCCTCCCGGACGACAAGGGTGGGATCGGCACTACCGCCGACGTTGACGCCAGGCCCGTTGTAGCCGACCCACATGGTGCCGCCGGTCCAGTCGATGGAAGTGTCGGCGGTGCAGGAGGCGTCAATGTAGTCGCGGGTGTTCCAAGAGGTGGGGCAAGCTGCGGCCCGGGCATTCGAGGTGTTCAGCGTGCACAACAGAATGGCGGTGGTGCATACGGCATGGGCGGTCTGGCGCAGGAGGGCGTGCGTCATCATGGCAATAAGAATGGGTTGGCAAAGGGTTTCCGAGGCGATGGGCGGGCACTGCCCTGCGGGGGCCATCGAATGCCGGCAATCGGCCTGGAAGCGGCAATACGGGCGGCATATTAAACGACATCGGCGTAATTAATCAGTGTGGATTGCCGAAACATAACCCGCGCACCGTCGAGAGCCGCAGGCGATGGTGGGGTGGCCTGCACCACCATATGAACATCCTGCAAAAGGCACCACCTACTCTGCCAAGGAGCCCCGGTAAGGCAGACCTTCATCAAGCCGGGGAAGAGCGGCATCCCGTGCGGCGGCGGTGCCAGATGATGACGGCAGCGCGTCCGGGCGGTTACTGCGCTTGGCACGCCGAGCCGTTTCCACCCGGGGCAAAGGCAACCAATGGCTCTTGGGACTGATCAGACAGTCGTGGTGGGAAAGCGATGGGTTTGATGGCTGACGCAAGATCGCCATGGACTTGCGTGACCTGAGGGGGGCCGTGGCAGGTACCGGGCCTATCGGCCGATGCAGATTGATGGGCTATGCCCTTAGCCGGACCATTGGGCCATCGTCGGCGTCAGAGCCACTACGGCAAGCCGGCGGTCATCGCCAAGAATCGGCTGGGAGGACACGCCGATCCAGAAATACCCAATCCATTCTGGGTCACCGGCATCACCGGGACAACCAATCCAGTAACCGGGCCCGGGTGAGTCAAACGCCCGAAAAGCAAAAGGCCCGTAAGTTGTTTTGCAACTTACGGGCCTTTTAATCTTGGCGGAGAGGGCGGGATTCGAACCCGCGTTAGGGTATTACCCTAAACACGCTTTCCAGGCGTGCGACTTAAACCACTCATCCACCTCTCCGTGTGGAAGGCGCGCATAGTAGCAAACTTCCCGGATTAGTCAAAGCCTTTTGTCGAGTCTGGCCGCTTTACCGGCGGCGCAACGCGATGTGGGTGCGGATCATGGCCGGCACTTCGGTGCGCAGCCGGTCGCCGGGCTGGCTGGAGAGCCAGTTGTTGAACACGCCGGAGGTGAAGGAAATGGTATCGAGCGCCAGGGCCTCGGGGCTCATGCCTTCGCGCAGGGTGCCCTTTTCCCGGGCACGGGCATAAGCGATCTCGAGCTTGCCAAGGAACTCCAGGCAGGGGCCGTTCACTTCATGCAGTACGGGGGCGAATTCGTCCACGTACTCGCAGCGCAGGGACATGATCTCGAAGATCTGGCGCAGTTCCTCCGACTCTTCGAGAACGCGGAAGAAGGCCAGCATGGACTGTTCCACGGCGTCGAGGGGATCGGCGAAATCCTCGGATAGAACGAGCCGGTCGGCCGGTTCGATCAGGGTGTGGGAATGCTCGCGCATGGCCGTGAACAGCTCGGCCTTGTTGGCAAAATGCCAATATACTGCCCCACGCGTCACGCCAGCGGCTTGGGCGACTTTTTCGAGGGAAGACCGGATCACGCCGTGGGCGTGGAACACCTGCCGTGCAGCATCGATGATCTGCTGGCGCGTCCGTTCGGCTTCGGCTTTGGTTTTGCGGGCCATGGCTACCTGTAAAAATTTACAAAACGGATGCTGGGTGCAATTTACATACAACCATGGCTGTATATAATAGCACCGTTACGCCTCCAACGGAGAATTCCATGCAAGACCATAAGAACTCGTGGATCGCCCGCCAAACCCTGCGGGTTGGGGTACTGGCCGTTACCGCGGCCTTGGCCGTCGCCTGTTCCAAATCAGGAACCGAGGCCGGCGCCGGGGGCGGCATGCCCCCGGGCGGACTGCCGGTGACAGTGCTCGAAGTCCAACCCCAGAACCTCCCGGTGTCCGTCGAAGTCACCGCCCAGACCGAAGGCGCCAAGGAAACCGAAGTGCGCGCCCGGGTGGGCGGCATCCTGCTCAAGCGGCTCTACCAGGAAGGTGCCCCGGTCAAGGCCGGCCAGCCCCTCTTCCAGATCGACCCGGCCCCCTATGAAATCGCCCTGGCCGACGCCAAGGCCAAGGCCGACCAGGCCGCCCGGGAAGAAGCCCGCCTCAAGGGCCTGATCGGCCAGCAGGCAGTGAGCCAGAAGGAATACGACGATGCCGCGTCCAACCACGCCATCGCCCAGGCCAACCTGCGCCAGGCCCAGCTGAACCTGTCGTGGACCACCGTCACCGCCCCTGTCGCCGGCGTTTCCGGCCGGGCGGTGAAGTCGGACGGCAACCTGATCAACACCAGCGACGCCAGCCTGCTCACCTCCATCTTCCAGACCAACCCGATGTGGGTGCGCTTCGGCCTCTCCGAGTCCGACGTCGCCGCCCTGCCCGGCGGCCAGGTCAAGCCCGGCACGGTCACCGGCGTCCAGCTGATCCTGCCCGACGGCACCGTCTACGAGAAGCAGGGCAAGATCAACTTCCTCGCCTCCAATATCGACACCACCCTGGGCACCCAACAGCTACGCGCCGAATTCGACAACGCCGACGGCAAGCTGCTGCCCGGCCAGTTCGTCCGAGTGCGCCTGCTCACCGGCAACCGGGAAGGCGTCTTCCTGGTGCCCCAGGCCGCCGTCCTGCAAACCGAGCAAGCCCGCCTGGTGATGGTGGTGGACGCCGAGAGCAAGGTCGCCCCGCGTCCGGTACAGACCGCCGAATGGCGCGGCAAGGACTGGGTCATCACCGGCGGCCTGAAGGCCGGCGACAAGGTGATCGTGGATAACCTGATGAAGGCCCGCCCAGGCACCCCGGTGGCCCCCCACGGTCCCCAGGCCGAGCAAGGCCCCGCCGCGGGCAAGGGCGCCGCGGCGCCAGCCGCCAAGGCTCCCGCCGCCGACGAGGCCAAGACGCCTGCCCAGCCTGCCGCCCAAGGCAAGCAGTAAGCAGCGCGAGAAAGGGAATCGACCCTCATGTCACGCTTTTTCATCAATAGGCCGATCTTCGCCTCGGTCATCTCGATCATCATCGTCATCGCGGGCATCATGGCCGCCCGCGGGTTGCCGATTGCCCAGTACCCGGAAATCGCGCCGCCGACGGTGATCATTTCCGCCTCCTATCCCGGCGCTTCCGCCGAGACCCTGACCAAGACCGTGGCCGGCCCCATCGAGGAGCAGCTGTCGGGGATTGAAAACCTGATGTACTTCAATTCCACCGCCTCGGCCAACGGCACCCTGACCATCACCGCCAACTTCGAGGTCGGCACCGACATCGACATGGCCACGGTGAACGTCAACAACCGGGTCAAGATCGCCGAGCCGCGCCTGCCGGACGTGGTGCGCCAGTTCGGCGTGACCGTGGCCAAGCGCTCCAACGACATCCTGCTGGTGGCCACCGTCACCTCGCCGGACAACAGCCGCACCCTGCTCTTTCTGTCCAACTACGCCCTGGTCAACATTCTCGATGACCTGAAGCGCATCCCCGGCGTGGGCGACGCGCAAATCTTCGGCGCCCTGGACTACTCGATGCGGATCTGGCTGCTGCCCGACCGGATGGCCCAACTGGGGGTGACCACCACCGAGATCGCCAATGCCATCGCCGCGCAGAACAAGCAGAACGCCGCCGGCAAGATCGGCCAGGAACCCGCCCCCACCGGCCAGCAGCTGGTCTATACGGTGACCGCCAAGGGACGCCTGACCACCCCGGAAGAGTTCGGCAACATCGTTGTCCGCGCCGACGGCCCCAAGGGCGCCCTGTACCTGAAGGACGTGGCGCGCGTGGAACTGGGCGCCCAGAACTACGACGCCTCCACCACCCTGCTCGGCAAGCCGGTGATCGGCGTCAGCATCTTCCTGCAATCCGGCGCCAACGCCCTGGACGTGGCCGAGAAGGTGAAGAAGCGCATGGAGGAACTGAAGGAAAAGTTCCCCAGCGGCATGGACTACGTGATCCCCTTCGACACCACCAAGTTCGTCCAGGCCTCGATCAATGAGGTGGTCCACACCCTGATCGAAGCCCTGGTCCTGGTGGCCGTGGTGGTGTTCGTCTTCCTGCAGAACTGGCGCGCCACCCTGATTCCCCTGGTGGCCGTGCCCGTCTCCCTGATCGGTACCTTCGCCGGCCTGTGGCTGTTCGGCTTCTCCATCAACACCCTGACCCTGTTCGCCATGGTGCTGGCCATCGGTATCGTGGTGGACGACGCCATCGTGGTGCTGGAAAACGTCGAGCGCCTCATCTGGGAAGAGAAGATGAAGCCCAAGGAGGCGGCCATCGAAGCCATGCGCGAGGTCTCCAGCGCCGTGGTGGCCATCGTCCTGGTGCTGTGCGCGGTGTTCATCCCGGTGGCCTTCCTCGGCGGCATCGCCGGCAAGCTGTACCAGCAGTTCGCCGTGACCGTGGCCATCTCGGTGACCATCTCCGGCGTCGTGGCCCTGACCCTGACCCCGGCCCTGTGCGCCCTGCTGCTCAAGGAAAAGCACGAGGAAGTGCCCTTCTTCAAGCCCTTCAACCGGGCTTTCGAGCGGCTCACCAAGAGCTACACCACCACGGTCAACAAAACCCTGCACCACCGCATCATCGGCACCGTGGCCTGCGTGATCATCGTCGGCGGCAGCGTCTTCATGTTCCGCGCCGTTCCCGGCGGCTTCGTGCCGGCGGAAGACCAGGGCTACCTGATCAGCGCCCTGATGCTGCCCGACGGCGCCAGCCTGCAGCGCACCCGCACCACCGGCGAGCAGTTCCAGACCATGATCAAGCAGGACGACTCGGTCGATAAGGTCTTCGTCATCGCCGGTAACGACATCATCGGCGGCGGCATGAAGTCCAACGCCGGTACCGTGTTCATCCCGCTCAAGGATTGGAAGGAACGGACCGAGGTGGCCGACGACCTGGCCAAGAAGTTCACCGGCATGGGCATGATGCTGCCGGACGGCCTGGGCATCGTGTTCAACCCGCCCGCCATCCGCGGCCTGGGTTCCGCCGGCGGCTTCGAGGCCTATATCCAGGCCCGGGGCGATTCCAGCCCGCAAAAGCTGGCCGGCGTGATCCAGCAGTTCATGGACGCCCTGAAGAAGCGCCCCGAGCTGACCGGCATCAACACCTTCTTCCGCCCCACCTCGCCGCAGATCTACGTTGAGGTCAACGAGTCCAAGGCCATCTCGATGGGTATTTCGGTGAGCGACGTCTACCAGACGCTGCAAGCCGCCATCGGCACCCTGTACGTGAACGACTTCAACCTGAACGGCCGCACCTACCGGGTCCAGCTCCAGTCCGACGCCGCCTACCGCGCCAAGCCGGAGGATCTGGGCAAGGTCTATGTGCGCGCCAACAGCGGCGCCGCGGTGCCCATCTCGGCCCTGATCAAGGTCAAGTCGGTAGTGGGTCCGGAGCAGCTGGAACGCTTCAACGGCTTCCTCGCCGCCAAGGTGATGGGCAACTCCCAGCCCAACATCAGTACCGGCGACGCCATCCGCATCGTCGAGGAAGTGGCCAAGGAAACCCTGCCCGCGGGCTACGAACTGGCCTGGACCGGCCAGGCCTTCCAGGAAAAGCGCACCGGCACCACCTCCGCCGTGGCTTTCGGCTTCGGCATCATCATGGTGTTCCTGATCCTGGCGGCCCAGTACGAAAAGTGGACCCTGCCCCTGGCGGTGATCATGGCCGTGCCCTTCGCTCTGTTCGGCGCTCTGGCGGCGGTGATGATCCGCGGCATGCCCAACGACATCTACTTCCAGATCGGCCTGGTGGTGCTGATCGGCCTGGCGGCGAAGAACGCGATCCTGATCGTCGAATTCGCCGCCCAGAAACGGGCCGAGGGCATGGGCGTGCTGGAGGCCGCCGAAGAAGGCGCCCGCCTGCGCTTCCGCCCCATCGTCATGACCTCCATGGCCTTCATCCTGGGCGTGTTCCCCCTGGTCAAGGCTACCGGCGCCGGCGCCGCAGCCCGCAAGTCCATGGGTACCGGCGTGTTCGGCGGGATGCTGGCGGCGACCTTCATCGCCACCATCTTCATCCCCATGTTCTTCAGCTGGCTGTCCCGAGGCAAGATGCGCCGCCCCGCCGGCCACCACCCCCATCATCAACTGGAAGCCGACGAGGCCAAGCCGACCGAGGCCTCCGACAAGGAGGGCCAGTAATGCAACGCCCTGAACTGAAAACCCTGGCCGCCACCCTCTCCGCCGCCCTGCTGCTGGCGGGGTGCGCGGTGGGCCCCGACTACCGGCGTCCCGACAGCACCCTGCCGGACCGCTTCAGCGAATCCGACGCGGTGCCGCTGGCGCGCTCCGCCGCCGTGCAGCAGGAATGGTGGAAGCTGTTCCAGGACCCGACCCTCGACGGCCTGATGGACAAGGCCTTCCAGTACAACACCGACCTGCTGCTGGCGGTGGCGCGGCTGGAAGAGAGCGAGGGCCTGGTGCGCGAGGCCCGCGCCGCCTTCTTCCCGGAAATCGGTGCCCAGGCCAACAGCGTCCGCACCCGGGCCAGCGGGGTCACCTACTCCCCCATCCCCGCGGGCATGGACCCGGTCTACACCGACCACAAGGCGGTGCTCAACACCTCCTTCGAGCTCGACGTGTGGGGCAAGCTGCGCCGCGCCAGCGAGGCGGCCCGGGCCCAGGCCCTGGCCAACCGCTACAACCGCGACACGGTGCAACTCACCCTGGCCGGCCAGGTGGCCCAGGCCTACCTCAGCCTGCGCACCTACGACGCCCAGCTGGTCGCCGCCCGGGAAACCCTGAAGAGCCGCGAAGAGGCCCTGGACATCGCCCGCAGCCGCCAGCGCGGCGGCCTGGCCTCGGCTCTGGACGTGCAGCAGGCGGAAACCAACCGGGCCGCCATCCAGGCCCAGATGTCCACCCTGCGCCGCCAGCGCGCCCTGTCCCTGCACCTGCTCGCCCTGCTCACCGGCGTGGGCGACCTGGCGATTGGCGAGGGTGACCTGCGCGTCCTGCCCCAGCCGCCGGTGCCCCCCGCCGGGTTGCCCTCCACCCTGCTGGAGGCGCGCCCCGACCTGCGCCAGGCGGAGGAACTGCTGGTGTCGGCCAACGCCCAGATCGGCGTGGCCAAGGCCGCCCTGTTCCCCACCATTTCGCTCACCGGCCTCTTCGGCAGCGAAAGCGAGACCCTGTCCAACCTGTTCACCTCGCCGGGCCGCATCTGGTCCTACGGCGCCGGGGTGAACATGCCGATCTTCGCCGCCGGCAAGTACATGGCCCGGCTCGACCAGGCCACGGCGCGGCAGAAGCAGGCGGTGGCGACTTACCAGAAGGCGGTGCAGAGCGCCTTCAAGGAGGTCAACGACGCCCTGATCAACCTGCGCGAAGCCGGCGAGAACGAGTCCGCCCAGCAGACCCGCTACGACGCCGCGAAGAAGTCCCTGGACCTGGCCCAGCTGCGCTACAAGTCGGGCTACTCGCCCTTCCTGGAAGTGCTCGACGCCCAGCGCACTTCCAATGACGCCCAGGTGGACCTGATCTCGGCCCGCCAGGCGCGCCTGAGCGCCACGGTGGACCTGTTCAAGGCTCTCGGCGGCGGCTGGCAGGACGGCACCCCGCGCAATCCGGAGGCCCAGCCCCCGGCACCGGTGGCGGCCAACGCCACCGCGCCGGGCAAGCCAGCCAACTGAGCGCAAGCGCAACGAAAAAGCCCCGCCAACCCGGCGGGGCTTTTTTCATGGGGCAACCGCAAGGATGTCGGGAAGGCTGCGACGGCCACCTGATGCAAACCCCGCGCCAGTAGGGCATCTCCGGGCAGCCCCCTTCAAACGCCAAGCCAGGCGCGGATCTCCAGGCCACCATGCTCGAACGCCGCGACTGGCGCGGCGTTCCGGGCTGCGGTACTAACGGCGTGGCGACGCCGCCCCGACTCGGATCAGGCCGAACCTTCCACGTAGTAATCGACCCGTCCCCGGGGCGCCAAGTATTCCACCACCGCCAGGGGCAGGCTGGCCGGGCTGACCACCGCTTCGATCGCCAGTTCGGCCTCCTTCAGGTCCATCACCAGGGCCTCGCTGCGCGGAATTTCGGCGTCGTGGAGCATCACCGTGGGCGACAGCAGCCGGGCCGGATCGGTCTCGATCACCAGACCGGTGGCGCCGTTGGACAGGGCCACGAAGCTGCCCGGCGGATAGACTCCCATGGTCTTGATGAAGCGCTGCAACAGGTCCGGGTCGAAGTGGGCCGCCTCTTTCTTGAACAGCTGGGCCAGGGCCTCCGCCGGGGTCAGGGCGCGCTTGACGTCGTAGGGGTTGCACAGGTTGTCGTAGCGGTTGGCGATGGCCACCACCCGGGCCAGGCGGGGGATGCGCTCGCCGGCCAGCTTGTTGGGAAAACCCGTGCCGTCCCAGCGCTCGTGGTGGCAGGCAATCACGTTCTTGGCCGCTACCGACAGGTTGCGCGCCCCGGCCACGGCCTTGATGCCGTAGCCGATGTGGGCCCGGTAGAACTCCTCCTCCGGCGGCGTGCGCTGGGGAGTGCGCAGGATGCGCGGCGGAATCTCGCCCTTGCCCGCGTCGTGGAGCAGCGCCCCCAGGCCGGCCTGGCGCATTTCCTCGGCGGTCAGCCCCACGGCCTTGCCAAGCAGCAGGGTCAGCACCATGACGTTGAGGGAATGGAAGGCCAGGCCACTGTCCCGGC
The DNA here is from genome assembly GCF_036820405.1 of Oryzomicrobium sp. Taxonomy (NCBI): domain Bacteria; kingdom Pseudomonadati; phylum Pseudomonadota; class Betaproteobacteria; order Rhodocyclales; family Rhodocyclaceae; genus Oryzomicrobium; species Oryzomicrobium sp. Next base: position 33,979 of record NZ_DAISLS010000016.1, read on the forward strand.
TTTTCTGGTTGACCAGGTGGATGGCCACGCTGGGGGCATCCATCAGCCCATCCACCACTCGCCCCACCAGGGCCGAGGCGTCGCCGTGGGCATCCGCCGGCCGGGCGGCGAAGGTGCGCAGGATGTCGGCGATGGACGCCGCCTCGCTCTCGTATTCCCGCTCCCGCCGGGCGAACACGTCCCGCTGGGCGCGCACCCGCTCGATGCGGCGTTGTTTCTCGTCGAGCATGCCGGCCAGGGCGGCGGCAGCAAAATCCATGTCCTCCTCGCCCGCCCCCTCACCCGCGCCGTTTTCCCCCCTGGCCGTGACCGGCAGGGGTTCGGCGGTGCTGCGGGCCGGGTCCCAGGTGACCTCGGTCAGGCCCAGGCCGTGCAATACCTGGATTTGCTTGTCGCTGACGATGCGAAAGGCGTTGAGCAGGAAGGGATGGTGAATCCAGCCCAGATCCCCCAGGGAAATGAAGACACCGGGCTGGAGCCGGTCGATGGCAAGACGGGGCAAAGCGGACATGACGATCAAAAAGTCAGGGGGCGGACAGGCAGCACAGCAATCGGTGCGCCCGGCAGGAAAATGCCGAATTCCTCACGGCATTTTGGCGGCATTTTTCATTACCATAGCGCAACATGGCATGCCTTGCTTCTAGTGCCCGCATCCTATCGCCCTCTATCTGACCGCCCGCTGATTCCGCCCCCACCGGCGCATGTCCACCACCCACCTCGCCGCCCCGACCGCCCGCCAGAACCGGACGCGCATCCCGCGCCTGATCTGGGGCTTCGCCATCCTGCTGCTGGTGCTGCTGTGGACGGCCATCCTCTACAAAGTCACCAGCGAGAAGCAGCTGGAAATCGCGGACATCAACCAGACCAACATCAACCTGGCCCGTTCCCTCGAAGAGCACACCCTGCGCACCCTGAAGAGCGTGGACCAGGCGGTGCTGTTCCTCAAGTTTCAGTACGAGCGCAATCACGGCAAGGTGGACATTCAGGACTATGCCCATGAAGGGATGATCATCACCACCCTGTTCAACCAGCTGGGGGTGATCGACGAGCACGGCATGTACATCCTGTCCAACATCCCCAACCACAAGGTCATGGACCTGTCGGACCGGGAGCACTTCCTGGTGCACAAGAAAGCGGACACCAACCAGCTGTTCATCAGCAAGCCCGTCCTGGGCCGTGCCTCGGGCAAGTGGTCGATCCAGATGACCCGGCGCATCAACAAGCCCGACGGCAGCTTCGGTGGTGTGGTGGTGGTATCGGTGGACCCCTACTACTTCACCGGCCTCTACGGCGACGTGAATCTGGGCAAGGACGGCGTGATCGCCCTGGTGGGCCTGGACGGCGTGGTGCGCGCCCGCAAGTCCGGCGAAAACGCCGACGTGGGCCAGAACATCGGCGATTCCGCCGTATTCAAGCTACTGGCCGATGCCAACCAGGGTATCTACGAGCGTGCCAGCAAGATCGACCACATCAACCGCTTTCTCGCCTTTCGCCGCCTGCCCGACTATCCGCTGGTGGTGATCGTCGGCGTCAGCGCCGACGAAGCCCTGGGCGATTTTTACGCCCGTCGTCAGTCCTATATCGCCTTCGCCATCGTGATGACTCTGCTCATCCTGGCCTTCGCCATCTCTTCCTCTCGCCTGCTCAACCAGCTCAACCGAAGCCGGGAAGAGGCCGAAGAGGCCAACCGGCTCAAGTCCGAGTTCCTCGCCTCCATGTCCCACGAGCTGCGCACGCCGCTCAACGGCATCATCGGCTATGCCGAACTGCTGCAGGATTCGGTGGACGACCAATCGCTGCAAGGTTTTGCCGGCACCATCCTGGACAGCGGCAACCACCTGCTCGGGCTGGTCAATTCGATCCTCGATCAATCCAAGATCGAAGCCGGACGGCTCGAACTCTTTCCCAGCGACGTGGACTGCCGGGCCCTGCTGCAACAGATCTACCTGGCCCACCTGCCCACTGCCCAGCAGAAGGGGCTGGAGTTCGAGTTGGCGGTGGACGACGACGCGCCGCCCACCCTGCGCTGCGACAATTCCCGCCTGATGCAGGTACTCAACAACCTGGTGCACAACGCCCTCAAGTTCACCGACCAGGGTCGGGTCGAACTGCGCGCACGGCGCGCCCCCGGAGGCATCCGCTTCTCGGTCATCGACACCGGGCCGGGGATCGCGCCGGAGCATCACGGCATCATCTTCGAGAAATTCCGCCAGGCCGAAACCTTCATCACCCGCAAGCACGGCGGGACCGGCCTCGGCCTGTCCCTGTCGCGCCAGCTGGTCGAACTGATGGGCGGCCGCCTCGAACTGCACTCGGCCCTGGGCCAGGGCAGCGAGTTCTATTTCACCCTCGGCGACCTGCCCGCCGGGAAGGATTCTTCATCATGAAAGTACTGGTAGTCGACGACCAAGACGTCAACCGCATGCTGCCCAGCGCCATCCTGCGCAAGCTGGGCGTGGACGTGGAAGAGGCCTCCTGCGGCCAGGAGGCCTTGGACAAGATGCGCCAGAACCCGGACATCCGGCACGTGCTGCTCGACGTGAGCATGCCGGACATGAGCGGCACCGAGGTCTGCCAGACCCTGCGCAAGGAACGGGACGGCGAGGGCCTGCACATCGTCGCTTACACCGCCCACGCCTTCCCCGGCGAAAAGGTCCAGATCATGGAAGCCGGCTTCAGCGAACTCCTGATCAAGCCAATCACCCGGGACGCCCTGATTCGCGCCCTGGGCATCGACTGATCCGCCTCAGGCGGACGAAACCGCCAGAAATTCCCTCAGGGCCGAGCAGAAGCGTTCCAGTTCGGCCGCCAGTTCCTCGACCCGGGCCGGATCGGCCATCCCTGCCGCCGCCGCCTCCTCCAGGGCTGCCGCTTGGCGCACCACCGCCCCGTTGCCGAAATTGGCCACACTACCCTTGATGGTGTGGGCCACCCGGGACAGGGTCTTCCAATCGCTGGCGGCCAGGGCCGCCTTCAAGGCCGCCGTATCCCTGGGTGCCTGGTCGAGGAACACGTCGCCGATGATGGAAAGGATGTCCGCATCCATCTGGCCGAGCAGGCGGGCGTAATTCTCGGGCCGCGCACCCTGAATGGGTATGCCCCCCCTCCCGACCTCCTCACCCGCAATGCCCGCCAGCACGGCCAGCAGGTCGTCCCGGGTGAGGGGCTTGCCCAGGTAGCCATCCAGCCCGGCCGCATTGCCGGCCTCCCGATCAATATCCTCCGCCGCCGCAGACAGGGCATAGACGGGCACCCGCCCCCTGCCAGCCTCGGCTTCGGCCGCCCGGATGCGGGCCGTGGCCTCAAGCCCGCCCAGGCAGGGCATCTGCACGTCCATCAGCACCAGGTCCGGCGCCTCGTCCGCAGCCCAGGCGGCCAGGGTCTTGTTCACCGCCTCTTCGCCGTTCTCGGCCAGGGTCACCCGATGCCCCAGCCGTTCGAGCAAATTGGTGATGAGGCGTTGGTTGACGGGATGGTCCTCAGCCACCAGGACGTGCAATGCCCGGACGGGCCGGGTTCCGGACTCCTCGCCGCCGATCCAGCGGACCAGCGCCCGGCCGAGTTCACCCGCGGTAGCCGGACGGGCCAGGGCCAGGGGCGCGCCCCACTCGCGCAGTTCGCCCCCCGACGGCGCGGAAGGCCGACTGAGCAGGATCACCGCCTCGGGCGCCACGCCCGCCGCCGTGAGGGTGGCGGCCAGGGGCTGGCCCAGGGCCAGGGGCAGGTCCACGTCCAGCACGCATAGATCGAAAGGCAGGGCGCCGCCGCCCCCCTCCCCGCGGGTGGCCAGGCGCAGGAGATCGGCATCGCTGCCGGCCCACAGGCTCTCCGCTCCCCAGCGGGCGAGATGCCCCTGGAGAATGCGGGCCTGATCGGGGTGGTGCACCGCTACCAGGGCGCGCAACCCATCCGGCAGATCCGGCGTTTCGAGGGTGCCAGGCAGGCAATGGGCCTGGACGGTGAACCGGAAGGTGCTGCCGTTGCCCACCTGGCTCTCCACCCAGATGCGGCCCCCCATCAGCTCCACGAGGCGGCTACAGATCGTCAGCCCCAGGCCGGTGCCACCATAGTTGCGGGTGGTGGAGGAATCTTCCTGGGCGAAGGGTTCGAAAATCAGCTGGCATTTCTCTGCGGCAATGCCGACCCCCGAATCGCGCACGGCGAAATGCAGCCGTACGGCATCGCCTTCACGGCACTCCGTCGTCACCGTCAGGACCACCTCACCCCGCTCGGTGAACTTGACGGCGTTGCTGAGCAGATTGAGCAGGATCTGGCGCAGCCGCCCCGGGTCCCCGAGCAGGCGGGCGGGCACGTCGGGAGCCACGTCCACCAGCAGCTCCAGCCCCTTCTGCTCGGCGCGCAGGGCCACGGTGCGCAGGGCGTCGGCCACCACCGGGTCCAGGTCGAAGGGAATGGACTCCACGTCCAGCTTGCCGGCCTCGATCTTGGAAAAATCGAGGATGTCGTTGATCACCGTGAGCAGGGAATCGGCGGAACGCTTCACCGCCTCCAGGTATTCGCGCTGCTCGGCATCCAGCTCCGTATCCAGGGTCAGTTCGGTCATGCCGATGATGCCATTCATCGGCGTGCGGATTTCGTGGCTCATGTTAGCCAGGAAGTCGCTCTTGATCCGGTTGGCGGCCTCCGCCGCCTCCTTGGCCTGGAGGATTTCGCTCTCCCAGCGCTTGCGCTCGGAAATGTCGATGATGGTCCCGACCATGCCCCGGGAACTGCCGTCCGGGTTGGTCAGGGGCGCCTTGCTGTAAAAGGCGTGGCGCTTCGTACCCTGGCGGGTGACCACCTCGGTTTCGTAGCTCTGGTGCTGGCGGGTGCGCATCAGCTCCAGATCGCGGCTGGCGTGGAACTCGGCCAGTTCGGGGGGCAACAGGTCGTACACGTGGCGGCCGATCCATTCGCTGCGTTCGAGGCCGAAGAATTCCTCGAACGCCTTGTTGAAGCCGAGATAGCGCCCTTCCGTGTCCTTGAAGTAGATCGGCACCGGGATATTTTCGACCAGCTCCTGAGTGAAGTGGAGCTGGGCATCGAGCTTTTCCTCAACCGCGATGCGGGAAGTGATGTCGTTGCGAATCGCCACGTACTGGTAAGGCCGGCCCATGCCGTCGAGAAAGGGCACGATGGTGGCGGTCACCCAATAGCGGCTACCATCCTTGGCCCGGTTGCAGATGTCGCCGCGCCACACCCGGCCGGACGAAATCGTCTTCCACAATTCGGTGAAGAACTTTCTGGGATGGCGGCCGGAATTGAGGATGCGGTGATTCTGGCCGAGCATTTCGGCCCGGCTGTAGCCGCTGATTTCCACGAACCTGTCGTTGGCATAGAGGATGGTGCCATCCACGTCGGTGATGCTGACGATGGCGTGCTGGTCCAGGGCCGACTTCTGCTGCTCCAGACTGGAAAGCGCGTCGCGCAATTGCTTCTGGTTGGCCTCCCGCTCCATCACCAAGTCGGAAAGCAGCTGGGTCAGCGCCTCCAGGCTGCCGTCCAGGGCGCTGATAGCGGGCAGCCCGGTCTGGCGCAGCATGTGGTTGGCGATTTCGCGCAGGGAATCGATGGTCTCCTGACGCGCCGCCAGATCTTGAGCCAGGCGGGCGTTGGCCGCGGTCAGCTCGGCCGAGCTGATCTCCAGGCTGCGGGTGCGCAGCGCCAAGTCCCGGTCGCTTTGTTCGTAGGCCTGCTCCACCGCCTCGAACAGGCTGGAAAGGCCCGCCAGTGCCACCGCGCTGCCGGCCTCCACATCGGGCCGGGCCGCCACCTTGAGCAATTCTTCCTGGATGGCGGCAAGCTGCTCCGGGCTGTCGATGCCGAGAAAGCGCTTGAGCTGGCGGGACAGCAGGCGGTGGGTCATGCTTCGCCGATCAGGGTAACGGTCATGGTCTGGTTGTGCAGTTGGCAGCAGCCCCCGGGCTCGCTCGGGCTGATCTCGCCGTAGGAATAGAAACCGCCGAGGACCGTGCCGGGGCCGAGGACGTCGGCCACCGCCTCCACCTCTTCGTCCACCCGCCCTCCCATCACCAGCTTGCGCCCGACGCAGCTGACCAGCAGGGCGAAGCGGGGAGCGGTGCCGTCGGGCAGTTGTTCCCGGGCCTGGCCGGCCGCCTGCTCGGCCCCGTCCACCAGGGCGTCGGTCTTGGCATGCATGAGTTTGAGATAGCCCTGGGAGTCGATCTCGCCAGCCAGGATCAGGCTGCCGGCGGCCTCGTCCACCCCCAGGATGGTCCGGATCAGCCCCAGGTCGGTCTGGTCGTTGCGGGCCATGGAGAACGGAAAGAGCAGGCCCGAGGCCGGCAGGTCCCGGGCGTACTCGCCCAGGTAGCGTTTGTAGATGGCCAAGGCCGGCTCGCCGTCCAGTTCATAGAGGATGTTGCCCTCGCAGCGGGTCACCCGGCGGGCCGGGCCGAAAGACTCCCAGCCCCCCGCCGAACCGTGGCAGAGCCGGACGGCCTCGCCATACAGGCCGATGGCGACCACGCCGCTGGAATCGCAGCCCGCCGAGGACAGGACCCAGGTCTGGCGGAAGGCGCCGCCATCGCCGGCCAGGCCGCCGCTGATCGGCACCTGGTCGCCGACCGCCGAAGCCAGGCCCGCCACCAGGGAGCTGCCGTTGACCGCCACGCCGGGGCCGAACAAGAGGACGCCGCGCAGTTCAGGGTCGGCCAACGATTGGCCCACCCGCTGACCGGCGGCGAACGAATCGGCCATGTCGGCCAGGTGGGTGGCGGACTGGCGCACCCGGCCTTTGCCGAAATGCAGGGCGGTCAGGACGCCGCTGTTTTCCACCACCAGCCGATCACCGACGATCTCGCCGGCGGTACTGCAACCGGCCAGGCTGGCCTTGGGAAAGGCCTGGGCGAGCCGGTCGCGGAGCCCGGGCTGGGCGATGAATCCTGGCGCGCCGAAGGCCAGCACCAGATCGGGCTGGATGGCCTGCAACGCGGCGAGTCCGGCATCGAGCGAATCACCGTCCTGAAAAACCCACTGGCGAATGTCCATGGCTGATAGTCCCGAAAAAAAGCAGTGACCCCATTCAGGCGGCCGGGTTCGCGTCCTCGTCCTGGAAGCGCGCATGAATGGCCAGCACCGCGGGCCAGTCGGCAAAAAAGGCGGCAACGCAGTCCGGATCGAAATGCCGGCCGGCCGATTCCTTCAGGTAGTCGCTGGCCCGCTCCAGGGACCAGGCCGTCTTGTAGGGCCGCGCCGAGGTCAGGGCGTCGAATACGTCGGCCACGGCGACGATGCGCCCGTAGAGGGGAATGTCCGCTCCGGCCAGCCCGCGCGGATAGCCACTGCCGTCGAATTTCTCGTGGTGGGTCAGGGCGATGCTGGCCGCCGCCTTGAGGATCGGCGAGTTGCTGCGGGAGAGGATTTCGTAGCCCTTCAGGGCATGCTGCTTCATCACGTCGAACTCGGCCGCATCCAGGCGCCCGGGCTTGAGCAGGATGTAGTCGGGAGTGCCCACCTTGCCCATGTCGTGCATCGGCGCCGCCTCCAGGATCAGGTGCTGCTCCTCTTCGGGCAGCCCCAGGTTGCGGGCGATCAGTTGCGAGTAGTGGGCCATGCGCAGGATGTGGGCGCCGGTTTCCGGGTCCCGGTATTCCGCCGCCTGGGCCAGGCAGAGGATGGTTTCCCGCTCCCGCTCCACCAGGACGGCGGTAGCCTTGGCCACCTCGTCGGCCAGCCAGGCGGCCCGGTCGGCCATGTAGCGCTGGCCGCGCCGCAGGGTGCACATGTTGCGCACCCGGGCGAGGAATTCGTGCTTGTCGATGGGCTTGGTGAGGAAGTCGGTGGCCCCCTCATCCAGGGCCCGGTAGCGCACGTCCTTCTGCTCGTTGGCGGTGACCATGATTACCGGCACCTCGGCCATGTCCGGAATGGCGCGGAACTGGCGGATGAATTCCAGCCCGTCGGGGGCCGGCATCATGTAATCGACCACCACCACGTCGACCGGCTCCCGGCTGCACCACTCCAGGGCCTCGGCGGAGGCGAGGAAAGGCCGCGGCACGGCCCCTTCGATGCGTCCTACCAGCGCCCGGAACAGGGTCAGATTGATTTCCGAATCATCGACGATCACCACATTGAGCGTCACGGCGCACTCCCTTGGCACGATGTTCTAATTATGCGGCCGCCCCGGACCGGCGCCTGTGCGGAAATTCCTCTGCCCCGGGGGATTTCCTCCCCGTCCGCAACCGCCCCACTCCGCTCCGCTGCGCCGACCGGCAGGCCGTCCCAATCAGCATAGCCTAACCGCAAAAGCTGACCGGCAGCGGCGGCAGGGGGCCGCGGCAAGCCCGCCATGCCCCGCGATGAATTGCGCCGCTACGCCCGACCCCATGTATCGGTTTTAGTACCAAGCGCACACGGGGGCGATACAGGGGGCTGGAAGACTGGCAACGCCCGCCGTGCGTCCGCATGGCGGACATCATCCCATTTGCAAGGAGTGAAGCCATGATTAGCGGAGTCAGTAGCGGCAGTTACGCTTCCTACGCGCTCTCCGGCAGCAGCGGGCGGAGCGCTCAGGAGGCGGCGAAGCTGCAAGAAAAGCTGTTCGCCAAGGCCGACACCAACGGCGACGGCAGCATCGACAAGACCGAGCTGTCGTCCCTGTTGCAGAGCGATTCGTCGTCCGGCAGCCCGAGCAGCGACATCGATTCCCTGTTTTCAGCCCTGGACAGCGACGGCAGCGGCAGCGTTTCCAAAGACGAAACCTCGACCGCCATCAGCAAGGTCCTGGAGCAGTTGCAGAGCCAGTTCGCCGCTGGCATGGGCGGCGGCCCCGGAGGGCCTGGCGGTCCCGGAGGCCCGGGCGGCGGCGATCCGTCCCAGATGTTCTCGAACGCCGACAGCGACGGCGATGGCTCGATCAGCAAGAGCGAGCTGACCAGCCTGCTCCAGAGCCAGTCCGGCGATGGCAGCGACGTCTCGTCCCTGGTGGACGACATCCTCAGCCGGGACGACAGCGACAACAGCGGCTCGATCAGCCTGAACGAGTTCACCTCGGCCCTGGAAAAAGGCCAAGGCAGCCAGGGCGGTCCGGCCGGCGCCGGCAACCCGCCGCCTCCGCCTCCCGGTGGCGCGGGCGGCGGCTCGTCCGGCACCTCGGCCGCGTCAGCGTCCTCCAGCGACAGCAGCACGTCGTCGTCCAGTGCCTCCAGCTCGGATCAGCTCAACGCCTTCCTCACCGCCCTGCTGCAGCAATACCGCAGCAACAGCGGCAGCCTGGCCGACACCCTGGCGAGCAGCCTCAGCGTCACGGCCTGAGCAACGCCGGCGCCCCCCTACCCCCGCGCCGGAATCCCATCCGGCGCCTTGACGGCCTCCCCTGCGGAGGCCGCTTTTTCGTGGGTGCCCCCCCATCCGCCCGACGCTCGCATGTTCTACGGCGGCGGTTGACAATTAGTTCTAACTCGAACAATATTGGTTCTAGTTAGAACTAATTAGCCGATCCACTGCCTCATCTTTATGCCCCGCGAAGCCTATCTGACCACCCTTGCCGCCCTGGTGCGCTGCTACCAGGCCTTCGAGGCCTTTTCCGGCAGCCACGTACGCGCCCTGGGGCTGACCCCGCCCCAGTTCGACATCATCGCCACCCTGGGCAACACCCAGGGCATGACCTTCCGCGAGCTGGGGGAACGGACCCTGATCACCAAGGGCACCCTGACCGGGGTGGTGGACCGCCTCGAAGAGCGCTGCCTGGTGCGCCGAGTAGGCTTGGAATCGGACCGCCGGTGCACCCGGGTCGAACTGACGCCGGAAGGCCATGCCCTGTTCCAGCGCATCTTCCCCGCCCACATGGACTATTGCCGTCCGGCCTTCGAGCGTCTTTCTCCGGCCGAACGTGCCCAACTCGACGCGGGCCTGGACGCCCTGCGCCGTGCCTTCACCGACCACCAGACGGCCAACCAGGCCGCAACCGACCCCGCCCCCACCGAGTAACAACAATGACCCCAGACCGCTACACCCGCACCGCCGTCCTGCTCCACTGGCTCGTCGCCCTGCTGATCTTCGCCGCCTTCCCCCTGGGCGTGTACATGGCCGATCTGCCCTTCTCGCCGACCAAGCTACAGCTTTACTCGTACCACAAGTGGATCGGCATCACCGTGTTGCTGCTGGTGGCCGTGCGCCTGGCCTGGCGGGCCACCCACGCCGCCCCGGCGGCCGCTCCCGCCCCCCGCTGGCAGCAGGCGGCGGCCGCCGCCACGCACCATCTGCTCTATGTGCTGATGGTGGCCGTGCCCCTGACCGGCTGGCTGATGAGCTCGGCCAAGGGCTTCCAGACCGTCTGGTTCGGCGTGCTGCCCCTGCCTGACTTGGTGGCCAAGGACAAGGCCCTGGGCGACCTGCTGCAAACCGTGCACAAGCTGCTCAACTTCACCCTGCTGGCCCTGGTGGCCGTCCACATCGGCGCCGCCCTCAAGCACCACTTCATCGACAAGGATGGCCTGCTCAGCCGCATGAGCTTCAAGCGGGCGTAACCTGCCACCACGCCCCCTCGTCCCGCCACGCCCCCCCTCCCCTACCCCAGGAGAACCTCATGAAACAACGCCGCATCCCCGCCCGCCTCGCCTTTACTGGCCTCATCGCCTTGGCAGCCCTGGGCAGCGCCCAGGCCGCCGAATTCACCCAGGTGGCCAGCGACAAGAGCCAGATCACCTTCGTCAGCAAGCAGATGAACGTGCCGGTGGACGGCCGCTTCAAGCACTTCGCCGCCCAGGTCAAGTTCGACCCGGCCAAGCCCGAAGCCGGCCAGGCCCGCATCGAGGTGGATCTGGCCAGCATCGACACCGGCAACAGCGAAGCCGACGGCGAGGTGAAGGGCAAGTCCTGGTTCAACACCTCCGCCTTCCCCAAGGCCGTGTTCACCGCCAGCAGCGTCAAGAAACTCGCCGACGGCCGCTTCGAAGCCCGGGGCCCCCTGTCCATCAAGGGCATCAGCCGCGACGTGGTGGCCGTGTTCGCCGTACGCAACGAGGGCGCCGGCGCCTGGTTCGACGGTGGCTTCACCCTGCAACGCCTGCCCTACAAGATCGGCGAGGGCTCCTGGTCCGACACCTCGGTGGTGGCCGACGACGTGCAGGTCAAATTCAAGTTCTACGCCACCGCCGGTGGCGCCAAGAAGTAAGCCGCAGTCCCCTAAAAAGCCGTAATCCCCCTCCCCTGCCTTACAACACAACGGAGATAGACCACGATGAAACGCAGCCTGATCGCCCTGGCCCTCGGTGCCACCCTGAGCGCTTCCGCCTTCGCCGCCCCCGAGACCTACGTCCTCGACACCAGCCACACCTTCTCCCGCTTCTCCTACAGCCACTTCGGCTACTCCACCCAGCTGTCCCGCTTCGACAAGACCAGCGGCACCGTGGTGTTCGACAAGCAGGCCCGTACCGGCGCGGTGGACGTGACCATCGACATGAAGTCGGTGAGCACCGGCATGCCCCTGTTCAACGAGCACATCCAGGGCCCGGACTTCCTCGACACCGCCAAGTACCCCACCGCCACCTTCAAATCCACCGCGGTGAAGTTTGACGGCGACAAGCCGGTGTCCGTGGACGGCAACCTGACCATCAAGGGCGTGACCAAGCCGGTGACCCTGACCATCACCTCCTTCCAGGCCATGCCGCACCCGATGCTCAAGAAGGACGCCATCGGCGCCAACGCCACCACCGTGGTCAAGCGTTCCGAATTCAACGCCGGCAAGTACGCTCCCCACGTGGGCGACGACGTGACCATCAGCATCGCCCTCGAAGCGATCAAGCAGTAAGGGCCACGCCTCCTGCCCGCCGGCGCCGCCAGGCACCAGCCATGAAAAACCCCGCCTCGAAGGCGGGGTTTTTTCGTTGCATACCGTGGAAAGACACGAGGGGCCAGACGCGAACGATCAGCCGCCGGCCCCCAGAACGAAGGATTCGCGCCGTTCCAGCAGTCCGCCATGGTCCCGGGCCGGATAAACCGCCAGGTCGATGCGCCGTACCGGCAAGCGCACGGGGGCATCGTCGGCAAAGCCCGCCAGGCGCCGGGCCACTTCGTCCTTGACGAAGGCGTCCCGGTACAGGCCCACGGTCAGGTGGGGAACATAGGCCTCTTCCCGGCACACCTCGTCGCGCCCGGCAGCCAGGGCGGCACGCAAGGGCGCCAGGCAACCGTCCGGGTCCCGCACGTCGAGAAAGGCCGCCGAGTCGAAACTGGCCAGGCCGCCCACCTCCAGTTCGAAGGGCCCGACGCCAGCCCGGGCCAGGGCCTGGCGCTGCCGCGCCAGCATGGCCGGGGTGAAATCGTCGTTCCAGGTCGCCGCCTCGGCGAGAAAGCCGCAGACGAACACGGTGACGTGGGGCTGGCGTTGGGCATCGGCGAGCAGCCCGCCCAGGTGCGCCCGGGCCTGGGCCACCCGATCGCGCAGGGGGGCGAGGTCGGCATCGATCAGCCACACCGCGTAGCGGTCACGGCCCCGGTGCCATTCCGGATAGTCCCGGGGCTCGAAGGCCAAGGTGCGGGGCCCGGGCGAGAAAAAGCGCCGAGCTGCTGCCAAGCGCCGGGGCTCATGGGGGTCCACTACGGGGGCCATCCGCCTTCCATCCTCTCCTTTTGACCGCTTCCGCGTGCCACCGGAGATGGCAGCGCCGCCGGAAGCGGGCCGGCCATGGTAGCGGAAAGCGGCCCGGCCGGCGGGACGTCAGAGGGAATCCACCACGCCACCATCCACCCGCAGGACCGCGCCGGTGGTGGCCGAGGCCTGGGGCGAACAGACATAGACCACCATGTTGGCCACCTCGTCGGTGGTCGCCGCACGGCCAATGATCGAACTGGGACGGTGCGCACGGACGAAATCCCGGGCCACCTCCTCGACACTCCTTCCCTGCTCGGCGGCACGGGGTTCGAGCATGGCGCGCAATCCCTCGGACAAGGTCGGCCCAGGCAGGACCGCATTGACGGTGACCCCGCTCCCCCCGACCCGTTTGGCCAGCCCCCGGGCCACGGCCAGTTGGGCGGTCTTGGAAAAGCCGTAGTGGATCATGTCGGCGGGAATGCTGAAGGCCGACTCCGACGAGATGAACACCACCCGCCCCCAACCCCGGGCCTGCATGGCCGGCAGGTAGGCCCGGGACAACCGTACCCCGGACATCACGTTGGTATCGAAGTAGCGCTGCCACTCTGCATCGTTGGTGACGAAGAAATCCTGCATCCCGTAGATACCGGCATTGTTCACCAGGATGTCCGCCCGGCCTTCGGCTGCCACCAGGGCGGCACAGCCGGCGGCACTGGATACGTCGGCGGCCACGCCGCGCAGGTGCGCCCCCGGCACCCGGGCGGCGATGACCGCCAAGGCCCGTTCCACCCGGTCCTGGTAGCGGCTGTTGACGATCACCGTGGCCCCGGCCCGGGCCAACCCTTCGGCGATGGACAGGCCGATCCCGGCGGTGGATGCGGTGACCAGGGCGGTTTTGGCGGAAAGGTCGATATGCACGGTTCAGCCTCCGGATAAGCCCGTAGCACGCCACTCGCGCCGCGCAAGCTGATGGATGCGCCACCGGAGGCGGCGGGATGCTGTGGGGCCGCTCGCCACTGCAAGCGGCTCCCAATGGAGGCGTCATAACCGGGCACTCGGCCCGGTCAGGTCGCCTGGATCAATAGCCCGGTGCGCTCGGAGGAGGCGGGGGCGGCGATCCCGGCGGCGGAGGCGGGTAGTAACCGCCGGAGCTGGGCGGCGGCGCCATATGCCGGCTGCGCACCTGGGAAGTGGCCACGGGGATCTGGTTGCCCTTGGCGTACATGCACTGGACGTAGGCGTTGTCGTAGTTGCGCTGGGTCGCATTGGCGGAGGTCTGGGCGGCACCGGTGCCGGCGGCGCTCCCCACCAGCAGGCCGGCACCGGCACCGACACCGGCACCGCTGTGCCCACCGATCAGGGCGCCGGCAGCCGCGCCGACGGCAGTGCCGATGGCGGCGCTGCCGACCCCGGACTCGATGCTGGACTGGTTGGCGCTGCTGCCGCCGATCTGGTACTGGGCGTACTGGCGGCAGTCCATGTCGTCGGCGCGGAACTGGTCGAAGCTCTTGCCGCCGCCGGGCAGGGCCATCACGCTGGGCCCGGTCGGCGCCGAGGCGCAACCGGCCAGGAGCAGCACGGAGGGCACCGCGACGGCCAGTAGGGATGCACGTAGTTTCATGTCGCTAACTCCCTGGAAAAAAGTGGATCACGAGCCGCAACCCGCTATTGCGCGGGAGGCTGGGGCGTCACGCGTTGCCAGCCGCCCGGGCAATCCTTGACGTAGGGGTAGTAACCCTTGGCTGCGGCGCAGTAGTACCAGTAGTTGCCAGCGGCCCCCGGGTCCGCCGGCGCGGCCGCGGGCTGCTCCACATATACCGGGGGCGCAGCGGGGGTCACCACCACCGGCGGGTAATAGGGCGGGTAGTAATAGGCCGGCGGGTAGTACCAGGGCCCCCAGGGGCCCCAACCCGGGCCGATCCCCACACCGATGCCGATGCGTACGCGGCCGTGGGCCGCCTGGGCATCGCCGATGCCGACCGTCCCGAGCAGGCCCAGGGCGAGCAGGACGGCCAGTGATTTGATTGCCAGTTGTTTCATGATCGTCATCCTGAGAGATGTTCCCGCCGGAATTCCGCCGCACCGTGCGGTGGAAGATGGGGCGGTCAACGATTCGCGTCCTCAGTTCTTCGGCTTGGCCGGTGCGGCCTTCGGCGCTCCCTTGGCCGGCGCGGACGGAGCCATGTCGCCGTCGCGGCGCTCGTTGCCTTGCCAATGCCCCCGCCAGTGGTGATGCCAGCCGTGGAACTGGGAATGGAGGCGCACCAGTCGGTCGAGCACCTTGCGCTGGTCGTCGTTGAGCGTTGCCTGGAGCCTGGACGTGGCATCGGCCAGGGCGGACAGGCGCTGGGCGAATGCGCTGGCGTGCTCCGCATGGAGGCGCATCATGGCAGCGGCGTCCAGGTTAGCCGGCAAAGGCTTTTGCTCGCCGCCGGCACTCACCAGATCCAGGGTGGCGGCGGCGTAGGCTTCCCAAGCGCTTTCCTGGGAAGCCTTGATTTCAAGCATGGATGCCTCCCGATCCAGATGCTTCTTGACCCACTGGGTCCGTTCTTCCGGCGTGATCTGGCGATAGTGGCCGGGGAACCCGCCGCCGGCGTAAGCATGTCCCGGAGCGGGGCTATGCTCGTCGGCGAACGAAAGCCCGGGAGCGGCCAGAAGAGCGGTCAGGGCGATGGCGACGATGGCGGTGCGGGCGGGGTGGAACATTTTCATTTCGACACTCCTTGTGGTGGTGGTTCTGGTTTTCTTGATTGCATTGTAGAAATCAAGTTTTTCCCAACCATATCCAAGATGTAACACTTGGTTTCCCCCCACGTATCGAAAATGAAACGCCGCTAAAACCCGGAAGCGATCTGTTACCAAACGTAAAAAAATCGGCCACAGCCCCGGCAACGACGAAAATCGCGCAATAAACATAAGAAACAGGAATAACCGGCAAGGCTCGCCTGGCTTATCCTTGGCGGCGCAAAACAATGGCCGATGCCTTGGCGCGGCAGGATATGGCGGCATGGTTCCACGGCGTACCCTGCGCAGCTGCTTTTCCGGCAGGACATAGCCGCCGCCCCCTGCCACCAGCCCTCTCTTGACGGCGATGGAGGCTCGTGGGGAAGCGGGCTAGAATCGCCCTCTTTCGCGCCCCCTCTTGAACCGTATCCGTGTCGATGGCCCCCAGCAGATCGCCTGTGCCCCGCCCCCGCAGGCCCGGCGTCCACTGTCCGGCCCGCGCAGGAAAGTGACCTTTCCCAATGTGGATTGTTGAAACGGCCCTGCGCCGACCCTATACCTTCATCGTGATGGCGATCATCATCCTGCTCGCCACGCCCCTCGCCATCTTCCGCACCCCGGTAGACGTGCTGCCGGAAATCGACATCCCGGTCATCAGCGTCATCTGGAACTACAACGGCCTGTCGCCCCAGCAGATGGCCGACCGGCTCACCCAGATCCACGAGCGGACCCTGACCACCACGGTCAACGACATCGAGCACATCGAGTCCCAGTCGCTCAACGGCATCGCCATCATCAAGATCTACTTCCAGCCCAACGTGAACATCCAGACCGCCATCGCCCAGACGGTGTCGGTCTCCCAGTCGGTGGTGCGGCAGATGCCGCCGGGCACCACCCCGCCCCTGGTCATCAAGTACACCGCCTCCAGCGTGCCGGTGATCCAGGTGGGGCTGTCGAGCAAGGAACTGTCGGAGCAGGACGTCTTCGACGTGGCGGTCAACACCCTGCGTCCCCAGCTGGTGACCATCCCGGGCATCGCCATCACCTATCCCTACGGAGGCAAGATCCGCCTGGTGTCGGTGGACCTGGACATGCAGGCGATCCACGCCAAGGGGCTGACCTCGGCGGACGTGGTCAACGCCATCAACAGCCAGAACCTGGCGCTGCCGGCGGGCACCGCCAAGATCGGCGACACCGAATACAACGTGGGGCTGAACGCCTCTCCCGACACCATCGCCGGGCTGAACGACATCCCGGTGCGCACCGTGAACGGCGCCACCACCTTCCTGCGCGAGGTAGCCCACGTGCGCGACGGCTTCTCACCCCAGACCAACATCGTTCGCCAGAACGGCCAGCGCGGCTTGCTGCTGTCGGCCTACAAGAACGGTGGCGCCTCGACCCTGGACGTGGTGAACAACCTCAAGGACAAGCTGCCGTCGGTGCTGCCGCTCCTGCCCAAGAGCGTGGACGTGGCGCTGCTCGCCGACCAGTCGGTGTTCGTCAAGACGGCGGTGGCCGGGGTCACCCACGAGGCCCTGATCGCCGCGGCCCTGACGGCGGTGATGCTGCTGCTCTTCCTCGGCAACCTGCGCACCACCTCGATCATCGCCATCTCGATCCCCCTGTCGATCTTTTCCTCCCTCGTGCTGCTGCACATGATCGGCGAGACCATCAACGTCATGACCTTGGGAGGCCTGGCCCTGGCGGTGGGCATCCTGGTGGACGACGCCACGGTGACCATCGAGAACATCGAGCGCCACCTGCACATGGGCTCGGACCTGCACACGGCGATTCTCGAAGGGGCGGGCGAGATTGCCATTCCGGCCTTCGTCTCGACCCTGTGCATCTGCATCGTGTTCGTGCCGATGTTCTTCCTCGAAGGGGTGGCCCGCTACCTGTTCGTGCCCATGGCCGAGGCGGTGGTGTTCGCCATGCTCGCCTCCTACGTGCTATCGCGCACCCTGGTGCCGACCCTGGCCCTGCTGCTGATGGGTCACCAGAGCCGCGCCGGCCTCGTCACCCTGTGGGTCCATCGGCTGCACGCGGGCTTCAACCGGCACTTCGAGCGCCTGCGCAACGGCTACATCCTGCTGCTGTCGCACCTGCTCACCCACCGCCGCCGCTTCATCGCCGGCTTCCTCGGTTTCTGCCTGCTCTCCTGCGGGCTGTTCACGATGCTCGGACGCGACCTCTTCCCCACGGTGGACACGGGCCAGATCAAGCTGCACATGCGCGCGCCCACCGGCACCCGCATCGAGAACACCGCCCTGCTCGCCGAGCAGGTGGACAACGCCCTCCGCGAGATCATCCCGGCCGGGGACCTGGCCTCGATCATCGACAACATCGGCCTGCCCTACAGCGGCATCAACCTCTCCTACAGCAACTCGGGCACCATCGGCACCCTGGACGCGGACATCCTGATCTCGCTCAACCCGGGCCACCGGCCGAGCCAGGAGTACATCGAGAAAATCTCTGCCGACTTCGCCAAGCGCTTCCCCGGCGTCGAGTTCTTCTTCCAGCCGGCGGACATCATCACCCAGATCCTCAACTTCGGTACCCCGGCGGCCATCGACGTGCAGGTCTTCGGCAACGACTACGCCGGCAACAACGCCTTCGCCGGCAAGCTGACGGAACGCATCAAGGCCATCGGCGGCACCGCCGACGTGCACATCCACCAGCGCCTCGACGCACCCACCATCGCGTTGGAGATGGACCGGCCACGCCTCCAGTCCATGGGCATCAACCCCATCGACGTGGCCCAGAACATCCTGCTGCCCCTGTCGGGCAGCCAGCAGACCCAGCCGGCCTTCTGGCTCAACCCGAAGAACCACATCGTCTACACCATGCAGTCCCAGGCGCCCCAGTACCGGATCGACGATCTGGACGACCTGCTGCACCTGCCGGTGAACCCGCCGGGCGCCAAGGACAAGCCGCCCCAGACCCTTGCCAACCTGGTCAAGGTGTCGCCGGCCCGGGAGCCGGCCATCGTCACCCGCTACAACCTGCTGCCTTCCATCGACATCTACGCCAACGTGCGCGGCCGCGACCTGGGCTCGGTAGCCAAGGAAATCCAGAAGGTCATCGACGACGCCAGCGCCGACCTGCCCCGGGGCAGCAAGGTCGTTCTGCGCGGCCAAGTGCAGACCATGCAGTCCTCCTACATCGGCCTGGGCGTCGGCATCCTCGGCGCCATCGTGCTGGTCTACCTGCTGATCGTGGTCAACTTCCAGTCCTGGCTCGACCCCTTCATCATCATTTCCGCCCTGCCCGCCGCCCTGGCCGGCATCGCCTGGATGCTGGTGGTCACCGGCACCGACCTGAGCGTGCCGGCCCTCACCGGGGCGATCATGACCATGGGGGTGGCCACCGCCAACAGCATCCTGGTGGTCTCCTTCGCCCGACAACGCCTGGGCGAGGGCCTGCCGCCCCTGTCCGCGGCCCTGGAGGCCGGCGCCACCCGACTGCGTCCGGTGCTGATGACGGCCCTGGCCATGATCATCGGCATGATCCCGATGGCCATCGGCATCGGCGACGGCTCCGAACAGAACGCCCCCCTGGGCCGCGCCGTGATCGGCGGCCTGCTCTTCGCGACGGTGTCCACCCTGCTGTTCGTGCCCGTCGTCTTCGCCACCTTCCACCGGCGGCTTGCCGCCCGCAACGCACCGGACGCCGGCGGCGACGCCGCCCCGGCCTCCGCCTAGGACCTGCCATGACGAGCCAGCGCCATTCCCACCAGGGCCTTCCCGACTTTCACCTGCACAAAGCCCCCGGCAGCCGCGGCCGTGGCCGCGTGGTCCGCTTCGCCCGGCTGGCCGCCGTGGCCATCGTCGTCCTGCTCCTGCTTGGCCTGGGCCGGACCCTGTTCGTGCGCTGGGCCAACGCCCAGGCCCTCGCCGCCCGGGCGGCGGAAAGCGCCGTACTGCAAGTACGGACGGTGCAGCCCAAGAGCGGCGGCCACGCCGCCCGCCTGCGGCTACCCGGCACCCTCCAGGGCATTTACGAGGCCCAGGTCTATGCCCGGGCCAACGGCTACGTGCAGCAGTGGTTCAAGGACATCGGCCAGCCGGTGAAGAAGGGCGAGCTGCTGGCGCTCCTGGAAATCCCCGAGGTGAACAAGCAGGTGGACGAGGCCCGGGCCAACTTCAACCTGGCCCGCACCGCCTTCGAGCGTTGGAGCAAGCTGCGCGAACGGGATGCCGTCTCCCAGCAGGAATACGACGAGAAGGCCGCCGCTTACCAGCAGACCCTGGCCGTGTTGAAGCGCCTGGAAGAGCAACAGGGCTTCGGCAGGGTGGTGGCGCCCTTCGACGGCATCGTCACCCGCCGCAACGTGGACAACGGCGCCCTGGTCAACGCCGGCAACGGCGGCGCCGGCCAGGCCCTGTTCGCCACCGCCCAGATCGACACCCTGCGCCTCTACGTTTATGTGCCCCAGGACCGGGCGAGCCGGATCAAGGTCGGCGACAGCGTGGACATCCTGCGCCCCGAGGCCCCGGGTGAACCGATCAAGGGGCGCATCGCGCGCAGCGCCGGCGCCATCGACCCCGCCAGCCGCACCTTGCAGATCGAAGTCCAGGTGCCCAACGCCGACCGCCGCCTGCTGCCCGGGGCCTACGTGGACGTGGCCCTGGCCCTGCAAGCCGACGGCGGCCTGACCCTGCCCACCACCACCTTGCTGTTCGGCGCCGCCGGCACCCGGGTGGCGGTGGTCCGCCCCGACGGCACAGTGCATCTGCAAGCGGTGGCCCTGGGCACCGACTACGGCAAGGAAGTGGAGATCAAGTCCGGTGTCGGCCCCGACGACAAGGTGATCGTGAACCCACCGGATTCGATCGCCGAGGGCCAGAAGGTGGCCCTGGCTACCGACAAGAAGGACAGCTGACCGCCATGGGCCGCCCCGCCGTTCCCTTCCGCCTCGCCTCCACCGCCTGCCTGGCGCTGGTCTGCGCCGCCTGCGCCTCCATCGGCCCGGACTACGCCCGTCCGGCGGTGGACCTGCCCGCCGCCTGGAAAGCCGATCCCGGCTGGCAGCCCGCCCGCCCCGCCGACGCCGCGCCCAAGGCGGCCTGGTGGCAGGTGTTCGGCGATCCCCAGCTCGACGAACTGGAAGCCCGCTGCCTGGAGGGCAACCCCAGCCTCCAGGCGGCCCTCGCCCGCCTCGACCAGGCCCAGGCCCAGAGCCGGGCCCACGCCGCCGCCCTGTACCCCGCCGTGGCGCTCAACGCCGGTGCCTCGCGCAGTCGCATCTCGGCCAACCGGCCCCTGACCAACTACAACAGCCCCAACAGCTCCACGATCCAGAACGATCTCAAGCCCAACCTCACGGTCAGCTACGAGCTGGACTGGCTGGGCCGGGTGCGGCGCGACGTGGAAAGCGCCCGGGCCAGCGCCGAGCAGGCCGCCTCCGACCGGGAGAACGTGCGCCTGGTGCTCACCGCCCAGGTCGCCTCGGCCTACTTCCAGTTGCGCCAACTGGATGAGGAAATCCGCGCCGTCGCCACGTCGGCGGACCTTCAGGACAAGGTGCTGGAGCTGATCCGCATCCGCCGCCAGTTGGGCGCCGCCGGCGAAGGCGACGTGGCGGTGCAGACCGCCCTGGCCGAATCGAGCAAGGCCCAGCTGGAGCTGTTGAAGAACCAGCGCAAGCTGGCCGAGGACCAGCTCGCCACCCTCACCGGCACCCCGGCCCCCGCCTTCGCCCTGGCCCCGGGCAACCTGCCCGCCCTGGCCCCGGCGGTGCCCGCCGGCCTGCCCGCCAGCCTGCTCGAACGCCGCCCCGACATCGCCTCGGCGGAACGGGCCATGGCCGCCGCCAACGCCCAGATCGGCGTGGCCAAGGCCGCCTTCTTCCCCTCCCTCACCCTGGCGCCGGCCCTGGCCGGCTTCGAATCGAACAGCCTGCCCACCCTGCTGACCACCCCGTCCCTGGTCTGGTCCCTCGGCGTACAGGCCGTCCAGCCCCTCTTCGACGGTGGACGCATCCGCGCCGGCGTCGATTTCGCCCAGGCCGGCTACGCCGCCACGGTCGCCAACTACCGTCAGGCGGTGCTAGTGGCCGTCCAGGAAGCCCAAGACGCCCTGGGCACCCTCACCGGCCTGGAGAACGCCCGCCAACGCCAGGACGAGGCGGTGCGCCAGCAGAACAAGGCCTACGAGATCACCCTGGTGCGCTACAAGGAAGGCCTGGACAACGCCCTGACCCTGGCCACGGTGCAACAGAACCAGCTGGCGGCCCAGCGCACCCAGTCCCAGATCCGCGGCGGCCAGTTCGTCTCCACCGTCAGCCTGCTCAAGGCCCTGGGCGGCGGCTGGCAGGCGGCCGACTGAGCCACCCCGCACCTCGCGCTGTCTTGATCGGCGGAGGCAACCGCCTTAGCACCGGCTGGCCGTCAGACACGCTGGCGGCACCCCGTCCCTGGCCGCAGCGCACCGAAGCGGCTTTAGGTGGCTTGAGTGGGTGAAAACTCACGGGGTGGGACGCTGTTCTTCCTGACATAAGTGCTTGGCTACAGGCACCGGCTTGCACCTCCTGGCGCTACTCGGCATCATCGCCTATGCCATATGAGAGCACTGGTAGAAAAGCAGCGGCCCGTCGGATCGCTCGTCGGCGACAACCCGTGCCCACACCATCCGATGCGCCAAGGGCGTCCGCAAGCGGAGCCCTTCCCATTTTCAGGAAGAGTGCACCATGTACAGCCAAGCCGAAAAAGGCCGGATTGCCCAGGCCCGATCCACCGCTTCGCACCCCGCCAACACCTCCTGGCAGTTTGCTGGCCGTCGCCTGGCAGCGGAGGGACCAGACCTGCTCCAGGGCCAGGCGCTAAACGGTCCCCAGGCGGATAGTCTGCGGACGCTCCAGGCCAAGGCTGATGCCAGCCCAGGCGTGACCAAGGCGATCCAGTTGGCCGCCCTCGCCTCTTCCACAGCCGCCCTGCGCCAGGCAGAAGATCAAGAAGAACCCGTTCAGGGCCGTTTTTCTGCCCTGCAACGGCAATCCAACGAAGAAGAAGAGCCGCTGCAAGGCAAGTTCGCCACGATTCAGCGGAGCAGCGACGAGGAGGAGGAACCGCTCCAGGGGCGCTTCGCTCCCGTTCAACGGCAGCAGGCAGATGAGGATGAAGTGCAGATGAAGGCGGCCGATTCCTCCGCATCATCAATCCAACGGCACTCCGACGCTACGGCTACCAAGAACGAAACCGGCCTGCCCGACAACTTGAAGGCCGGAATCGAATCCCTCTCAGGCTTTTCCATGGATTCGGTACGGGTGCACTACAACTCATCCCAACCCGCCCAGCTCAATGCCCTGGCCTACGCCCAAGGCACCGATATCCACGTGGCCCCAGGCCAGGAACGGCATCTCCCCCATGAAGCCTGGCACGTGGTGCAGCAGGCCCAGGGGCGGGTCAAACCAACAACGCGAATGAAGGGGGGAGTGCCGGTCAACGACGATCAGGGGTTGGAACGGGAAGCGGATGCGATGGGAGCAAAAGCAGCCCAAATGAAGTGCAGTCCGGATACGGTTTATAACCCACCAAACTCAACGGTAAAAGAACAACCACTCCAAAATAGCAAGCAAGGTACAACCCAAAGAAAAATATACATAGAGAATTTCGAAAAGAAAACAATCCCAGGAAGGGAAAACCCAGCCCTCCCTCAAGCTGCAAGCAGATACAACGTCTCTGAAAAACGCATAACCGACACTTTAATTCGATGGGCATCAAAGAATAAAAAATATGTTTTCCCATCATGGGCGTACGCTTTTGACGAAGCGGCTCGTGGAAAAATTAAAGCAGCAAAAGGAAATACTGAAAAAATAGAAAAACTATCCCAAGAGCGCGGGGACGAGCTAGAGCAAATCGCAGACACAGAATACAAGGAGAGATTAAAAGAAGAAAGAAAAAAGCTAGCCACAGAAACGGCAATCATCGAATGGGAAAGCAGAAGTAAGGAAAGAAGCCTAGTCAACGACCTAAAAAAATACGCGAGAAAAAATACGGACCGCATAGCAGCAGTAATGGTCGACCCTGATTCTTTAGAAATACATAGCAAAGGCCACAGCGGCGAATTGGCAAGCGGCTACAAAAGCAGCAACAACAAAGTTGTTTCTGTTGGCAGCGGGCATCCTGAACTAGCAACAAAACTAACCAATGCAATGCCAACCGCGGAGGAATGGATGCCCTGGCATTGTGGAGAAGCAGCCGCAGCGCACAATGCCTTATCCAATGGGCAGGGATTATCCGGGAAAAAATTCCTAGCCGGGGAAAGAGGTGGGGCACACACACGAAAATGTGCATGCGGAAATTGCTCAAGATGGGCAACAGAGCTCCCCAAGCTTAAGCTTGGGGGGGAACTCGAATATTGACCGAAATCCAAGCCACAAAGCTCTAGCCATAAAACAATCATTTAAAATCAATAATGAATATCTATACAAAAAAACCAAACACAGAAAAAAAACCTATAGAAGCCCCGTGTTTTCATGGCAACCCAAAACAGTTTGTTCAGTACTGCCCACAAACACAAAACCAAGCGAAGCTCCAATTACCAACCCAAAACAAGGACCAGGTGGACAGGCAGCAAGCCCTTCAGGCCAAGGCTGATGCTAGCCCAGGTGTAGCAAAAGCGATCCAATTGGCATCTCTCGCTGCCGCCCACACCACACAGCGTCAGCAGGGGAACGAAGATGAACTGCAGATGCAAGCCGCCATTTCCTCCCAGGCTCCTGCTCAACGGTACTCCGGTGCTGCGGCAACCAAGAATGAAACGGGCCTGCCGGATAGCCTGAAGGCCGGAATCGAATCCCTCTCAGGGCTTTCCATGGATTCGGTACGGGTGCACTACAACTCCTCCCAGCCCGCCCAACTCAATGCCCTGGCCTACGCCCAAGGCACCGACATCCACGTGGCCCCGGGCCAGGAGCGGCATTTGCCCCATGAAGCCTGGCACGTGGTGCAGCAAGCCCAAGGACGGGTCAAGCCGACGAAGCAAATGAAAGGGGGAGTGCCGGTCAATGACAACCTGGGATTGGAGCAAGAAGCGGATGTGATGGGTGCACAAGCGCTGTCCTGTACGGTGCCATCTCCTCGCACCGAGATCAGGCAGCGCATGAACCGTACTACAGCTATTGTTCAAGGGAAATTCCAGGGCCCGCGGCTACTCGATAGTACCAACACCGTCGACATTGAATATCCTGGCCATAACTTCTCCAATGCTGAAAGCCCGAAAGCAAGCACTGGCTGCGGGACGGAAAACGAGATCATTACCGCCGGTGAGCATAAAAACGATGGCGATTCAAATCCTGGATCGCCAAAAGATATGGATAGGTATCGAGACAATTTTAGTAGGACAGGCGGCCTCGTTAAAGACAAGTCCCTCACTCAAGCTTCCACACGGCTTCACTTGATAAATCATCGTTTCGAAGACTCCAGTAATACACAAGGAGTGGCGTCTAATATATTTCTTGGAACCCAAAAAGCAAACAATCCAAAGCATCTTCATCAAGTAGAGAATGTGGTACTTAGGGCGCTTGGCCTTGCATCGCAAAAAAACACTATTTACGAAACCGAAATAGAAAAATCAATTCTCGCCCCTGACAAAGACAACAGCAACAATCTAATAACATACTGGCAAGGCAACAAACCTCATGCCGACGCCGTTCCCGATAGTTCGCTCGACGAAGTTTTCATAGCGAAAGAAAATGGCGACGCAGCAAGTGATGGTATTCAAAAACTACAACCACCACCTGCCGATGATTCAAAAGCAAAGAGAAAGAAACGTGACCAAAAGGATGGATGGGTTCTACGCAGCAAACCTACATACAAGCAGCATCTTTGGATTAGCTACTCGGTCAAGGTTGAATATAGTGGAGCACCGAGCCATATCAACGACAACATTCAACACGAGCGGACACAAAACCGTACACTGACGAACACGATCGCCGATCAAACCAAGGAAAATAAAATCGATGATTTTTCCAACACCGCATGGAAAGATCAAGCATTGGCATCAAGATTTGTCAGCACTGTTATTTATTATTTCGCATCTTACAATCCAACCAAAAAATATCTTTATACGCAAGAGTCGCATCCAATTGATGCGGATGCATGAAGGCAATCCTTCTGAAAAAATCAGCATTATCTGAATTGCTTTTAGTAAAGCCTTCCTATACACATTCCGTGCCCCGACACTTCCGCTCCCTTCGTTACCACACCCGTCGGTAGCATCCCCACAGGGCCATGCGGGGACAACACCCACGCAACCAGATCTCCCCTACTAGCAGCGCAGCGATTTGCATCTAGGCGCCAGTGGCGCGCGCCTCGGGTAAACTCCCGTGCTTGCCCTTGGGGTGCCCTCCGCCCCGACAGCCCCGCACAGGACCAGTCGCGTGCCGATCAATCACCTTCATCGTCCCAAGGGACGCCAGCGTACGGACAATACCCACCGGTGCCTGGAACGTTTCCTGACTTTCGTCGCCGGCGTAGCCGACATGGGGGGCTTTCCGGTAACTGGGCCAGGTACCCTCCGCATGCCAGTCGTTGGCTCGTCGCATAGCGACAGCCTGGCCGGCGGCGATATTGCCCGGGCCTTGGGTGCTATCCGTCTTCCAGCCGGCGGGCTGCTTGGCGCCCCGGTTGGCGTCACCCCAATCGCTCTACGGACGGCTTTGTTCGTGCTTTTGGCCGATGGGCGACGGGTGCGAGGCGCGCTAAGCTTGCCACCACTTAAAATGGCTCCGCCCGCCTCTCCTTCCAGATTCCTCTTTTTGCCCTGATGGCACCGACGTTTTGAAATTGAATAAAAAAGCCGAGCAACCCGCCGTGGCCACGACGCCAGCCCATACCCCAATGATGGTGCAATACCTGGGCTTGAAGGCCCAGCACCCGGGCACCCTGCTGTTCTACCGCATGGGCGACTTCTACGAGCTGTTCTTCGAGGATGCCGAGAAGGCCGCCCGACTGCTCGACATCACCCTCACCACCCGGGGCCAGTCGGCGGGGATGCCGATCAAGATGGCCGGGGTGCCACACCACGCCGTCGAGCAATACCTGGCCAAGCTGGTCAAGCTGGGCGAATCGGTGGTGATCTGCGAGCAGGTCGGCGACCCGGCCACCAGCAAGGGGCCGGTGGAACGGGCCGTGTCGCGCATCGTCACCCCGGGCACCATCACCGACGCGGCTCTGCTCGACGAGAAGCGCGACCTGCTGCTGCTCGCCTGGCTGCCCGGTGCCGGCGCCAAGGGCGCCCACGGCCTGGCCTGGCTCAACCTGGCGAGCGGCGAGTTGCGCGTCTCCGACGTGGCGCCGGAACGCATCGCCACCGTGCTGGAGCGCATCCGCCCGGCCGAGGTGCTGGTGCCGGACAGCGCCCAGCTCGGCACCCTGGCCCTGGCGGTGGACGTGCCCCTGACCCGCCGCCCCGACTGGCACTTCGACCTGGACGCGGCCAAGCGCCTGCTCACCGCCCACTTCGCCACCCAGGACCTGAGCGGTTTCGGCGCCGAGGGGGTGAAGCCCGCCCTGGCAGCCGCCGGCGCCCTGCTGCAATACGCCCAGGCCACCCAGGCCCGGGCCCTGCCCCACGTGCGCGGCCTCACCGTGGAGCGGGAATCCGCCTACCTGGGCCTGGACCCGGCCACCCGGCGCAACCTGGAACTGACCGAGACCCTGCGCGGCGAGCCCTCCCCCACCCTGTTCTCCCTGCTCGACACCTGTGTCAGCGCCATGGGCTCGCGCCGGCTGCGCCACGCCCTGCACCACCCGCTGCGCGACCGCGCCCTGCCGGTGGCCCGCCACCAGGCCATCGCCGAGCTGCTGGACGAGAACCTGCGACTGGCCCGCCAGGTGCGCGAGCGCCTGAAGGGCGTCGCCGACGTGGAGCGCATCACCGGCCGGGTGGCCCTGCGCAACGCCCGGCCCCGGGATCTCTCCAGCCTGCGCGACACTCTGCACCGGCTGCCGGAATTGCAGGCCGTGCTCGGCGCCGCCGGCCCGGTGGCCCCCCATCTGGGCGAATTGCTCGCCGGCCTGGACGCCCCGCAAGGCGTGACCGACCTGCTCGCCCGGGCGATCCTGCCCGAGCCGGCGGCCCTGATCCGCGACGGCGGGGTGATCGCCCCGGGCTTCGACCCGGAACTGGACGAGCTGAAGGCTATCCACGACAACTGCGGCGCCTTCCTCATCGAGCTGGAGGCCCGGGAGCGGGAACGCACCGGCATCCCTAGCCTCAAGGTCGAGTACAACCGGGTGCATGGCTTCTACATCGAGGTCACCCACGCCCACACCGCCAAGATCCCCGACGACTACCGGCGCCGCCAGACCCTGAAGAACGCCGAGCGCTACATCACCCCGGAGCTTAAGGCCTTCGAGGACAAGGCCCTGTCCGCCCAGGATCGGGCCCTGGCCCGGGAAAAATGGCTCTACGAGCAGGTGCTCGACGCCCTGCAACCGGCGGTGCCCGGCCTGCAAGCCCTGGCCCGCTCCCTGGCCGAGCTGGACCTGCTGGCGGCCCTGGCCGACACCGCCGCCAACCGCAACTGGTGTGCCCCGGAATTTGCCGACACCCCGGGGCTGCTGATCGATTCCGGCCGCCACCCGGTGGTGGAAGGCGAGCTTTCGGCCAAGGGCGAGGCCTTCATCGCCAACGACGTGGACCTGTCGCCGGAACGCCGCCTGCTGCTGGTCACCGGCCCGAACATGGGCGGTAAATCGACCTACATGCGCCAGACGGCTCTGATCGCCCTGCTCGCCCACGTGGGCAGCTTTGTGCCGGCCAAGCGCGCCGTGCTCGGGCCGCTCGATGCCATCTTCACCCGCATCGGCGCCGCCGACGACCTGGCCTCGGGCCGCTCCACCTTCATGGTGGAAATGACCGAGGCCGCCGCCATCCTGCACCAGGCCGGCGAGCACAGCCTGGTGCTGATGGACGAGGTGGGGCGTGGCACCTCCACCTTCGACGGCATGGCCATCGCCATCGCCATCCTGCGCCACCTGGTGGAAAAGAACCGCAGCCTGACCCTGTTCGCCACCCACTATTTCGAACTGACCCGGCTCTCCCACGAATACCCGATGCTGGCCAACGTGCACGTCTCGGCGGTGGAGCACGGCGAGAAGATCGTCTTCCTCCACGCAGTGGAGGACGGCCCGGCCAGCCAGAGCTACGGCATCCACGTCGCTGCCCTGGCCGGCATGCCCACGGGGGTGCTCAAGTCGGCCCGGCGCGAGCTGCGGGAGCTGGAAGCCCGCACCACTCTGGACCCGCTCCAGCCGGACCTGTTCGCCGCCCCCGCCCCGAACTCCGCGCCAGACGCGGAGTTCGACGATGTACCTTGGGAAGCTAATAGGGACGCGGGGTTTGCCATATCCCCGGAAGATGTCCAGGCCAAGGCCGTGGCCAATCGCCTGGCCGGCATCGACCCGGACGCCCTGACCCCCCGGGAAGCCCTGGCTGCCCTTTACGAACTGAAAGCCCTGGCCCAATGACCGTCCGGGCGCTCCGCACACGGACCGCCCCCATGGGCGCAAGACTCCTCGCCGCCCTGGCAGTGGCGCTGGCGTGCACCTCCGCCGCCGCCCAGGAGCGCTACACCTTTGCCCTGATCGGCGACGTGCCCTATTCGGCCCACGAGCGGGCC
Source organism: Oryzomicrobium sp. (assembly GCF_036820405.1). NCBI lineage: Bacteria > Pseudomonadati > Pseudomonadota > Betaproteobacteria > Rhodocyclales > Rhodocyclaceae > Oryzomicrobium > Oryzomicrobium sp. Next base: position 62,889 of record NZ_DAISLS010000016.1, read on the forward strand.
GAGCTGCCCCGGATGCTCGCCGCCATCGGCGCCGAAAACGTGGCCTTTGCGGTCCACGACGGCGACATCAAGGGCGGCCGGGAATCCTGCGCCGACACCCTGCTGCGCGAGCGCCACGCCCTGCTCGACGCCTCGCCGGCACCCCTTTTCTACACCCCCGGCGACAACGAGTGGACCGATTGCGACCGCCTGGCCGCCGGCCATTTCCGGCCCGAGGAACGGCTCGGCTTCCTGCGCCGGCTGTTCTTCGCCGACGGCCAGTCCCTGGGCAAAAAGCGCCTGCCCTACGAGCAGCAGGCCGAGCTGCGCGAAAACGCCCGCTGGACCCTGGGGCCGGTGCGCTTCGTCACGGTCAACGTCACCGGCAGCGAGAACAACTACGGCCCCGGCCCCCTGCCCAACCCCGAGTTCGTCCGGCGCAACGCCGCCAACCTGGCCTGGCTGGAGGAATCCTTCGCCCTGGCCAGCAACGAAAAATCCCGGGGCGTGGTGGTGGTGATGCAGGCCAACCCGGGCTGGAAGCATTACGAAGGCGGCCTCGCTCACCAGGGCTACCGGGAATTCCTCGACCTGCTCAAGACCCAGGTGCTGGCCTTCGACGGCCCGGTAGTGGTGGTGCACGGCGACACCCACTGGCACCGCATCGACCACCCGCTGCGGGACCCGGTGACCCGCCAGCCCCTGCTGCGCTTCACCCGGGTGGAAACCTACGGCTATCCGATCATGGGCTGGGTCAAGGGCATCATCGATCCGGCCAGCCCGGAGCTGTTCCGCTTCGAGAGCCGCCCCTGGCCGCCCCGCTGAGGCATCCTGGGCTGCCGGCGGTAACGGTTCTGCAATAGAATTCGGAATAAATATAATTTTTCAGGGGATACCATGCACCGCATCTTCCTCCGCCCGCTCGGCGAACCTGCCAAACGCTCCCTGCGCCTCCTGCGCCGCCTTCCCCTGCTGGCCCTGGGCCTCGGTTTTGCCGCCCAGGCCGCGCCGCCTGCCGCCCCATCGGGCGGCGGGGAACTGGTGATCGCCCAGTCTGCCCCCTTCTCCGGCCCCCTGGCCCCCACCGGCAAGGGCCTGCGCGCCGGTGCCCAGATCTACTTCGACGCGGTCAACGCCGCCGGCGGCGTCCACGGCGCCAAGCTGCGCCTGGTGTCCCGGGACGACGGCTACAAGGCTCCGGAAACCGTGCGGATGGTGCGCGAACTGGCCAAGGAGGCCCAGCCCGTGGCCTTCTTCGGCGTGGTCGGCACCGGCAACGGCGAAGCCCTGATCAAGGAGAAGGTGCTGGCCGAGCTGGGCATACCCCTGGTCACGGTACGCTCCGGCGGCCAGGCCCTGGTCAAGCCGCCCTACCCCTGGCTGTTCGTCACCCGGGCCACCTACGCCGACGAGGTGAAGAAGGTGGTGGACCAGTTCGTGCCCATCGGCTTCAAGCGCATCGCCGTGTTCTACCAGGACGACCCCTTCGGCCAGGACGGCCTGGCCGCTGCCGAGTCCTACCTGAAGGCGGCCGGTGCCACCCTGGTGGCCAAGGGCGGCTACGAGAAGAACACCACCAAGGTGGAAACGGCGGTCAAGGCCATCGCCGCCGCCGATCCCCAGGCGGTGATCATGGTGTCCAACACCGCCGCCTCGGCCGAGTTCATGAAGCAGCTGCGCGCCGCCGGCAACATGGCCCAGCTGGTGGCCCTGTCGGTCACCGACGGCCCCCAGGTGGCCAAGCTGATCGGCAACGGCACCGCCCGGGGCCTGTCGGTGGTCCAGGTAGTGCCCGACCCCCTGGCCCGCACCACGCCCCTGGCCCGGGAACTGGCGGAGGCCTTCCATCGTTTCCCGCCCAAGGACATCGAACTCAACCACACCGTGGCCGAGGGCTACGTCGGCGCCAAGGTGCTGGTGGAAGCCCTCAAGCGGGCCGGCCCGAACCCGACGCCCAAGAAGGTGCGCGACGCCCTGGAAACCATCCGCGACTTCGACCTGGGGGGGCTGGTCCTGAGCTTCTCCCCCAACAACCACGCCGGTTCCCGCTACGTGGACATCACCATTCTCAACCAGGACGGCCGGCTACTGCGCTGATCGCCACGCCCGCCCCCGCCGCTATCCAGGCCGCCCCGCTCCGGGCGGCCTTTTTCATATCGATTCCCCAGCGCACCCAGGCCCTGCATAAACGCAAACGCCACCGCAGCGCGGTGGCGTTCGGACGGCACCCCGCCGCTGGGCGGGGCGCTGGCGGGCCGCAAGTCAGTGGCTGGTGCCAATGCTCAGGGTCAGATCGTCCTCGTCGTCATCGTCTTCATGGACGTGGCCGTGGGCGATCTCTTCCTCGCTTGCGGGGCGCACTTCCATGACCGTGCCGGTGAACACCAGGGCGGTGCCGGCCAGGGGGTGGTTGCCGTCGAGCACCACCTTGTCGTCGGCGATGTCGGTGACCCGGTAGAGGATGAAATCGTCCTCGTCGGACTCTTCGGGCGCGCCCTCGAACTGCATGCCGATTTCCAGTTCCTTGGGGAAGCGGTTGCGCGGCTCGATCTGGACCAGCTCCGGGTCGTACTCGCCGAATGCTTCCTCGGGCTGGAGCTTGACCTTGATGGTTTCGCCCACGTTCTTGCCCTGGAGGACTTCCTCGATCTTGTCGAAGATGTCGCCGTAGCCGCCGTGCAGGTACACCATGGGCTTTTCGCCCGGGTCCACCACGTTGCCGTCCGGGTCGGTCACGCTGTAGTCCAGGGTGACGACGGTGTTCTTGAGAATGGTCTGGGTCATGCAAAACTCCGGAAGGCTGCCGGGCGGCGGGCTGGGGCGGGTACATCCCGTCCCGCCCCGCTTTGGCAATGTGAAAGGGGCAATGGAGGGATTCTAGCGGAGCCCCCCAAGCGCCGCCACCGCTCCCGTTGCAATCTGGTTACCCGCCACGCCCGATCCATTTACCGTCCGTCACACCCGGCGCACATTCCGGCCACAGACGAAAACGGCGCCCGTGCCTAGAATAGCCATTCATTTGTCACAGGAGATGCCATGAGTCCTGACCGCACGTTCCCCCTCGTTCCCGCCACTCCTCGCCGCCACGGCGCCCGCGTCCTGCTGCCCCTGATCGTCGCCGGCACCGCCCTCCTCGGCGCCACGGCGGCCCAGGCGGACACCACCGTGGAGCTCTCCGCCGAAGCCAGCCGCACCGCCCCCAATGACCTGGCCCGGGCCAGCGTGTTCACCGAAGCCAGCGGCGCCACCCCGGGCGAGCCGGGCAAGCAGGTCAATGCCAAGCTGGCCGAGGCGCTGCGCCTGGCCAAGAGCTACGGCGCCGTGCAGGTGCAGAGCGGCGGCACCCAGACCTACCCGACCTATGGCAAGAACGGCAAGGTCGAAGGCTGGCGCGTGCGTTCCGAGCTACAGCTGGAATCCGCCGACCCCGCCGCCATGTCCGAATTGCTCGGCAAGCTGCAAGGCGCCAACCTGGGCCTGGGCGCCCTGTCCTTCGTGCCCTCCCCGTCCACCCGGGCCAAGGCCGAAGATGCGGCCACCGAGGAGGCCATCGCCGCCTTCAAGGAACGGGCCAAGCGCATCTCGGCCACCCTGGGCCAGCCCTACAAGATCAAGCAGTTGTCGGTGAGCAGCCACAACCGCATGCCCGGCCCCATGTTCCGCATGGCTGCGCCGATGGCGGCCGACGTGGCCTCGGCGCCGATGCCGGTGGAAGCCGGCCAGAGCCAGGTGACGGTGACCGTGTCGGGCCAGATCGAACTGGACAAGTAGCCTGCCAGACGGGCACCGCCCATAAAAAAAGCCGGACTAGCGTCCGGCTTTTTTTATGGCGGCCTTGGCGGGGGATGCCGGCGGCAAGGGCTTGGCCGGCGGAGCCTCAGCGGGTTTGGCCGCTGCCGGGGAGTCGTCGTCGGCCTGCTCCGGCACCTGGACGAAGGTTTCGTCGTTGCGGATCATGCCCAGCTCGAAGCGGGCCCGCTCCTCTATGGCGTCGAAGCCCTGCTTGAGGTCGCGCACTTCTGCATCCAGGCCGGCGTTGCGGGATTGCAACAGCGTATTGGCCTCGCGCTGCTGTTCCAGCTGCCGGTCCACCTCCCATACCCGCAGCCAGCCGCCCTTGCCCAGCCACAAGGGGTACTGGAGCAAGGCCAGGACGGCCAGGAGGGCGACGGATAGCCAGCGCATGGGGTGTGGAGCGTGGGAGGCTGTGGTGGGAGGCGGCGGATCAAAAAAGAGCGCGAGGGCTTAATGTCCTCGCGCTCCCTTCGTCATGCCGGCAACCGCTTACTTGAGGTTGTAGAAGGTCTCGCGGCCCGGGTAGGTCGCGGTGTCGCCCAGGTCTTCCTCAATCCGCAGCAGCTGGTTGTACTTGGCGATGCGGTCGGAGCGGGACAGGGAACCGGTCTTGATCTGGCCGGCGTTGAGACCCACGGCGATGTCGGCGATGGTGCTGTCTTCGGTCTCACCGGAACGGTGGGAGATGACGGCGGTGTAGCCGGCGCGCTTGGCCATCTCGATGGCGGCGAAGGTCTCGGTCAGGGTGCCGATCTGGTTGATCTTGATCAGGATCGAGTTGGCGACGCCCTTCTCGATGCCTTCCTTGAGGATCTTGGTGTTGGTGACGAACAGGTCGTCGCCGACGATCTGCACCTTCTGGCCCAGGCGGTCGGTCAGCAGCTTCCAGCCTTCCCAGTCGCCTTCGGCCATGCCGTCCTCGATGGAAACGATGGGGAACTGGTCGGCCAGGTTGGCCAGGTAGTCCACGAACTGGGCGGAGGTCAGTTGCAAGCCCTCACCGGAGAGGTGGTACTTGCCGTCCTTGTAGAACTCGGAGGCGGCGCAGTCCAGGGCGATCAGCACGTCCTGGCCCGGAGTGTAGCCGGCGTTCTCGATGGCCTGCATGCACAGCTGGATGGCCTCGGCGTGGCTGCCCAGGTTGGGGGCGAAACCGCCCTCGTCGCCCACAGCGGTGGGGAAGCCCTTCTTGTCGAGCAGCTTCTTCAGGGCGTGGAAGATTTCGGCGCCGCAACGCAGGGCCTCGCGGAAGCTGGAAGCGCCCACGGGCATGATCATGAATTCCTGGATGTCCAGGCTGTTGTTGGCGTGGGCGCCGCCGTTGATGATGTTCATCATCGGCACCGGCATCTGCATCGGGCCCATGCCGCCGAAGTAGCGGTACAGGGGCAGGCCGGATTCCTCGGCGGCGGCCTTGGCCACGGCCATGGACACGGCGAGCATGGCGTTGGCGCCCAGGCGGGACTTGTTCTCGGTGCCGTCCAGGTCGATCAGGGTCTTGTCGATGAAAGCCTGTTCCTGAGCGTCCAGGCCGATGATGGCCTCGGAGATCTCGGTGTTCACGTTCTCGACGGCGCGCAGCACGCCCTTGCCGAGGTAGCGGCCGGCTTCGCCGTCGCGCAGCTCGATGGCCTCGCGGGAGCCGGTGGAAGCGCCGGACGGCACAGCGGCACGGCCCATCACGCCGGATTCGAGCAGCACATCGGCTTCAACGGTGGGGTTGCCGCGGGAATCGAGAATCTCGCGGGCGACGACATCAACAACAGCGCTCATTGCACTCCCTTTCTTAAGATAAAAACGGCAGCGGCGGCACCGGGCGTCAGACCCCGGCCACCACCAGCATGTTCATGTCGGCGGCCGTGGCGCGGGCGTCGCGTGCCGCCCGGTATTCGGGGGAATCGTAGAACTTCTTGGCCTGCTCCACGGAGGGGAACTCCACCAGCACCAGGCGCTGGGGCGGCGTCCACTGACCTTCGAGCACGTCCACCGCGCCGCCGCGCACCAGGTAGCGGCCGCCGTACTGGGCGATGGCCACCTGGGCCAGGCGCTTGTAGGTCTCGTAGGCCCCCGGGTCGGTAACCTTGGCTTCGGCCATCAGGTAAGCGGCCATCTCAGGCTCCTTGCAGCAGGGCGGTTTCGTCGAAGGGGCCGGACTTCACCAGGCGGTCGATGGCCGCCAGGGTGGTGAGCAGGGACTCGGCCCGGTCCAGGGGCCAGGCGTTGGGGCCGTCGGAGAAGGCCTTTTCCGGGCACGGGTGGGTTTCCATGAACACCCCGGCCACGCCGGTGGCCACCGCCGCCCGGGCCAGCACCGGCACGAACTCGCGCTGGCCGCCGGAGCTGGTGCCCTGACCGCCGGGAAGCTGCACGCTGTGGGTGGCGTCGAACACCACCGGACAACCGGTGTCGCGCATGATCGCCAGGCTGCGCATGTCCGACACCAGATTGTTGTAGCCGAAGGAAGCGCCGCGCTCGCAGACCATGATGGTGTCCGCGCCGCCGTTGGCTTCCTTGGCCTTGAGCACTACCTGCTTCATGTCCGCCGGGGCCAGGAACTGGCCCTTCTTGATGTTCACCGGCTTGCCGGAAGCGGCCACGGCGTGGATGAAGTCGGTCTGGCGGCAGAGGAAGGCCGGGGTCTGGAGCACATCCACCACGGCGGCCACCTCGGACACCTCGTCCTCGGTGTGCACGTCGGTGAGGATGGGCACGCCGACCTGGCGGCGCACCTCGTCGAGCATCTTCAGGCCGGCCTGCAGCCCGGGCCCCCGGGGGGACTTGCCGGAGCTGCGGTTGGCCTTGTCGTAGGAGGCCTTGAAGATGTAGGGGATGCCGAGACGATCGCACACTGCCTTCATGGTGCCGGCCACCTCGACGCAGAGGTCGAGGGATTCGGCCGTGCACGGTCCGGCGATGACGAACAGGGGCTTGTCCAGGCCGACTTCGACGCCGCAGAGCTTCATGGGCTGCCTCCGGAAACGGCGGGCCGGGCTTTACTTGCCCGCCTTGCGCTGGGCCATGGCGGCCTGCACGTAAGCGGAGAAGAGCGGATGGCCCTGGCGGGGGTTGGAGGTGAACTCGGGGTGGAACTGGCAGCCGACGAACCAGGGGTGCTGATCGTCGGGGAGTTCCACCATCTCGCACAGGTCGGTGCCCGGCGCCCGGCCGGAAACCACCAGGCCCTTGGCTTCGAGTTCGGCCAGGAGGGTGTTGTTCACCTCGTAGCGGTGGCGGTGGCGCTCAGTGATGTCGGCCTTGCCGTAGATCTTGCGCGCCAGGGAGCCGTCCTTGAGGTGGCAGGCCTGACCGCCCAGGCGCATGGTGCCGCCCAGGTCGGAGTCCTCGCTGCGCTTTTCCATCTTGCCCGAGCGGTCCTGCCATTCGGTGATCAGGCCGATCACCGGGAAGGGGGAAGACTTGTCGAACTCGGTGGAGTGGGCGCCGGCCATGCCGGCCACGTCGCGGGCGAATTCGACCACGGCGAGCTGCATGCCCAGGCAGATGCCCAGGTAGGGAATCTTGTTCTCGCGGGCGTAGCGGATCGCCGCGATCTTGCCCTCGGTGCCGCGCTTGCCGAAGCCGCCGGGGACCAGGATCGCATCCATGCCTTTGAGCGCGCCACAGCCGCTCTTCTCGATGTCCTCGGAATCCAGGTAGTGGATGTTGACCTTGGCCCGGTTGTGAATGCCGGCGTGCTTCAAGGCCTCGATGAGGGACTTGTAGGACTCGGTCAGATCCACGTACTTGCCGACAAAGGCGATGTCCACCTCGTGGTCGGGATGCTCCATGGCTTCCACCAGGCGGTCCCACACGGACAGATCGGCGGCCTTGGCCAGGATGCCCAGCTTGTGGCAGACGATTTCGTCCAGCATCTGGTCGTGCAGCATGGCCGGAATCTTGTAGATCGAATCGGCGTCGAGCACCTCGATCACGCCTTCCTGCTGCACGTTGCAGAACAGGGCGATCTTGCGCTTTTCGTCCTCGGGAATCTTGCGATCGGCGCGGCACAGCAGCACGTCGGGCTGGATGCCGATCTCGCGCAGCTCCTTGACCGAGTGCTGGGTCGGCTTGGTCTTCAGCTCGCCCGCCGTGGGAATGTACGGCAGCAAGGTGAGGTGCAGGAAACAGGTGTTGGTGCGGCCTTCCTCGATGCCCATCTGGCGGATGGCTTCGAGGAACGGCAGGGATTCGATGTCGCCCACGGTGCCGCCCACTTCGACGATGGCCACTTCGGCCCCCTCGGCGCCACGCTTGATGTGGGCCTTGATCTCGTCGGTGATGTGGGGAATGACCTGCACCGTCTTGCCCAGGTACTCGCCGCGGCGCTCTTTCTTGAGCACGGACTCGTAAATCTGGCCGGTGGTGAAGTTGTTGCGCTTGCCCATCTTGGCGCTGGTGAAGCGCTCGTAATGGCCAAGATCCAGGTCGGTTTCGGCGCCATCCTCGGTCACGAACACCTCTCCGTGCTGGAAGGGGCTCATGGTGCCGGGATCGACGTTGATGTAGGGATCGAGCTTGAGATGGGTGACGGTGATGCCTCGGGATTCGAGGATCGCCCCCAGCGAGGCGGCAGCGATGCCTTTGCCCAGGGAGGACACGACACCGCCGGTAACGAAGACGTACTTGGTCATGGGAGAACGTGCTGCGGGAAAAAGGAATGATAGCCGAAAAGGCCCCTTCCCCTCAATTTTCCCGTACTTTCCCGCGCCGGGAGCGGCCCGGCGAGGCCCCTCCGCCCTTCCGACCGGCCCTTGCCGGGCCGGGGCGCAGCGCGGGACCGCCACCGAACGGCGGCTCTCGTATAATGGAATGTTTCGTCGGACGCCGTCGGCCGGTCCCCATGCGGACCGGCGCACAGCGGCCCCGGCCAGCCCCAGGAAACCATCGAGGCGCCCCAACGTGAATCCCCATCTCGCCAAGCTGCACCCCTACCCTTTCGAAAAGCTGCGTCAGCTGTTCGCCGGGGTGACTCCCAACCAAAGCCTGCGGGAAATCAAGCTCTCCATCGGCGAACCCCAGCACCCGACCCCGGCGTTCATCAAGGAAGCGCTGGCGGCCAACCTGGGGGGCCTGGCCAACTATCCCTCGACCCAGGGCACCCCCCCCCTGCGCCGCGCCATCGCCGCCTGGATCGAGCGCCGTTTCGGCGTGGACCTCAACCCGGACACCCAGATCCTGCCGGTCAACGGCTCCCGGGAGGCCCTCTTCTCCTTCGCCCAGACGGTGGTGGACCCGAGCCGGGGCTACGTTCCCCTGGTAGTGAGCCCCAACCCCTTCTATCAAATCTACGAAGGGGCGGCCTACCTGGCCGGCGCCGAGCCGCGCTTTCTCAACACCCTGCCGGAAAACGGCTTCACCTTCGACCTGGATGCCCTGTCCGACGACGAGTGGCAGCGGGTGCAGCTGCTTTACATCTGCTCCCCGGGCAACCCCACCGGCAAGGTGCTGTCCCTGGACGACTGGAAGCGCCTGTTCGACTACGCCGACCGCTACGATTTCGTCATCGCCGCCGATGAGTGCTATTCGGAAATCTACTTCGACGAGGGCGCCCCGCCCCTGGGCGCCCTGACCGCCGCCCAGAAGCTGGGCCGCGCCAATTTCGAGCGGCTGGTGGTGTTCTCCAGTCTGTCCAAGCGCTCCAACGTGCCGGGCATGCGCTCGGGCTTCGTCGCCGGCGACGCCCAGGTGATGAAGAACTACCTGCTCTACCGCACCTACCACGGCAGCGCCATGGGGCCCGCCGTCCAGGCCGCCTCGGTGGTGGCCTGGGAGGACGAGGCCCACGTGGCCGAGAACCGCAGCCTGTACCGGGCCAAGTTCGATGCGGTGACGCCCCTGGTGGCCGACGTGCTCGACACCGCCCTGCCGGACGCCGGCTTCTATCTGTGGGCCCGCACGCCTATCGCCGATACGGACTTCGCCCGGCGTCTTTATGCTGAATATAATGTGGTGGTGCTGCCCGGCAGCTACCTGGCCCGGGAGGCGAACGGGGTCAATCCCGGCGCCAATTTCGTCCGCATCGCCCTGGTGGCTCCCGAGGAGCAGTGCCTGGAAGCGGCCGAACGCCTGCGCCAGTTCGCCCGCAGCCTGTAAACGGCGACCTGCAAGACCGCCACGGCCCGGCACGACCGATCCCGGCCCAGGCCTGCCCCGTGCGGCGGGCCTGGGTATTTTTGACCGGCAGTCGCCCCGATTTCGCGCGCCGGATTTCCATTTTTTCCATCTCCCCTTTTCAGAGAGCACACCATGCAGGATTACCAAAACATCATCGAAGACGCCTGGGAAAACCGTGCCAGCCTGCAACCCGGCACCGCTCCGGCCAAGATCGGCGAAGCCGTCTCCGCCGTGATCGAGCAGCTCGACTCCGGCAAGCTGCGCGTCGCCGAGAAGATCGACGGCGACTGGGTCACCCACCAGTGGATCAAGAAGGCCGTGCTGCTGTCCTTCCGCCTGGAAGACAACAAGGTGCAGGAAGCCGGCGACCTGCGCTTCTTCGACAAGGTGCAGACCAAGTTCGCCAGCTACGACACCCACCGCTTCCAGCAAGGCGGCTTCCGCGTGGTGCCGCCGGCCACCGCCCGGCGCGGCTCCTTCCTGGCCAAGAACGTGGTGTTGATGCCCTCCTACGTGAACATCGGCGCCTACGTCGATGAAGGCACCATGGTGGACACCTGGGCCACCGTCGGCTCCTGCGCCCAGATCGGCAAGAACGTGCACCTCTCCGGTGGCGTCGGCATCGGCGGCGTGCTGGAGCCCCTGCAAGCCAACCCGACCATCATCGAGGACAACTGCTTCATCGGCGCCCGTTCCGAAGTGGTCGAAGGTGTGATCGTCGGCGAAGGCTCGGTGATCTCCATGGGCGTCTACATCGGCCAGTCCACCAAGATTTACGACCGGGAAACCGGCGAAATCATGTACGGCCGCGTGCCCCCGGGCTCGGTGGTGGTGTCCGGCAACCTGCCTTCCAAGGACGGTTCCTACAGTCTCTACTGCGCCGTGATCGTGAAGAAGGTGGACGCCCAGACCCGGGCCAAGACCAGCATCAACGACCTGCTGCGCGGCGACTAATCCCGCCCTTGCCGGGCCGCCTGCGGGCGGCCCGCATCGTCTCAACCCCAGCCCCCACCCCCTGGCGGAGCCCCGCATGATCCTCGACAAGCTGTTCCAGCTGATGGCCGAGAAACAGGCCTCGGACGTGTTCATTTCCGCCGGCACGCCGATCCACATCAAGATTCAAGGCAACACGGTCCCGGTCAACCAGCAGATCATGGACCCGGCCACCATCGAGCGCATCGCCGCCGAGCTGATGAACGCCGAGCAGGCCCACGCCTTCGCCGAAACCAAGGAGATGAACCTCTCTTTCGGCATTCCCCACGTGGGCAACTTCCGCATCAATCTGTTCCGCCAGCGCGGCTCGGTCTCCATCGTCATCCGCTACATCCAGGGCAACATCCCGCCCCTGGACCAGTTGGGCCTACCGCCGGTGCTCTCGGAACTGATCATGGCCAAGCGCGGCCTGATCCTCCTCGTCGGCGCCACCGGCTCGGGCAAGTCCACCACCATCGCCTCGATGCTGGACTACCGCAACACCCACCGTTCCGGTCACATCCTGACGGTGGAAGACCCGATCGAGTTTCTCTTCAAGCACAAGAAGTCGATCGTCAACCAGCGCGAGATCGGCATGGACACCGCCGACTGGGAATCGGCCCTGAAGAACGCCATGCGCCAGGCGCCGGACTGCATCCTGATCGGCGAGATCCGCGACAAGGCCACCATGCAGGCGGCCCTGGCCTACGCCCAAACCGGCCACCTGTGCCTGGCTACCCTGCACGCCAACAACAGCTACCACGCGCTCAACCGCATCATCAACTTCTTCCCCCTGGAAAACCGGCCGGCCCTGTACCTGGACCTGTCGGTGACCCTCAAGGCCATCGTCTCCCAGCGCCTGGTGAAGAAGCCCGACGGCAAGCGCTTCCCGGCGGTGGAGATCCTGCTCAACACCCGCCACATCCAGGAACTGATCGAGCGCGGCGAAGTCACCGCCATCAAGGAGGCCATGGAACAGAGCCTGGCCCCCGGCTCCCAGACCTTCGAGCAGGACCTGTTCCGCCTCTACCGCGAGAACACCATCACCCTGGACGAAGCCCTGGCCAACGCCGATTCGCCCACCAACCTGTCGTGGCTGATCAACAACTCGGACCTGGGCGTGCCCGCCGCGGCGGACGCCACCGACCTCACGCCGACGGCCACCGAGTTCACCCAATCCATCCCCTCGTTCCAGGAATTCAAGATCACCCTGGCCGAAGAATGAGGACTGGCGCGGACCTTCGTCCGCGCCCCGCGAAACTCCGCGCCCCTGGCCGCATTCCGGGGACGCTGCTTCAAGACCCTTTATCCATGAGCACTTCCAGCACCTTCCCCGCCGACCTCGATCCCAACGATCCGACCACCCTGCTGGCCGAAGCTCTATTCGCCCGGCCCTCGGTCACCCCGGACGACGCCGGCTGCATGGACCTGATCGCCGCGCGCCTGGCGCCCCTGGGCTTTGCCATCGAATTCATCGACCGCGGTAACACCCGAAACCTGTGGGCCCGGCGCGGCACCGCACGGCCCCTGGTGGTGCTGGCCGGCCACACCGACGTGGTGCCCACCGGCCCGGTGGAGCGCTGGACCACCCCGCCCTTCTCCCCCAGCCGCCGCGACGGCAAGCTCTACGCCCGGGGCACCGCCGACATGAAATCGTCCCTGGCCGCCTTCGTCGTGGCCGTGGAGCAGTTTGTCGCCGCCTACCCCGACCATCCCGGCTCCATCGCCTTCCTGCTCACCTCCGATGAAGAAGGGGACGCCACCGACGGCACCGTGGCCGTGGTCGAGGCCCTCACCCGGCGCGGCGAACAGCTCGACTGCTGCATCATCGGCGAGCCCACCTCGGTCGGCACCCTGGGCGACATGATCAAGAACGGCCGGCGCGGCTCCCTCTCCGGCAAGCTCACCGTCAAGGGCATCCAGGGCCACATCGCCTACCCCCACCTGGCCAAGAACCCGGTGCACATGGTGGCCCCAGCCCTGGCCGAACTGGCCGGCGTGGAGTGGGACGCGGGCAACGAATACTTCCCCCCTACCACTTGGCAGATTTCCAACATCCACGGCGGTACCGGCGCCACCAACGTCATCCCGGGCACCGTGGAGGTGAAATTCAACTTCCGCTTCTCCACCGCCAGCACCCCGGAAGGGCTGCAAGAGCGCCTGGTGGCCGTGCTCGCCAAGCACGGCCTGGCCCCCGCCGACTACGACCTGGACTGGACCCTGGGCGCCAAGCCCTTCCTCACCGGCCGCGGCCCCCTGGTGGATGCAGCGGTGAGCGCCATCCGCGAAGTCACCGGCATCGACACCGAGGTGTCCACCACCGGCGGCACCTCCGACGGCCGCTTCATCGCCCCGATCTGCCCCCAGGTGGTGGAGGTGGGCCCGGTGAACGCCACCAGCCACAAGATCGACGAACACATCGACCTGGCCGCCCTGCCCCAACTGGCCGCCATCTACCGCTCCATGCTGGAAAAGCTCCTTGCCCATGATTGACCACTACGACGACGCCCGCGCCCAGCTGCGCACCGTGCGCGACCTGCTGCGCTTTGCCGTGACCCGCTTCGAAGCCGCCGACCTGTTCTACGGCCACGGCAGCGACAACGCCTGGGACGAGGCTGCCTACCTGGTGCACCACGCCCTGCACCTGCCCCTGGAGCGCATCGAGGCTTTTCTCGACGCCCGCCTCACCGCCGCCGAGCGGGGCACCGTGCTCAACATGCTGCGCCGCCGGGTGGAAGAACGGGTGCCGGCCGCCTACCTGACCGGCGAGGCCTTTCTCGGCCCCTACCGCTTCCGGGTGGACGAGCGGGTGATCGTGCCCCGCTCTTTCATCGGCGAGCTGATGATCGACGGCGACCTGGCCCCCTGGATCGACGATCCCGAGACCGTCGAGAACGTGCTGGAGCTGTGCACCGGTTCCGGCTGCCTAGCCATCGTTGCCGCCCACACCTTCCCCAACGCCAAGGTCGATGCGGTGGACCTGTCCACCGACGCCCTTGAGGTGGCCCGCCTCAACGTGGCCGACTACGGCCTGGAAGACACGGTCACCCTGTACCACTCGGACCTCTACCAGGCCCTGCCGCAAAAGCGCTACGACCTGATCCTGTCCAATCCGCCCTACGTGAACGCCCCCTCCATGGCCACCCTGCCGGAGGAATACCGGCGCGAGCCGGAAATGGCCCTGGCCGGCGGCGAGGACGGGCTGGACCTGGTGCACACCATCCTGCGCGAGGCGCCCCGCTTCCTCACGGAAAACGGCCTCCTGGTGGTGGAGATCGGCCACAACCGGGATGACCTGGAAGCCGCCTACCCGAACACTCCGTTCACCTGGCTGGAGACCGAAGGCGGCAACCAATTCGTATTCCTGCTCAACGCCGCCGATCTGCCGGGCAACTGATCCCCAGCACCGCTGCTCCACACGCTCGCACCTTCGGCCGGCCCCATGGGCCGGCCGCTTCATTTTCTGCGCCGGAACCTGCGGTAATTCCGGCGGCCTGACGTACCATTCGTCATTTTCCCGACCGCCCCGGCCGATGAAAAAATCCTCCGCCCTGCTGCTCGTCGCCGCCCTGCTCGCCGGCTGCATGACCCTGGCCCGCCACAACTTGGACCAGGCCTACGGCCCGGAACAGCCGGACCGCTTCGACCACGCCCTGCCCGGCCAGGGGCCGATCTCGTACCGGCGCGACATCCAGCCGATTCTCGACAACCGCTGCGTGGTCTGCCACGCCTGCTACGACGGTCCCTGCCAGCTCAAATTGAGCGCCTGGGACGGCGTCGCCCGGGGCGCCTCCAAGGCCCAGGTCTATGACGGCACCCGGCTGCTCGAAGCGCCTCTGACCCGCCTCTTCATCGACGCCGAGCGTCCCTCGGAATGGCGACAGAAGGATTTCCACCCGGTGCTCAACGAGCGTTCCGGCAACCCGGCCGCCGAGCTGGACGCCAGCCCCCTGGCGCGCATGCTGCGCCTCAAGGCCCGCCACCCCCTGCCGGAAAACACGGTGCTACCGGATTCCTTCGATTTCGCCATGGACCGAGAGCAACAGTGCCCGCGCATCGAGGAATTCGACGGCTTCGAGGCCGACCACCCCCTGTGGGGCATGCCCTTCGGCCTACCCGGCCTGAGCGCCGGTGAAACCGCCAAGATCGAGCGCTGGCTGCAACTGGGCGCCCCCTACGAGGGGGCCCCGCCCCTGCCCGCCGGCCTCACCCGCCAGGTGGCCGCCTGGGAAGCCTTCTTCAACGGCGATTCCCTCAAGGAACGGCTGACGGCGCGCTACCTGTACGAGCACCTGTTCCTCGGCCATCTCTACTTCGCTGACGGCCCCAAGGCCGAGCAGCGGCACTTCTTCCGCCTGGTGCGTTCGGCCACCCCGCCCGGGGAACCGGTACAGCTGATCGCCACCCGACGCCCCTTCGACGCCCCCGGGGTGGAGCGGGTCTATTACCGCCTGGTGCCCGAGCGCGAGAGCATCTCGGTGAAGACCCACATGCCCTATGCCCTCAGCGACGCGCGCATGGCCCGCTGGCGCCAGCTGTTCCTGGCCCCGGACTACCCGGTCGATGAGCTGCCCTCCTACTCCCCCGAGGCAGCCACCAACCCCTTCCTCACCTTCCGCGACCTGCCGGTGGAAGCCCGCTACCGCTTCATGCTCGACGAGGCCGAATTCACCATCATGGGCTTCATCAAGGGGCCGGTGTGTCGGGGCCAGACGGCGCTGAACGTGATCGAGGACCACTTCTGGGTGTTCTTCAACGACCCGGCCGCCTACCAGGAAAGCGACGCCGATTTCCTGGAGCGGGAAAGCCGCAACCTGAGCATGCCCGCCGAGTGGCAGAGCAATGCGCCGGTGCTCGGCCCCTGGCTCAAGTATTCGCGCCTCGAAGCCAACTACCTGGATGCCAAGTCCCGCTACCTGGCCCAGCGCCTCGACCGACCGGACAAGCTGACCCAGGCCCTGGTCTGGAACGGCGACGACCGCAATCCCAACGCCGCCCTCACCGTCTATCGCCACTTCGACAGCGCCACGGTGCTCAAGGGCATGGTGGGCGAGCCGCCCAAGACCGCCTGGGTGCTCACCTACCCCCTGATCGAGCGCATCCACTACCTGCTGGTGGCGGGCTACGACGTGTATGGCAACATCGGCCACCAGCTCAACACCCGCCTGTACATGGATTTCCTGCGCATGGAGGGGGAATTCAATTTCCTCATCCTCCTACCCAAGGAGAGCCGCATGGCCCTGCGCGACTACTGGTACCGGGGCGCTTCGGAAGACACCAAGGACTATGTCTACGGCCGCTACGCCTTCTTCGACGGCGAAACCGGCATCCCCTACGCCAGCGCCGACCCTAAGGACGCCAAGGCCGAACTATTCGGCCTGCTGCGCGACCGCCTGGGCCAAGCCTTGAGCCGCACCGACAGCAACGGCCCGGCCGCCCCGCTGGACTCCCGGCTGGCCCCCGATCTGGCCGCCCTCAAGCGGGTTAGCGGCGTGCCCCTGGCCTGGATGCCGGAGCTGGCCTTCCTGCGCATCGACGGCCCGGGGAACAGCGTCGAATACGTCAGTCTGGTGCGCAACACCGGCCACCTCAACGTCTCCCAGCTGCTCATGGAAAGCAAGACCATCGTCCCTGGGGAACACAGCCTGGACGTGCTGCCCGGCCTGGTGGGCGCCTACCCCAACGCCATCTACCGGGTGCGCCGGGCCGACCTGCCGGCCTTTGCCTTGGCCGTAGCGGCCCTTGGCTCGGAAGAGGACTACCGGGCCCTGGTCGATCGTTTCGGCGTGCGCCGCAGCAACCCGAAGTTCTGGCCGGTGAGCGACGCCCTGCACGCCGAGTTGGCCCGCCGCGAGCCGATCGAGGCCGGCCTGCTCGACTACAACCGACTGGAGAACCGCTGACCCGGCGGCGGTGCCCCTGGGCACTGCCGGGCTTGGCATGTGCCGATGGGAAACGGGCTGCCACCGCTTCTGGCAGCCCCCTTCTCCCCGCCTAGCGTACCAACCTGCGGGCACATACATACCCACAGCCCTCCTGGCACGGCACCCAGACAGGCGACAGAAACAGGTGTTGACAGAACATCAACACATGGTGTCAAACCCTATCAACAAGTGTTGTAGGCTGTCGGGATGAACATTGGCAGCCGCATCCAACACCGCCTTCGGGAATTGCACCGGGAACGCCGCAACCTGTTGGAGCGGGTTCCGGACCTGACGCCCCAGGCCCTTTCCAACCTGATCAAGCGCGACAGCAAACGGTCGGAATGGGACGAAGCGATTGCCGCTGCCCTTGGGGTTTCCGTGCTGTGGCTGGTCTATGGCAAGGATGGCGACGGCACCTCATCCGCCCATAGCGCCGCCCAGCCCCGGGCGACCTATGTCACCGGCTCCGCAGACACGGAGCGTCTGGTAGCACGGCTGCAAAAGATCGACGGCCGGACGCCTCAAGGCGCCAAGCTGATCAGCGCCATCGACGCCCTGCTCGATCTGGCCGAGGCGCAAGACGGCACCCCGCATTCGTCACGCAAATCCGGCAATGCCAGCGTCGCGGCCAAGTCCTGCGGCGCACCGCGTAAGACGGCGGCAAAACAAGCCGGCAACAAGTAGGCCCCTCCTAGCCGCCGCACATCTTGTGGTTGGCCGACGTACGCCAGTCCACGCTCCCTCATCGTGCCGATGATCGCGGCACGCACGCTGCGTCCCTTTTCCCCAAGGAGCTGTGCCTACGCGCGTTGACGGCCGAACCATCCCCATGCGTTGACATTAAATTACCCACATGTTTATATGCAGACGTACTGACAGCCCGTGGGGTGATGTCAATGGCGAGTGGATTCGATATGGCGCGGAGTGCCGCCAGCGCCGGAGAAAGAGCGGCGGGCACAACGGAAGAACTCTTCCAGCCGGGGAAAAGCGACAGGGTGCAGTGGCATGTCCTCCTAGGAGCGCAGGCGCTTTTCCAACACCTGAAACTGTTCCACTTCCGGGCTGATCTGGCCATCCTCGGGAGCAACGCGCCCGGTCAACAGCCAAAGGGAATACTCCGGCCAGCGCGACGCGATGGCGGTAAGGTGCTCTTCGTTGGCGCGCTGCCGGCCTTCGCACACGGCCTTCCAGGATGCAGCCTTGACGCCCGTCAGCTCTTCCAGCTGCTTGAACTTACGATGCGGCTCGGTTTTCGCCGCAACGACGGCCAGGATTCTTTCTCTCATTAGCAACTATATTGCTTGACTGATCTAAGCCATTGTCCTAGAGTCACAAGTAAATATTTTGCTTATTCGCAAATATAGACTCTGTGGCGCATTGTGGTCCAAAGTGGTCCAACGGCGAGATTATGACAGACATCCAGATCATTCAGCTGCCGCCTATCCCCATCATGCACTGGCGCAAGTTCGCCGAAGTGGTGGGGCTGGACGAAGGTGTCCTGCGCGGCATGTGCGAAAAGGACTACATCCCGTCGATCGTTCTGGGAAAGCACCGCTTTATCAACCTGGTCAAGCTCACCCAGCTATGCCTGGAAAAAGGAGGGAATTAATGGGCATGCCACCACGGAACGATTCCCCGCACCACGCGACTACAGGCACCGCCACACGTCCTCCCCACTCGTCCTTGGCCGGACGGCCGATGGAAGCCCTGCTGTTGAAGGACGACCTGATGTGGATCCAGCCTTCCGACATACCCCGTCTATGGGAGAGGCCCGGTCAAGGCCCCGCAGCCGACACGGCTACCGACTGCATCCTCTTGGAGCCCCATCCCCATCTCCAGGAAGAGCAAGGTACAGCGACGACCGCGGACATGGCGCCTCTCCCGCCCATTTACACAGTGCGAAGCACGGTACAAGAACTGCTCCACGATCCGTTCTCCATTTGGATCATCGGCGTCATCTGCGGTCTGATCCTCAGCTTCGTGGCTCTGGAGATCAGCCTGCACGCCTTTTTCGGGGTACCGGTGACACGCTGAGAACGTGTAAGTCAGGGAAAAGCCCCGGGGAGGTAAATGCGGCGTTGGCGGACATCGAAACTACGAGTTTTTCTGTCGAATCGGAAAATTCCCGTTTAATCCAGCAAAACACCATGATTACAAACCCGTATCCAAAGTGAGGCGCTCACAGGAGATCATGGCCTCAAACCCTGCCCAAGAGACACGCCAACGACCCGAACTCCAGGCTCCAGTGATGCATCATCGAACTATCAGCCCCCTATGAAGCCCTACCGTCCTGCGGAAGGAATGGTCGCCCCCTTCACGTCCTCCATCGCCAAACACTAGAAAACCGTCGCATTTCGGGCACAGGCAGTAGAAAAGCAAAAACCCCGCATAATCGAACGATTATGCGGGGTTTTGTCTTGGGGCGACATACCGGGATCGAACCGGTGACACCTGGAATCACAATCCAGTGCTCTACCAACTGAGCTAATGCCGCCATTGAAACTTGGCGCGCCCGGCGAGGCTCGAACTCACAACCTACGGCTTAGAAGGCCGTTGCTCTATCCAGTTGAGCTACAGGCGCCTTGCAGGGCACGGGGTATACCTGGTCGGGGCGGCGGGATTCGAACTCGCGACCCTCTGCTCCCAAAGCAGATGCGCTACCAGGCTGCGCTACACCCCGAGAGCCGCGAATTATAGAGAGGCACCCTGGGTCGGTCAATAGATTTTTGCAATATTTGTTAGCCGAAGGAGCCAACTGGCGGAAACGAAAAGTTGCATTCCCCCGACGAACTTGCGACATACTCAGCAATATGCTATTAAAGCGTACTTTTTACGAACTACGGTCTCCGACATGGCCCAAGATCTGCTCCACAAGCAATTCCCGCCCTACGTGCCGAAGAAGGGTGAGGAGTACATGAACGCCAAGCAGCTTGAGCATTTCCGTACGATGCTCGAGACGCTCAAGCAGGAACTGGTGGAAGACATCGAGCGCACCGTGCATACCATGCAGGATGAAGCCACGGTCTTCGCCGATCCCAACGACCGCGCCAGCCAGGAAACCGACATGGCTCTGGAGTTGCGCAACCGGGACCGGGAGCGCAAGCTGATCAAGAAGATCGACGAGACGCTGAACCGCATCAACAATGGCGATTACGGCTATTGCGACAACTGTGGCGTGGAAATCGGCCTGAAGCGCCTAGAGGCCCGCCCGACGGCCACCTTGTGCATCGACTGCAAGACCCTTGAGGAAATCAAGGAGAAGCAGGTCGCCAAATAAGGCGTCCCCTCTTTCTTTCCCGACAACGGGCGGCCTGCGGGCTGCCCGTTTGTTTTGGTGGCCCAGGGATGGGAACCGCCGAGGAACCCGGTTGCAAATCGCTCCGACCGACCCACGAAACGCACCAACCAATGAAAAAAGGCACCCGAAGGTGCCTTTTTTCTTGGGCGAGACCGCCTTACTGCTGTTGTTGCTGAGCAGAAGCCTCGTCCGCAGCCACGGCCTTCATGGACAGGCGGATGCGCCCCTTCTCGTCGGTCTCGAGCACCTTGACGCGCACGACCTGGCCTTCCTTGAGGTAGTCGGTCACGGCGTTGACGCGCTCGTTGGCGATCTGGGAGATGTGCAGCAGACCATCCTTGCCGGGCAGCACGCTGACGATGGCGCCGAAGTCGAGAATCTTCAGCACGGTGCCTTCGTAGATAGCGCCCACTTCCACTTCAGCGGTGATGTCTTCGATGCGCTTCTTGGCAGCCTGGGCAGCCTCGCCATTGACGGAAGCGATGGTGATAGTGCCGTCGTCCTGGATGTCGATGGTGGTGCCGGTTTCCTCGGTGATGGCGCGGATCACGGCGCCGCCCTTGCCGATCACGTCGCGGATCTTCTCCGGATTGATCTTCATGGTGTAGAGGCGCGGGGCGAACTCGGACATCTCGGTGCGGTGGCCGCCCACGGCGTCCTTCATGATGCCGAGGATGTGCATCCGGCCTTCCTTGGCCTGGGCCAGGGCGACCTGCATGATCTCCTTGGTGATGCCGGTGATCTTGATGTCCATCTGCAGGGCGGTCACACCGTTGTCGGTACCGGCCACCTTGAAGTCCATGTCGCCCAGGTGGTCTTCGTCACCCAGGATGTCGGACAGCACGGCGAAGCGGTTGCCTTCCTTGATCAGGCCCATGGCGATGCCGGCCACGTGAGCCTTGAGGGGCACGCCGGCATCCATCAGCGCCAGGCAGCCGCCACAGACGGAGGCCATGGAGGAGGAGCCGTTGGACTCGGTGATCTCGGACACCACGCGCATGGAGTAGCCGAACTCGTCGGCCGCCGGCAGGACCGCCAGCAGGGCGCGCTTGGCCAGACGGCCGTGGCCGATCTCGCGGCGCTTGGGCGAACCCACCCGGCCGCATTCGCCGGTGGCGTACGGGGGCATGTTGTAGTGCATCATGAAGCGGTCGCGGTACTCGCCGGCCAGGGCGTCGATGATCTGCTCGTCGCGGCCGGTACCCAGGGTCGCCACCACCAGGGCCTGGGTTTCGCCACGGGTGAACAGGGCGGAACCGTGGGTGCGGGGCAGCACGCTGTTGCGCACGGAGATCGGACGCACGGTGCGGGTGTCGCGGCCGTCGATACGGGGCTGGCCGGCCAGGATGCGGCCACGCACGATAGAGGCTTCCAGGGCGAAGAACAGGTCGGCGACGATGCCCTCGTCAGCAGCACCCTCGCCTTCGCACAGGGCGGCGATGGCTTCGGCCTTCAGTTCCTTGACGCGCTGGCTGCGAGTCTGCTTGCTGGTGATGCTGTAGGCCTCTTCCAGCTTGGCCTTGATCACGCCTTCGAGCTTGGCCACCAGGGCTTCGTCACGGGCGGGGGCCTGCCAGTTCCACTCGGGCTTGCCGGCTTCTTCCACCAGGGCGTTGATGGCGTTGATGGCGGCTTGCATCTGCTCATGGCCGAACACCACGGCGCCCAGCATCACGTCCTCGGACAGTTCCTGGGCTTCGGATTCCACCATCAGCACGGCGGTTTCGGTACCGGCCACCACCAGATCCAGCTTGGAATCCTTCATGGTGGAAGCATCGGGGCACAGCACGTACTGGCCGTTGATGTAACCCACGCGGGCGGCGCCGATCGGGCCTTGGAAAGGAATGCCGGCGATCGCCAGGGCAGCGGAGGCACCGATCATGGCAGGAATGTCGGCGTCCACTTCCGGGTTCAGGGACATGACCGTGGCCACCACCTGGACTTCGTTGTAGAAGCCTTCGGGGAAGAGCGGGCGGATCGGGCGGTCGATCAGGCGGGAGGTGAGGATTTCCTTCTCGGAAGGACGGCCCTCGCGCTTGAAGAAGCCACCGGGAATCTTGCCGGCGGCGTAGGTCTTCTCTTGATAATCGACGGTCAGGGGGAAGAAATCCTGGCCGGGCTTGGCATCCTTGGCGGCGACGACGGAAACGAGGACGACGGTGTCGTCCATGGACACCATGACGGCACCGGTGGCCTGACGGGCGACTTCGCCGGTCTCGATGGTGACCTGGTGGGTACCGTAGGCAAAAGTTTGCTTGGCAACGTTGAACACGAAACTTTCCTTTCTCGCTTTTACAGTTTTTTCAGCAGTTATTCGTCGTGGTGCGGGTCAAATTCTACCGCGAAGCATTCGGCCGCCGGCGGCCAAAGCTCATGAAAACAACGGGCTAAAAGCGAAAAAAGCGGCCCGGCCCACGGGCCGACCGCTTTTTTCGTTGGTGCACAAGTCGTCCAGACCGGATTACTTGCGCAGACCCAGGCGTTCGATCACGGAACGATACTTTTCCACGTCGGTGCGCTTCAGGTAGTCCAGCAGCTTGCGGCGGCGGGACACCATGCGCAGCAGGCCGCGGCGGGAGTGGTGATCCTTGGCGTTCGCCTTGAAGTGGCCGGTCAGGTCGTTGATCCGGGCGGTCAGCAGAGCGATCTGCACTTCGGAAGAACCGGTGTCGCCGGAGACGCGCTGGAAGTCGCCAACGATCTTGGCCTTTTGTTCGGTGGTGATAGCCATCTTGTTACCTTTCAAACGTCAAACCATTTTATTTCGGATGCTGGCGCCACCCCGGTTTGAGAGAGCCGGCGCCCCGATCGATCTTCCGCCCAGGGCAGAAGAGCGCGCGATTATACGAGGGTTCGTCGCCACTGGCAACGAGAACGCGCGCCCTCAGGCATTGCCCTCGGCAGCCTGGACCATGCGCTTGGGGCGCAGCCAGCCGTCGCTCCCCTGCTCGCCCATGCCCAGCAGCACGCCATTGGCGTAGATGCGCACCTTGCCGATATCGCCGGCTGCTTCCCGGGGTACCGGGTTACCGTGGGACAGGGGACCGTGCTGGGCCGGCGTCACATCCACTCGTGGCAGGGTGGAAAGCAAGGCATCCACCGGGGCCAGACAGGCGGCGCGGGCCGCCTCATCCAGGCCGTCCAGCTGCGCCAGGGTCGCCGCCCCATCCAGGGTCAAGGTTCCAACCCGGGTGCGGCGCAAAGCCGTCAGGTGGGCACCGCAACCCAGGGCGGCACCGATGTCCTCGGCCAGCACCCGGATGTAGGTTCCCTTGCTGCAGCTGACCGCCAGGCGGGCCCGAACAAGGTGCCCCGCTTCATCGCAGGCCGTGTCGAGCACGTCCAGGGCATGGATGGTGATCTGGCGGGGCTGACGCTCGACCTCCACCCCCTGGCGGGCCAACTCGTAGAGAGGCTTGCCGTCGCGCTTCAGGGCCGAGTACATGGGTGGCACCTGGGTGATGGGGCCGGTGAAGCGGGGCACCAGGGCGAGTAGATCCGCCGGCGTGGCCATCACCGGCCGGCGCTCACGCACCTCGCCCTCGGCATCGCCGGTGTCGGTGGTGACGCCGAAGCACACCTCGGCCTCATAGGTTTTATCTGCATCCAACAGGTCGGCGGAAAACTTGGTGGCCTCGCCGAAACATAGGGGCAAGAGCCCGGTGGCCATCGGGTCCAGAGTGCCGGTATGGCCGGCCTTGGCCGCGGAAAAAAGACGGCGGGCCTGCTGTAGGGTGGTGTTCGACGACAGCCCCTGGGGCTTGTCGAGCAGCAGGACACCGTCGACCCGCTGCCAGCGCTTCTTCTGCACTTAGCCCTGCCCTTCGTCGCCGGATTTGCCGTCCCGGGCTTCCGACTCCCGGGTCACCGCCACGGCTTCGTCGATCAGCTTGGAAAGGTTGGCGCCCCGGTCGATGGAATCGTCGTAGACGAAATGCAGTTCCGGCGTGGTGTGGATGCGCACTCGGCGGCCGATCTCACGGCGCAGGAAGCCCGAGGCTTTCTTCAGGCCGGCCTGGATTTCCGGCACCCGCTCGACCCCCAGCAAGGTGGTGAAGAACACCTTGGCGTGGGCGTAGTCCGGGGAAATCTCCACGGCGGTGAGGGTGATCATGCCGATGCGCGGGTCCTTGACCTCGCTGTGCAGCAGCTCGGCGAGTTCGCGGCGGATCTGTTCGACGACACGGTCCGCCCGGCTAAAACTTTTCATGGCGTTTCCTTCCGTTCCGGCGCGGCTTTTCGGCCTACGCCAATGAAAAAGGCGCGGGGCGGAGGGTTGCCCCCCCCTCCCCGCGCCTCGCGGTCGTGGTCCGGTTACAGCGTCCGGGCGACCTCGAGGATTTCGTAGACTTCCAGCTGGTCGCCTTCCTTGACGTCGTTGAAGCTCTTGAACTGGATACCGCACTCGTAGTTCGACTTCACTTCCTTGACGTCGTCCTTGAAGCGCTTCAGGGACTCCAGCTCGCCATCGTGGACCACCACGTTGTTGCGCAGCACGCGGACGCGGGAATTGCGCCGCACCACACCTTCGAGCACATAGCAGCCGGCGATGGTGCCGATCTTGGAGGCCACGAACACCTGGCGGACTTCCACCTGGCCGATGATCTGCTCCTTCTTCTCCGGCGACAACATGCCGGAAAGGGCGGCCTTCACCTCATCCACAGCCTCGTAGATGATGGTGTAGTAGCGGATATCCACGCCGAAGTTCTCGGCGGCCTTGCGGGCGTTGGCATCGGCGCGGGTGTTAAAGCCGATGATCACCGCCTTGGAGGCGGAAGCCAGGTTGACGTCGGTTTCGGAGATGGCGCCCACGGCGGCGTGGATCACCTGCACCTTCACCTCGTCGGTGGACAGCTTGTTGAGCGACTGCACCAGAGCTTCCTGGGAACCTTGAACGTCGGCCTTGATGATCAGCGGCAGGGTCTTGACCTCGCCCTCGGCCATCTGCTCGAACATGGACTCCAGCTTGGCGGCCTGCTGCTTGGCCAGCTTGACCTCGCGGAACTTGCCCTGGCGGAACAGGGCGATTTCGCGGGCCTTCTTCTCGTCGCTGATGACCATGGCCTCGTCGCCGGCCGACGGCACGTCGGACAGACCTTGGATTTCCACCGGGATTGACGGGCCGGCTTCCTGGATCGGCTTGCCGTTCTCGTCGAGCATGGCGCGGATGCGGCCGAAGGTCTGGCCGGCCAGCAGCACGTCACCACGCTTCAAGGTGCCGGACATCACCAGCATGGTGGCCACCGGGCCCTTGCCCTTGTCCAGGCGGGCTTCGATGATCAGGCCCTTAGCGTGGGTGTCCTTCTGGGCGGTCAGTTCCAGCACTTCGGCCTGCAGCAGCACCTGCTCCAGCAGTTCGTCGATGCCGGTGCCCTTCTTGGCCGAAACCGGGATGAAGGGCGAATCGCCACCGTAACTTTCGGGCACCACGCCCTCGGCGATCAGTTCCTGGGTCACCCGCTCCGGGTTGGCATCGGGTTTGTCGATCTTGTTGATCGCCACCACGATGGGCACGTTGGCGGCCTTGGCGTGGTGGATCGCTTCCTTGGTCTGGGGCATCACGCCGTCGTCGGCGGCCACCACCAGGATGACGATGTCGGTGGCCTTGGCGCCGCGGGCACGCATGGCCGTGAAGGCCTCGTGACCCGGGGTGTCGAGGAAGGTGATCACGCCGCGCTCGGTTTCCACGTGGTAGGCGCCGATGTGCTGGGTGATGCCGCCGGCTTCGCCTGCCGCCACCTTGGCGCGACGGATGTAGTCGAGCAGCGAGGTCTTGCCGTGGTCCACGTGGCCCATCACGGTCACCACCGGAGGACGGGGCATTTCGGGAGCCTCGGGGGCCTCGGTGCCTTCGAGGAAGGCTTCCGGATCATCGAGCTTGGCAGCAAGAGCCTTGTGACCCATTTCCTCGACGATGATCATCGCCGTTTCCTGGTCCAGCACCTGGTTGATGGTGACCATGGAGCCCATCTTCATCAGGACCTTGATCACTTCGGTGGCCTTCACCGACATCTTGTGGGCCAGATCGGCCACGCTGATGGTCTCGGGCACATGGACCTCGCGCACCACCGGCTCGGTGGGCGCCTGGAACGAATGGGAATCCTCGGAGGAATGCCGACCGCCCCGACCCTGGCGGCCCCCACGGGGGTCCTTCCAGCCGGAGTTGGCGCCGCCGGTGCCGCGGGTCTTGACCCCGGGACGGCCCTTGCCGGGCGCTTCGCCGCGACGGTCGCGGTTGTCGCCGGGACGCGGCGCGCCCTTGGCGGCGGGCTTATCGTCGCGGCCCTTGGCTTCTTCCGGAGCGGTCTTGGCCTGGGCGGCGGCGGCAGCCTGCTTGGCGGCCTCGGCCACCTTCAGGGCGGCAGCCTTTTCCTCGGCCTGCTTGCGCATGCGCGCCAGCTCGACTTCGCGCTCCTGCTTTTCGCGGAATTCGCGGGCCTGGATCTCGGCCAGGGTAGCGGCACGGCGGGCCTCTTCCTCGCGCAGGCGCACTTCCGCTGCATCGAGGATCGGCTTCTTGCGCACCATCACCGTGGGTTTGGTAGCTTTAGCGGGCTGTGCGGCCGGAGCCTCGGCAGCCTTGGCGTCCTTGGACTCGACCGGAGCCGCCGGAGCCTGGGGCACAGGCTCGGGTGCAACCTCGGGCTTGGCTTCGGCAACGGGGGCCGTGGGTTCGGCTTCCGCCACGGCAGCCACCGGCCCGGGCTCAGGCTCGACGGCCTGGGCGGGAGCAGCCTGGGCGGGAGCAGGTTCAACCGCCACGGGAATTTCGACCGCCTCGGGGGCGGGAGCAGGCTCGATAGCCTGCGGCGCCGGAGCGGGAGCTTCCTGAACCGCGGCCACCGGGGCCTCCATGGCCACAGGCGCTTCAGCGGCGGGCGCAGCGGCTTCGCCAGCAGCCGGCAGCTCGGTGGCGACATCGCCGGCGTCGCGCTTGATCAGCACGCGCTTCTTGCGCACTTCCACCTGGACCGTACGGGTCTTGCCGTGGGAGTCCTGGGCCTTGATTTCCGAAGTCTGCTTGCGAGTCAGGGTGATCTTGGTCTTGTCGCCGTCCCCGTGGGAGCGGCGCAGGTAATCGAGCAGGCGGGTCTTGTCCTGCTCGGAAAGCAGGTCACTCGCCGCGTGCTTGTCCACACCGGCCTTCTTCAACTGTTCGAGCAGCGCCGCCGCGGGCATTTTTAGCTCGCTGGCAAACTGGTCTACGCTCGTTTGCGCCATTCTTTACTGTCCTCCGTGCTTACTCGAACCAGTGGGCCCGGGCCGTAGTGATGAGGGCCTTGGCCCGTTCCGGGTCGATGCCGGTCATGTCGGTGAGTTCGTCGATGGCCAGGTCTGCCAGGTCATCGCGGGACTTAACACCGTTCTGGGCGAGTTTGGCCGCCAGTTGCTTGTCCATGCCATCGAGGGACAGGAGGTCGTCGGAGACCTGCTCGAGCTGTTCTTCGGTGACGATGGCCTCGGTGAGCAGGATGTTGCGGGCACGCTCACGCAGCTCGTGCACCGACGCCTCGTCAAAGGCTTCGATCTCGAGCATTTCGGCCAGGGGAACATAGGCCACCTCTTCGAGGGAGGAGAACCCTTCCTCGATCAGCACGTTGGCCACGTCCTCGTCCACATCCAGCTTTTCCATGAAGAGCAGCCGGGTGGCGGCCTGTTCGGCCTCGGCTTTCTTCTCGGATTCTTCCTCGGTCATGAGGTTGATGTTCCACCCGGTGAGCTCGGAGGCCAGGCGGACGTTCTGCCCGCCGCGGCCGATGGCGATCGCCAGGTTTTCCTCATTGACCACCACATCCATGGTGTGCCGGTCCTCGTCGACCACGATGGACAGGACTTCCGCCGGTGCCAGGGCGCCGACGACGAACTGGGCCGGGTCGGCGGACCAGTTGATGATGTCCACCCGCTCGCCACCGAGTTCGTTGGTCACGGCATTGACGCGGGCACCGCGCATGCCGATGCAGGTGCCGATCGGGTCGATGCGCTGGTCGTTGGACTTGACGGCGATCTTGGCGCGCACGCCGGAATCCCGGGCGGCGGCCTTGATTTCCATGAGGCCGTCGTCGATCTCGGGCACCTCGATCTCGAACAGTTTGATGATGAATTCAGGGGCGGTGCGCGACAGGATGATCTGGGGACCGCGGGCGTTGCGGTCGATGCGCAGCAAATAAGCCTTGACCCGGTCGCCGACCCGCAGGTTTTCCTTGGGGATCATCTGGTCGCGGGGCAGCAGGGCCTCGATCTTGCCGGATTCGATGATGGCGTTGCCGCGCTCGATGCGCTTGATGGTGCCGGTAACCAGGTGTTCCTTGCGGGCCAGGAAATCGGTCAGCACCTGCTCGCGCTCGGCGTCGCGGATCTTCTGCAGGATCACCTGCTTAGCGGCCTGAGCGCCGATGCGGCCGAAGTCCACCGGCTCCAGGGGCTCTTCGATGAAGCCGCCCAGCTCGATGGCAGGATCGATCTCCTTGGCATCTTCCAGGGAAATCTGCAGATCCGGATTTTCCAGGGCCTCTTCGTCCACCACTTCCCAGCGACGGAAGGAGTCGAAATTACCGGTGGCACGGTCGATGGTCACCCGCACGTCCGACTCTTCGGCGATCTTCTTCTTCGTGGCGGAAGCCAGCGCCAGCTCCAGGGCTCCGAACACGATTTCCTTGGTGACGTTCTTCTCGCGTGCCAGCGCATCCACCAGCAGCAACATTTCGCGGCTCATTCTTTCACCTCCTCTATTCGCCGGTCAGTCGAACTTGGGAACCAGCCGGGCTTTTTCGATGTGGGCATACTCCAGCTCCACATCGCCGGTTTCCGTTCGCAGGCTTACCTTGCCATCCTGCAGGCCGAGCAGGATGCCGTTGAAATTTCGACGATTTTCCTTCGCCACGCGCAAACGGATCTGAACTTCCTGGCCGGCGAAACGGGTGTAGTCGCCCTCCTTGACCAGGGGACGGTCAAGACCAGGGGACGACACCTCGAGGCGGTCGTAGTCGATGTTTTCGACCATCAGCACCCGGGTCAGCTGGTTGCTGACGGTGACGCAGTCGTCCACATTGACGCCGCCATCCTTTTCCGGCTTGTCGATGAACACTCGCAGCAGTCGCCCCTTGGGGGACAGCTCGAGTAGCACGAGCTCGTATCCAAGGCCCGTGACGGTGGTATCCAGCAGTTGTCGCAGATCCATGCGCTACAAATAAAAAATGGGCGAAACGCCCATCCAAAAAAAGATGATTTAGCCGGCCGGGGCAGCGTCATTCGGCAACGCCGCGCCCACTGCATATTCCAGCCTACGTACAAAGCCTTTGAATTATATCCGGAAAGCCCCTGACCATCAATCGCTGCGGTGCCGCAAAACGGCACCGCAGGACGTTGCAACCCATCGAACGGGGCAAAACGCGGTCAGCGCGGCCGGCGGGACGGACGCCCACGGTCGGGCTGGTCATGGCCGGTATAGACACCGGTCATGCCGCGCCGGAAAGCATTGTTGTTGGCGCCCGGCACCGACATGCCCACGGACTGGAAGAGCGCCGCCACGTCGTGCTCGGTCAGCTCCATCCACTGGCCGCGCTTGAGCCGGCTGGGCATGATCAAGGGGCCATAGCGCACCCGCATCAGGCGGCTGACGGTGACGCCGACCGCCTCGAACATGCGCCGCACCTCCCGATTGCGCCCTTCGGACAAGGTTACGTGATACCAGCGGTTGGCCCCCTCCCCACCCGCATCCACCAGAGTGGAGAAGCGGGCCGGGCCATCTTCGAGCTCGATGCCGTCCACCAGTTGATCCTGGGCTTCGTCCGACAGGTCGCCGAGAACGCGTACTGCGTACTCGCGGATGATGTTGTAGCGCGGGTGCATCAGCCGGTTGGCCAGCTCGCCCGAGGTGGTGAACAGCAGCAGGCCGCTGGTGTTGAAGTCCAGGCGGCCGACGGCGATCCAGCGGCCGCCGCGCAGCACCGGCAGGGCCTCGAAAACGGTTTCACGGCCGTCCGGGTCGTCCCGGGAGACGATCTGGCCCTCGGGCTTGTGATACATGATGACTCGCGGCACCCGGTTGGCGAACTTGAGGTTGAGCAGCTTGCCGTTCACCTTGACCCGGTCGGTGGGCCCCACCAGCTGGCCGACCTCGGCGGGCAGGCCGTTCACGCTGACCCGGCCGGACAGAATCCACTCTTCCATCTCGCGGCGCGAACCGACACCGGCCTGGGCCAGCACCTTGTGCAGCCGCTCGGGCTTGGCCGGCTCCATGGCCATCTTGGCCTTGTTGCGGGCGGCGTTGGCCTGGGGAGAGCCGCGCTTTTCCTCGCCCGGGGCGCTGATACGCTTGGCCCGGCGCACCGGACCGCGCTTGGCCTGGGGGCCGTCACCCTCGGTGCGCCACTCGGGACGGCCATCCTTGCGCCCGCCGGAACCGGGGCTTCGCCCCTCCCGGGACTCGGCCACGTTGCCGTTAACTTCACGACCCTCGCGACCTTCACGCCCCTCACCATCCTTGTGCCGGCGGCCGTTGCGGCCAAATGGCCGCCCCTTGCCTTCGGGGCGGGGCGGACGGTTGTCCGGGCCGCCGGTGCCGGCGCCGGCCGGACGGCCTTCGAAGCCGGGGCTGGATTGCCCTTCGGCCACTGCGCCCGGCTTGGGCGGACGGTTGCGGAAGGGCCGGCGGGGACCCTTGCGCCCTTCGGGACGGCCACCAGCGGTGCCATCCTGGCCTTCGCGGGGTGCGCCGTTCTTCGGGCCTTTAGATTTGTTGTAAGGCATCGGCTAAATCCAGATTCGGGTTGATGTCTTCGAGGGGCGGCAGCTCGGTCAGGCTGCGCAGCCCCAGGTCGTCGAGGAATTTCTTGGTGGTGGCGTAAAGGCCGGGACGCCCCGGGGTTTCTCGGTAGCCCACCACGTCGACCCAGCCCCGTTCTTCCAGGGCTTTGATCACCTGGGTGGCCACCGCCACTCCGCGGATTTCTTCGATGTCGCCCCGGGTCACCGGCTGGCGGTAGGCGATGATCGCCAGGGTTTCCATCACCGCCCGCGAGTAGCGCGGCGGTTTTTCCGGGTGGATGCGCTCCACGTAGGGCAGGTATTCGGCCTTGGTGCGGAAGCGCCAGCCGGAGGCAAGCTGGACCAGCTCCACGGAGCGGCCTTCCCATTCGACGCGCAGGTCGTCAAGGAGTTTGCGCAACAGGTCGTTGCCGTAGTCCTCGTCAAACATGCGCTTGAGTTCATTCAGCGTCAAGGGCTCCTGGGTGCTGAGCAATGCTGCCTCCAGGATGCGCTTGAGCTCGGCCGTGTTGCTCGGCCCGTTCTTACTCGTCCGCTTGCTCGACGACTTCGTCGTTGGATTGGCCATCGGACAACCTCACGTAGATGGGCTGGAACGCCTCGGTCTGGGTCAGGGCGATGAGCTTTTCCCGCGCCAGTTCGAGCATGGCGAGGAAATGCACCACCAGGACCGGCACGCCAAGGGCCGTGTCGAACAACCGGGTGAATTCGACAAAACCGCCCCGGTCGCGCAGTTCGCGCAGGATGATGCCCATGTGCTCGCGCACCGACAGCTCTTCGCGGCGGATGGTGTGGGCCTTGGTCAGTTTGGCCTGGCGCAGGATGACCTGCCAGGCGCGCTTCAGGTCCGCCGGACTCACGTCCGGATAGCGCAGGGCGTCGCTCTTGTCCACCCAGACCTCGGCCCAGAGAAAGTCCCGGTTGGCCTGGGGCAGTTCGTCCAGGGCGAAGGCGGCGCGCTTCATCTGCTCGTACTCGATCAGGCGGCGCACCAGCTCGGCCCGGGGGTCCTCCGCCTCGTCGCTGTCCTCGGTCTTGGGCCGAGGCAGCAGCATGCGGCTCTTGATCTCGATCAGCATCGCCGCCATCACCAGGTAATCCGCCGCCAGTTCCAGGTTGGTGGTGCGCATCGCCTCCACGTACTCCAGGTACTGGACCGTGAGCGGCGCCATGGGGATGTCGAGGATGTTGATGTTGGCCTTGCGGATCAGGTAGAGCAGCAGGTCGAGGGGGCCTTCGAAAGCATCGAGGAAGACCTCCAGGGCATCCGGGGGGATGTACAAATCCTGAGGCACCTCGGTGAGGGGCGCGCCGTAGATGCGCGCCACCGCGTCGATGGTCTCGATGGCCTGGGCCGCCTGCTCGGCAGCCGCCTCCACCAGCCCCTCCGGGGCGGTGTCGAGGATGTCCGGTTCCTCGGGGGCGTCCGGACGGGGCGGCGTGGCGGGGGCCTGGGCAGTCAACGTGTGGAACCGGAAATCAGTTGTAGCCGAGGCCCATGGCCTCGCGCACGTCTCGCATGGTTTCCTGGGCGAGCTTGCGCGCCTTCTCGTTGCCGTCGGCAACGATGTTGCGCACCAGTTGCGGGTCGTCCAGGTACATCTGGGCGCGCTCGCGCATCGGGGCCTGCTCCTTGAGGATGCCGTCGATCACCGGTTGCTTGCACTCCAGGCAGCCGATGCCGGCGCTCTTGCAGCCCTTCTGCACCCATTCCTTGACCTCGCCGCCGGAATAGACCTGGTGCAACTGCCACACCGGGCACTTCTCGGGATCGCCCGGATCGGTGCGGCGCACCCGCTGCGGGTCGGTGGGCATGCGCTTGATCTTGGTGCGCACGGACTCTTCGTCCTCGCGCAGGGTGATGGTGTTGCCGTAGGACTTGGACATTTTGGCCCCGTCCAGGCCGGGCATTTTGGAAGCCTCGGTGAGCATGGCCTCGGGCTCCTGCAAGATCATCTTGCCGGTGCCTTCCAGGTAGCCGAACAGGCGCTCCCGGTCCACGTTGGACAGGTGCTGCACCTCGTCGAGCAGGGCCTGGGCCTGGCCGATGGCCTCGGCGTCGCCTTCCTGCTGGTAGCGGGTGCGCAGCTCCTCGTAGAGCTTGGCCTTCTTGCTGCCCAACTTCTTCACCGCCTCCTGGGCCTTTTCGGCAAACCCCGGCTCGCGGCCGTAGAGGTGGTTGAAGCGGCGCACCAGCTCCCGGGAAAACTCGATGTGGGGAATCTGGTCCTCGCCCACCGGCACGTACTTGGCGCGGTAGATGAGGATGTCGGCACTCATCAGCAGCGGGTAGCCGAGGAAGCCGTAGGTGGACAGGTCCTTGTGGGAGAGCTTTTCCTGCTGGTCCTTGTAGGTCGGCACCCGCTCCAGCCAGCCCAGGGGTGTCATCATCGACAGCAGCAGGTTGAGTTCCGCGTGCTCGGGCACCTTGGACTGGATGAAGATCGAGGCCTGGGACGGGTCCACCCCGGCGGCCAGCCAGTCGATCACCATGTCCCACACCGAATCCTCGATCACCTGGGGATTGTCGTAATTGGTGGTGAGCGCATGCCAGTCGGCCACGAAGAACAGGCAGGGGTACTCGTGCTGGAGCTTGACCCAGTTCTTGAGCACACCATGGTAGTGGCCAAGGTGGAGCGCCCCGGTGGGGCGCATGCCGGAAAGGATGCGTTCGACGTACATGGTGGTTCCGGTAAAAGGAAAGCGGTGGATGTAGGCTGAAGGCTACACGGGCAGCTGGAACACCGCCGCCAGCAGGCGCAGGGCCAGGCCGACGATGGGCACCAGCACCGCGCTCAACACCCCGGTGAACAACAGCAGCAGCAGGATGGGGAAGCCCCAGCGTTCGAGCTGGGCGAACTTCCAGGCGGCCCGGGTGGGCAGCAGGCTGACGGCGATGCGCCCGCCGTCCAGGGGCGGCAGGGGCAGCAGGTTGAGGGCCATCAGCACCAGGTTGATGTTGATGCCGGCCTTGCTCATTTCGGCCAGGGGCAGGCTGTAGGCGTTCATGGGCATTTCCCAGGCCAGCTTGAGCAGCAGGGCCCAGATGCAGGCCATCACCACGTTGGCCGCCGGGCCGGCCGCCGCCACCCACAGCATGTCCTTCTTGGGATGGCGCAGACGGCCAAAATCCACCGGCACCGGCTTGGCCCAGCCGAACAGGATGGCATCGCCGCCGAGCATGTAGCTGCTCACCAGGATCAGCCCCGGCACCAGCAGGGTGCCCACCGGGTCGATGTGACGCAGCGGGTTGAGGCTGATCCGCCCGGCCTGCCAGGCGGTGGGATCGCCGAAGTAGCGCGCCACGTAGCCATGGGCCGCCTCGTGCAGGGTGATGGCGAAGATCACCGGCAGGGCGACGATGGCGATGGTCTGGATCAGGCTGTTGATATCCATGTCAGATGTGTGGGTACGGCCCGGGATTCTAACAAACCCCCAGGCATCGCCCTCAAGGGCGCTCGAGCCCGAAAGGGGCCGGATCGCCACGGCCGGCGCGCACCAGGGCCGGCGCGCCGCCGGTCAGGTCCACCACCGTGGTCGGCTCGATACCGCAGGCGCCGCCGTCGAGTACCAGATCCACCTGGGCATCGAGGCGTTCCAGGATCTCCTCGCCGTCGTTGAGAGGCAATTCCTCGCCGGGCAGAAGCAGGGTCGACGTGAGCAGGGGCTCCCCCAGTTCCACCAGCAGCGACTGGGCGATCACGTTGTCCGGCACCCGCAGGCCGATGGTCTTGCGCTTGGGGTGCAGCACCCGGCGCGGCAACTCCTTGGTGCCTTCGAGGATGAAGGTGTAGCTGCCCGGCGTGGTGTTCTTGAGCAGCCGGTACTGGGCGTTGTCCACCCGGGCGTAGTGGGCGATCTCGGACAGGTCGCGACACATCAGGGTGAAGTGGTGGCGGTCGTCCACGCCGCGGATGGCGCGAATGCGCTCGATCGGCGTCTTGTCCCCCAGGTGGCAGCCGATGGCGTAGCAGGAATCGGTGGGAAAGACGACTATGCCGCCTTCGCGCACGATCTCGGCGGCCTTGGCGAGCAGGCGCGGCTGGGGGTTCTGGGGGTGGATGGCGAAGTACTGGGCCATGGAGATAAAGAGTGGAGAGCAGGTTGCCGGTTCAAGCGCGGGGGCGGATCACATCCGCTCCCATACCGGAGTCAGATTGTTCGGCAGGGGGGCGATGCGCCCCAGGTCGGAATAGCTCTCGCCGGGGCCGTGGAAGTCCGAGCCGCGGGAGGCGAGAAAGCCGAATTTGCGCGCCACGTGGGCGAATTTGTCCGTCTGGTCCGGGCCGTGACTGCCGGACACCACCTCGATGGCATCGCCGCCGCAGTCCTTGAAGGCTTCGAACAGCAGCCCCAGGTCCTTGTTGGACAGCCGGTAGCGGCCCGGATGGGCCACCACGGCCAAGCCGCCGGCGCCATGGACCCAGCCCACCGCTTCCTCCAGGGAAACCCAGCGGTGCGGCACGTAGCCCGGCTTGCCCGGCACCAGGTAATCGTCGAAAACGCTCTTTACGTCCTTGGCGATACCAATCTCCACCAGGTAGCGGGCGAAGTGAGCCCGGGAAATCAGGGTCGGGTTCTCGCAGTAGGTCATCGCCCCGGCGAAGGTGCCACGGATGCCGATGCGCTCCAGCTCGGCGGCCATGCGCCGCGCCCGTTCCTCGCGGCCGTTGCGGATGCCGCCCAAACCCGCCACCAGGGCAGGATTGGCCGGATCGACGCCCAGGCCCACCATGTGGATCGGCGTTTCGGCCCATTCGATGGAAATTTCCACCCCGGGGGAAAAGCGCAGCCCCACCTCGTCCGCCGTCGCCGTAGCCTCGGCGATGCCGGCCAACTCGTCGTGGTCGGTCAGAGCCAGCCAGGTGACGCCGTTGCCATGGGCACGACGCACCACTTCCGCGGGCGAAAGCAATCCGTCGGAACAGGTGGAATGGCAGTGGAAATCACAGTTCATGGCGCAGGTGATGGACGCAAGCCAGGCGCAATGGCAACGGACAACGGGCCGCCACTATGGAGCCCGCCGCGGGCGCAGTCGAGAATTAGAGTGCGGAAAGCGAAAAACGTCCGTGCGAAATGCCGGCATGGCCGGAATAAAAAATCCGGGGGCAAGCGGCAGGAACGACAGGACGCGGATCGGGGTGAAGCGGCCTACTCACGCTCCACCTACACGGCACTGCCCGCCGGAGCCCGGCGGGCAAGGGAAATCAGACTGCGATCATACCACAGCGGGCCTTACGGCCCGCCGCGCCGGGCGCACTGGGACGCCCAGCCACGCCTTATTCGTCGTGCATCTGGGCCTGGAGATAATTTTCCAGCCCAACCTGCTCGATCAGGGTGAATTGGGTTTCCAGCCAGTCCACCCGCTCTTCCTCTTCTTCCAGGATGTCTTCGAGCATCTCCCGGGTCACGTAGTCGCCCACGCTTTCGCAGTAGGCGATGGCGTCGCGCAGCAGCGGCAGCATCTGGTGCTGGAGCTTGAGGTCGCACTCCAGCATTTCCTGGGGCGCCTCGCCGATGTAGAGCTTGCCGAGTTGCTGCAGGTTGGGCAGCCCTTCGAGGAACAGGACCCGTTCGATGATCTTGTCGGCGAACTTCATCTCGTCGATGGACGAGTGGTATTCCCGGTCGTTGAGACGCTTCAGCCCCCAGTTCTTGAACATGCGGGCGTGCAGGAAATACTGGTTGATGGCGGTCAGTTCGCTGGTGAGGATTTTATTGAGGTGCTGGATGACCTTCTTGTCGCCCTTCATGGCCCGGTGCTCCTGAGTGATCGGATTTCCTCAAGGGTAGCACAGGGCACCCGCGGAAAAAGCCGCGGTTGTCAGCCCCCGCCCATCGTGCGGGAACGATGTGGGCACAATGAAGAATAAAGGAGCGATGCCCTCAGGCGGGTTGCAGCAGGCCGGCGAGGGCGAAGCCGGCACTGCCGCCGGTTTCCTCGCGCAGTTGGGCCTTCACGTCCTTGCAGCACTTGCCGCAGCAGGTGCCCACGCACAGGTTCTCGCGCAGTTCGCGATAGGTCGTGGCCCCCTGGGCGATTTCCCGGGAGATGTCACGGCTGGTCACGGCATGGCAAACGCAAACGTACATGGCGGCACTGCTTTCAAGAATTGGCGGACCGGGGGCAGATCCGTTTTGAGAATTATTATCAAACCAATCCGTAAATGCAAGTAATTCTTATCCAAGAATTGTAAGTGCTGTCGTAAGCGCTGTCCGGGTGTCCGCACCCGCCCGGATCGGCCATCGCCCCACTCCACCGAGCCCGGCGGCCGTTCCGGGAACGGGAGCGCTCCGGTATAGTCCCAGCCCAATCCATGATCCACGACCACCGGCCCGACTACGGCCCGCCAAGGAGAATTCCATGCCCCACGTCCCCGACGATCTGCGCTACGCCCCCGGCCACGAATGGGCCCGTCTCGAAACCGATGGCACCCTGACGGTAGGGGTGTCCGACCATGGCCAGGACCTGCTTGGCGACATGGTCTTCGTTGGCCTTCCCGAAGTAGGCAAGGCCGTGGCCGCCGGCGATCCGGTGGCCGTGGTGGAATCGGTCAAGTCCGCCGCCGACGCCCACGCACCGGTCGCCGGCACGGTGATCGAGGTCAACGCGGCGGCCGCCGACGCCCCCGAATCGGTCAACAGCGACCCGTACGGCACCTGGCTGTTCAAGCTGCGCCCCAACGACCCGGCGGAATTCGCCACCCTGATGGACGCCGCCACCTACCGGGCCAGCCTGTAACCTCAACCTGTAGCCTGCAACCGCCGCCGGAGAACCCGCCATGCCGATCTATACCCTGCCCGGCAAGACGCCCCGCCTCGACCCAGCAGCCTGGGTCGCCCCCAACGCCACGGTGATCGGCGACGTGCGCCTGGCCGCCGGGGCCAGCGTGTGGTGGAACGCCGTATTGCGCGGCGACAACGACCCGATCAGCATCGGCGCCAACACCAACATCCAGGACGGCTCGGTGCTGCACACCGACGAGGGCGTGCCCCTGACCCTGGGCGAGAACGTCACCGTCGGCCACATGGTGATGCTCCACGGCTGCACCGTGGGCGACAATTCCCTGATCGGCATCGGCACGGTGATCCTCAACCGGGCGGTGATCGGCCGCAACAGCATCGTCGGCGCCAACACCCTGATCCCGGAAGGCAAGACCTACCCGGACGGCGTGCTCATCCTGGGCAGCCCGGGCAAGGTGGTGCGCCAACTCGAACCGGAGGAAATCGCCCGCCTGGCCCAGAGCGCCGCCCACTATGTGGACAACGCCAAACGCTATGCCACCGGCCTGACCGCGGCCAACTGACGCAGCCGGTCGTAAAAAACGAAACGGGCACCCGAGGGTGCCCGTTTCGTTTGCCGGGGGCGCCATGCCCCCAGCCCAGCTATTTAAACCCGGGTGCTGAGGTTGCTCAGGGTCACCTTGGGTTCGATGCGCGGCAGCACCTTTTGCAGGCCCACGCGCTCGCGCACGTTGATCAGGAGGGGCGAGCGGGCGCTGACCCCCAGTTTGCCCTCTTCCTTGAACAGCACCACCATCACCGCCACGTCGTCCGGCGAGGCCAGTTGCAGGGCCGACGCCTCGTCGTCGCTCAACTCGACTTCGTATTCGAAGCCCAGGGCGGTGGGATCGATGATCTGGAAGGCCACGCCCGGATCGTCCAGGGATTGCAGGGTGTAGGTGACCGGCGGCGTGCCGGCCGACTCTTCGTGGATCAGCTGGTAGCGGCGACTGCCCTCGAACCCCAACATGCCCTGGGGAAAGTCGAGGACGGTGTTGGGATTGATCTCCACGGTGCCGAACAGATGGGTGGCTACCTGCATGAAACTCTCCTGAAGCGAAGGTGAAAGAGGGGACGGCGCGCCCGCGGGCGGCGCGGCAATGCTTTCATTTTGCATCAAAGCTGCCGAAAATGCCCACGACTCCATGCCCCTCACCGCATTCCACCGGACCTCCGCCCATGGCGTTCTCCCTGCCCACGGCCATCGCCGCAACAATCATCAACACGTCCATCCTGGCCAGCTGCTTCTTCTACCTCTGGTCCCGGAACCGGCAGCGGCGCTACCTGGCCTGGTGGGGAACGGCCTTCCTGGTCAACATGCTGCGCCTGGCCATCCAGTTCGTGCAGGACACCGCGCAGCGCCATGACGGCCTGAGCAACGGGCTGGTTTCCCTGGCCTTCGCCCTGGCCACCACCTTTTTCTGGATCGGCTCCCGCCAGTACGCCAACCGCCCGCTCCGCCCTCTCCCCATGGCGGCCCTACCCTGCCTGACGGTGGTCTGGGCCGTGCTGGGCGAACAGCTCGACCTGGGCTTCGTCGCCCGAACCCTGCCCCTCGTCCTCCTCGCCGGCGGCATCCTGATCGAAATCGGCCGCCTGTTCTGGCGCAGCGCCCGGCGGCACGATGACCGGCTGGCCCGACTGGCCGGCGGGCTGTTCGTCCTCTACGGCCTGCATGTCATGGACGCCCCTTACGCGCGCCTCCAGCCGGACCTGGCGCCCTACGGCTACCTGCTCACTGCGGCCCTGACGTTCTGCATCGGCATCGTCCTGATCCTGCTCGCCGAGCAGGAACAACGCCAGCAGGCTGCCCACAACGCCGCCCGGCTCCACGCCGAGTCCCTGCGCCGCAGCGAAGCGGAATCGGCCCTGCACGAGAGCGAGAGCCGCTTCCGGCGCATCTTCGAAGCGGTGGACAACATCGCCGTGCAGGGTTTCGACCGGAACCGGCAGGTGGTCTACTGGAACCGGGCCAGCACGGCCTTCTACGGCTACGGGGCGGATGAAGCCTTGGGCCAGCGCATCGAAGAACTGATCCTCCAGCCCGGCGAACACGCCGCCTTCGCCGCCACCTGCGAAACCGCCCTGGCGAGCGGCCACCCGCCGCCCCCGGGCGAGTTCGAAGCCCGCTGCAAGGATGGCAGCATCCGCGCCATCTACTCGACCCAGGTGCTCATCGCCGGCCCCGGCGGTGAGCCCGAAATCTACTGCATCGACCTGGACCTTTCGTCCCTGCGCCGGCTGGAGGCCGAACTGGCCGCCTCCCACAGCCGCTTCAACGCCCTGGCCCAGGGCTCGACCCTGGGGGTGTTCGTCACCAACCGGGAAATGCGCCCCGTTTTCTTCAACGAGCGTTACCTGGAAATCATGCAGCTCAGCCAGGCCGAAGCCCTCAAGGGCGGCTGGCGCCACCGCATCGCTCCCCTGGAGCGGGTGGCGGTGGAGGCCCAGTGGCAGGCAGCCCTCGCCAAGGGCGAGGAATTCGCCGGCGAACGCGAACTCCAGATGCCCGACGGATCGAGCCGCTGGGTCCAGATCCACTCGGTGCCGATCCGGGAAGACGGCGCCCTGGCCGGCTTCGTCGGCACCGTGGAAGACGTCACCGCCCGCAAGCAGGTCCAACTGGCGTTGCAGGAAAGCGAAGAGCGCTTCTACCGCATGTTCTACCTGCTGCCCGACGTGGTGACCATCAGCAGCGTCGAGGACGGCCGCTTCCTCGACATGAACGGCAGTTGGGAAGCCCTGTTCGGCTACACCCGGGAAGAAGCCCTGGGCAAGAGCACCTACGACCTGGGCATCTGGATCCACACCGAGGAGCGCCGCGAGCTGCTCGACAAACTGGCCAAAAACATCTCGGTGCGCAACCAGCGGGTCCACCTGCGCCGCAAGGACGGCACCCCCTTCCTCGCCGAACTGTCGTCGAGCCGGATCGAACTGCACGGCGAACGCTACCTGCTGATGGTGGCCCGGGACGTGACCGAGCAGGAACAGCAGCGCCAGGCCCTGGCCGACAGCGAAGCCAAGTTCGCCAACCTGTTCCGCGTCTCCCCCCTGTCCTTGGCCCTGACCCGGGCCGACAACGGCGCCTACCTGGACGTGAACACCGCCTGGGAACGGCTCCACGGCTTTACCCTGGACCAGGTGATGGGGCGCACGCCCCAGGAGATGGGCCTGGTGCCCGGGCCGGAAACCCTGCGCCCGGTCCTGGAGGCCCTGGCCCGCCACGGCCAGGCGGAAAACCACCCGGTACCGCTGCACAACGCCCGGGGCGACGACCTCGACACCCTGCTCTCGGGCCACCTGATCCGGGTCGGTGACACCCCGTGCATTGTCTGGAGCACGGTGGACGTGACCGAGCAGCGCGCCTTCCAGCGCCGCATCGAGGAACTCAACGAAAGCCTGGAAGCCCGGGTGCGGGTGCGCACCGCCGAGCTGGAGCAGGCCAACCACGAACTGGGCGAAGCCCTGGTTACCCTGCAACAGGCCCAGACCGAACTGGTGCGCTCGGAAAAGCTCGCCGCCCTGGGTTCCCTGGTGGCCGGGGTCGCCCATGAACTCAACACCCCCATCGGCAACAGCGTCACCGTGGCCAGCACCCTGGACGAACGCACCCGGGAATTCTTCGGCCAGGTGGAGGCAGGCGCCCTCAAGCGCTCTTCCCTCAACGCCTACCTGGACACCTCGCGCACCGCCTGCAACCTGCTGATGAAGAACCTGGTCCAGGCCCGGGAGCTGGTGTCCAGCTTCAAGCAGGTGGCGGTGGACCAGACCAGCAGCCAGCGCCGCCAGTTCAACCTGCGCCACGTGGTGGACGAGGTCTTCGCCACCCTCCACCCCATGCTCAAGAACACCAGCTGCCAAGTGGTGATCGACGTCCCGGCCGATCTCCAGCTCGACAGCTTCCCCGGCCCCCTCGGCCAGGTGCTGACCAACTTCACCACCAACGCCCTGACCCACGCCTTCGACGGCCGGGAACGGGGCACCCTGCGGGTCGGCGCCAGCCAGACCGGGGCGAACGAGGTGGAAATCCGGGTCGCCGACGACGGCATCGGCATTCCGGCCCACGAATGCGCGCGCATCTTCGACCCCTTCTTCACCACTAAGCTGGGCAAGGGGGGCAGCGGCCTGGGGCTGCACATCGTGCACAACATCGTCACCCAGGTCCTTGGCGGGCGCATCGCGGTGGAGAGCCGCCACGCCGAGAAAGGCGCCCTTATTGGCGATCCGCTTGGCAGCGGCACGACCTTCGTGATTAAAATGCCGATGCGAATATCAACCAATAACCACGCGCCCGTTGGCGCTGCCGACATGACCGCAGGCCAATGACCATGCCATACGAGAAGCAGCCGGCAGCTCCGACGGAACGACAAGAAAACCGACAGGGAGAGGTGCACCACGCCATGGATGCACAGGACGATACGCTGGACATCATCGAAGACGAAACACCCGTAGCGGGACAGGAAACCGGCCGGCAGGAGGCCTGGAAGATCCTGGTGGTGGACGACGACCCGGAAGTCCACCACGCCACCCTCTTCGCCCTGGAAGACACCCAGCTGCTCGGCCGCCCCCTGGCCTTCCGCCACGCCTACTCGGCGGAAGAAACCGAAGCTCTGCTGCGCACCGAACCCGACGTGGCGGTGATCCTGCTCGACGTGGTGATGGAAAATGAACAGGCCGGCCTCAACCTGGTTCGCCTGATCCGCCAGGACCTGGGGCTCCACGACGTGCGCATCGTGCTGCGCACCGGCCAGCCGGGCTACGCCCCGGAACTGTCGGTGATCCGCGACTACGACATCAACGACTACAAGACCAAGTCCGAGCTCACCCGCACCCGGCTGGTCACCACCCTGACCACGGCGCTGCGCTCCTACGAGCAGATCCGCACCATCAGCGCCAGCCGCCGCGGCCTGGACCTGATCGTCCGCTCCGCCGCCGACCTGTTCGCCCGGCGGGTGCTCAAGGGCTTCGCCGAAGGCGTGCTGACCCAGATCGCCGCCCTCCTCGGCCTACGCCCCGAGGGCCTGCTGTGCGCCCAGCACGAACCCTGCGCAAGCAACGCCGCCCCCGCCGTGCCGGACGACGAACTGATC
The DNA here is from genome assembly GCF_036820405.1 of Oryzomicrobium sp. NCBI lineage: Bacteria > Pseudomonadati > Pseudomonadota > Betaproteobacteria > Rhodocyclales > Rhodocyclaceae > Oryzomicrobium > Oryzomicrobium sp. Next base: position 105,611 of record NZ_DAISLS010000016.1, read on the forward strand.
ATCGTCGCCGCCGCCGGCCGCTACGCGCCGTGCATCGACGCCCCTCTGGACAGCCTCCACGACGGCCACATCGTCGCCCTGATCCGCCGTGCCCTGAACGAGCGCTGCCACCAGTTCGGCGAGGACTACACCGCCCTGTTCTTCCCCTGCCCCCACGGCCGGGACGCGGCGGTGTTCCTGGAAACCGGCGTGGCCCTGTCGGAAACCGACCGCACCCTGCTCGAAGTGTTCTGCGTGAACATCGCCGTGGGCCTGGAAAATGTCGGCCTGTTCAACGACCTCAACTTCTACGCCTACGCCGACCCCCTGACCCGGCTGCCCAACCGGGTGGCCTTCGTCCAGGCCATCGACGACGCCCTGCGCGAGCAGCACGACGACCGCCAGTCCCGTTCGGTGGTACTGCTCGACATCGACGGTTTTTCCGAGATCAACGACGCCCTGGGCCATCAGCAGGGCGACCAGCTGCTGCTGGCGGTGGCCCAGCGCCTGGCCAGCCTGCCCGAGCAGGTGACGGTGGCCCGGGTTTCCGGCGACGTATTCGCCCTGCTCGGCCCCAGCGCCCTGCTCGAACCGGGTCGGACCCTTGAACTGTTCGCCCAGCCCTTCCAGCTCGGCGAGACGCCCTTCCTGGTGTCGTGCACCCTGGGGGTGGCCGACCTGGCCGAAGCCGGCGGTAGCGGCCTGGAAGCGATCAAGAACACCAACATCGCCCTCAACCGGGCCAAGGTCGAACGGCGCGGCGGCTACCACCTCTATTGCAGCGACATGTCCAACGCCGCCCGGGAACGGCTGCTGCTGCACTCCGACCTGCGGGCCGCCCTGGACCAGCAGGGTCTTGGGCTGTCCCTGCACTTCCAGCCCCAGTTGTCGATGGTGGACAGCCACCTCACCGGCGCCGAAGCCCTGATCCGCTGGCAGCGCACCGACGGCAGCCGCATCCCGCCGGACCGCTTCATTTCCCTGGCCGAGCGCTCCGGCCTGATCATCCCCCTGGGCAACTGGGTGGTGGACCAGGCCCTGGCCCAGCTGCGCCGCTGGGAGGAGCAAGGCATCCTGCTGCCGCGCATGGCCATCAATATCTCCCTGCCCCAGTTGCGCCACCCGGATTTCCTGCCCTTCCTGCGGGACTGCCTGGACCACTACCGCATCGACCCCCAGCGCATCGAGCTGGAAATCACCGAGAGCGTGGCCATGCAGGAAGTGGACCTGGCCCGGGAAGCCCTGGCCCGCTGCAAGAACCGGGGCCTGTGCATCGCCCTGGACGATTTCGGCACCGGCTTCTCGTCCCTGGCCCACCTGCACCGCCTGCCCCTGGACCGGCTCAAGATCGACCGTTCCTTCGTGGGCGACCTGGCCGCCCCGCAGCAGCAGGAAAGCGCCGGCAGCTCGATCGCCGAGATGATCGTGCGCCTGGGCCATACCCTTTCCCTGGCGGTCATCGCCGAGGGGGTGGAAACCCCGGAACAGCAGACCTGCCTGCAAAACCTGGGCTGCGACGAGGCCCAGGGCTACCTCTACGGTCGCCCCATGCCCGAGAACGAGTTCGTCGCCTGGGTCGCCGCCCGGCGCTGATCCCGCGCTGCTCCTATGCCGCCCATCGCGGCGGCATAGGAGCAGGGGCAAGGGCGGCATCCAGAACCCCACCGCCCGCCCGCGCGCTCCCTGGAAGCCGGGGCCGGGCCAGCAGGAATCTCCACCGTCGGCCTCCCGCCGTTTTACACGCCGCCCCCCCGTTTCCGGGACCGCGCCACACCCCGCCCCTATGTCGCCGACTTGCCCCGGCGGCGAGTTTTGGCCATAGTGCCGCCTCCGTTTTGCATTTGTCCCCCACTCGTTTCCGTCATACATGCTGCCTGCCATCGAACACCGCATTGCCGAGGAACTCGGCGTCAAGGCCGCCCAGGTCATCTCCGCCGTCAACCTGCTCGACGAAGGCGCCACCGTGCCCTTCATAGCTCGCTACCGTAAGGAAGTCACCGGCGGGCTCGACGACACCCAGCTGCGCACGCTGGAAGAGCGCCTGGGCTACCTGCGCGAGCTGGAAGAGCGTCGCACCGCGATCATCGCCTCCATCGACGAGCAGGGGAAACTGACTCCGGAACTGAAGGCCGAGGTGCTCGCCGCCGAGACCAAGCAGCGCCTCGAAGACCTCTACCTGCCCTACAAGCCGAAGCGCCGCACCAAGGCCCAGATCGCCCGGGAAGCGGGCCTCCAGCCCCTGGCCGACGCCCTGCTGGCCGACCCGACCCTGACCCCGGACGAGGAAGCCGCCAAGTACCTCAACGCCGAGGCCGGCGTTGCCGACACCAAGGCGGCGCTCGATGGCGCCCGGCAGATCCTCATGGAGCAGTTCGCCGAGGACGCCGCCCTGCTCGGCCAGCTGCGCGAATACCTGAACGACCACGGCGTGGTCGTCTCCACCGTAGTGGAGGGCAAGGAGAACGAGGGCGCCAAGTTCCGCGACTACTTCGACTACTCCGAGCCCATCGCCGCCGTGCCCTCGCACCGGGCCCTGGCCCTGTTCCGCGGTCGCAACGAGGGCGTGCTGCAAGTAGTGCTCAAGCTCGACACCGAGCTGGACGACGAGAAGCCCGCCGCCGGCAACCCCTGCGAGGGCCGCATCGCCCTGCGCTTCAACGTCAAGGACCAGGGCCGCGCCGCCGACAAGTGGCTGCTCGACACGGTGCGCTGGGCCTGGAAGATCAAGATCTTCCTGCACCTGGAACTGGAGCTGATGAACGAGCTGCGCGAACGGGCCGAGGAAGAAGCCATCCGCGTCTTCGCCCAGAACCTCAAGGACCTGCTGCTCGCCGCCCCGGCCGGCCCCCGCGCCACCCTGGGCCTGGACCCGGGCATCCGCACCGGGGTCAAGGTCGCCGCGGTGGACGCCACCGGCAAGCTGCTCGAAACCGCCACCATCTACCCCCACGAGCCGCGCCGCGACTGGAACGGCAGCCTGGCCACCCTGGGCGCCATCTGCCAGCGCTGCAAGATCGAGGTGGTGGCCATCGGCAACGGCACCGCCAGCCGCGAAACCGACAAGCTGGTGGCCGATCTGATGAAGCTGGCCCCGGAACTCAAGCTGACCAAGATCGTGGTGTCCGAAGCCGGCGCCTCGGTGTATTCCGCCTCCGAATTCGCCGCCCGGGAATTCCCCGATCTGGACGTCTCCCTGCGCGGCGCCGTGTCCATCGCCCGCCGCCTGCAAGACCCCCTGGCCGAACTGGTCAAGATCGAGCCCAAGTCCATCGGCGTCGGCCAGTACCAGCACGACGTGTCGCAAAGCAAGCTGGCCAAGAGCCTGGACGCGGTGGTGGAAGACTGCGTGAACGCCGTGGGCGTGGACGTGAACACCGCCTCGGTACCCCTGCTCACCCGCATCTCCGGCCTCAACGCATCCCTGGCCGCCAACATCGTCTCCTACCGGGACAGCCACGGCGCCTTCAGCGACCGCAAGGCACTACTGGAGGTACCGCGCCTGGGCGACAAGACCTTCGAGCAGGCCGCTGGCTTCCTGCGCATCATGAACGGCGCCAACCCCCTGGATGCCTCGGCGGTGCACCCGGAAGCCTACCCGGTGGTGGAAAAGATCCTGGCCGACATCAAGCGCGGCATCAAGGACGTGGTGGGCAATTCCCAGGTGGTGAAGGGCCTCTCCCCAACCAAATACACCGATGAGAAATTCGGCCTGCCCACGGTCCAGGACATCCTCAAGGAACTGGAAAAACCCGGCCGCGACCCGCGCCCCGAGTTCAAGACCGCCAGCTTCGCCGACGGCGTGGAAGACCTGAAGGACCTTCGCCCGGGCATGATCCTGGAAGGCGTGGTGACCAACGTGGCCGCCTTCGGCGCCTTCGTGGACATCGGCGTGCACCAGGACGGCCTGGTGCACGTCTCGGCCCTCTCCAACAAGTTCGTCAAGGACCCGCGGGACGTAGTCAAGGCCGGCGACATCGTCAAGGTGAAGGTGCTCGAAGTCGACATCCAGCGCCAACGCATCGCCCTGACCATGCGCATGGACGACGAGCTGCCCCGGGAAGGCAAGCGGGACGGGGCCCGCAGCGATGCCCCCCGTGGAAGCCAGAATCCGCGCGGCTCTCAGGGCAGCCATCGCGGAAACGCCCAAGGGGCGCGGAGTTCCAGCTCAGGCGACCTCGGCGGCTCCGCCATGGCCGCCGCCTTCGCCAAGCTCAAGCGCTGACCCGGCGACGCTCCCACAGCCCACGGCCTGGCCCCGCCAGCCCGTGGGCTTTTTCATGGGCACTACAAACGCGGCAAAGCCCCCCCCCGACACCAAGCCCCCCAAGGGGCGCCACGTAACGACTCGGCAAAATCGCTTTTCCTTGGAGAGCATCGGAGCCCCCTTGGTGCCTGGGTAGTTCGCCTGGCTTTTACCGGGCACGCGGCAAGGCCGATAGGTAACGCCCAAGCCCACCCAGCACCAATACTTGAATTTTTTTAATGTTTTGAAATCAGCGAATCGTCAAACTCAAGTACTGGCGCCGACCTTGTATTTTCAGCCAGCAAAATACATGAATATTTTTAATACATTGCTCAACCAAGGGTCGCCAAACGCCTCGCCCTTCCCCCTGGGGCACAGCCAGGGGTAACCCCTCCCCCACCGCGCCTTCGCCCCATGCCGGCGAACGGCCGCCCTGCTATCATCGCCCTCCTTCCCCGGCCCCGCCGGCACCGCACTGCGAGCACCACCATGATCAAGGTTTACGGCATCAAGAACTGCGACACCATGAAGAAGGCCATGACCTGGCTGACTGACCATGGGGTCGATTACGAATTCGTCGATTACAAGAAAGCCGGCGTGGCCGCGGGCCGCTTGCCCGAGTGGGCGGCCCAGGTCGGTTGGGAAACCCTGCTCAACCGCAAGGGCCTGACCTGGAAGAAGCTGCCGGAAGAGCGCCGCGCCGACGTGGACGAGGCCGCCGCCCTGGCTCTTATGGCCGAACAGCCGAGCATGATCAAGCGCCCGGTGATCGAGGTCGGCGACCGGCTGGTGGTGGGCTTCGACCCCGAGGCGTTCGCCCGCACCTTCGCCGCCCGCTGACTTTTTGACGAGGACGCTCCCATGACCCACGCCTCCCCCTCCGCCAGCGCGCCCCAAGGCAGCGTCGGCCAGCCGGACAGCGACTACGTCGCCCGTTTCATCTTCGACGACCTGGACATTCGCGGCGCCGTGGTGCGCCTCGGCCCGGTGTGGCAGGCCCTCCAGGCCGGGCGCGGCTACAGCGCCCCGGTGGCGCGCCTGCTCGGCGAGATCACCCTGGCCACCACCCTGGTCGGTTCCCAGCTGAAGCAGCTGGGACGGCTCACCTTGCAGATGCGCGGCGACGGGCCGGTATCCCTGCTCATCGTCGATTGCGACGACCAGCTGCGCCTGAAAGGCATGGCCCGGGCCGGGGAAAACGTTCCCGCCGGCCCGGTGCCGGCCCAGTTGGGCGATGGCCAGATTTTGCTCACTCTGGAGCTGGAATCGGCCCGCCAGCCCTACCAGAGCTACGTGCCCCTGGAAGGCGACACCATGGGCGCCGTGTTCGAGCACTTCATCGCCCAGTCCGACCAGCAGCCCACCCGGCTGTGGCTGGCGGTGAGCGAGGAGTCCTGCGCCCTGCTCTTCCTGCAACGCATGCCCAGCGAGGGCGGCGTGGCCCGGGAAAGCGTGGATGAAGATGGCTGGGACCGGGTGACCCACCTGGCCTCCACGGTGCGCGACGACGAGCTGCTCGGCCTGGCGCCGGAAGTGCTGCTCGGCCGCCTGTTCGCCGAGGAGACGGTGCGCCTCTACCCATCCCGGGGGGTCACCTATTACTGCCCCTACAATCGGGGCAAAGTGGCCGACATGCTGCTCGGCCTGGGCCGCAGCGAGGTGGAATCGGTGCTGGAAAGCCAGGGCGTGGTGGAAATCCACGACGACATCTGCAACCACACCTACCGCTTCACCGCCGAGGACGTGGCGGCCTTGTTCGACACCGCCGGCAAGACCCGGCATTGATGCAAACGGCAGCGGGGCGGGGCATCGAACACCCCGCCCCGCCGCCGTTTACCGCTTTCGTCAATGGCTCTTGCGGGACCGCTCACGCGGCCCACGGCCGTTGCCCCTAGGCGCCGATCGCCAGCAGGCCCACCACCAGGATGACCAGCATCCCACCGGCCATCCAGCCGGTGCGGCGGTAGAAGCGGGCCGCTTCCCGCTCGATCTCTTCCAGCTCTCGGAACATGCAGTCGAAGGCCCGCCCCGTTTCCAGGCCGAGGCGCGATGCCCCCACCCGGGTCAGGAAGTTCTCGACGCATTCCTCGCAGCCTTCCCCCCGCGAGCCCTGATCCGCGCATGTGGTGGTCGCCGTCATGGTTCCCTCTCCCCGAAACCGCCGGCAGCCCCCTGGCCACCGATACGCGCCTACTCTGGCCCGCCCGTGCTACACAGGCATGACAACCCGGCGACCGCTCGCAGAGCGAGCCGGAGCGCCGCCCCCTTTTACTGGCCGCTCGGCCATGGACGCTCACACCCCACGCGGCACCACCTCAATGACTGGTCAGCACACCCTTGCGCCGCACGTAGTCGATCTGGATGGCGTGTTCCCGGGCCAGCTTCTTCATGCGCTTGGCCAGGTTGTGGTTGATGTAGTCGAGCACGATCACCATGTGGTCGATCCGGGAGGGAAACGGCCGTGTCAGGTCCGAAGTCTTGCGTCCGGTCCAGTGCACGATGTCGTCGTAGCCCCGAGCCTCCAGGGCACGACGGGTCGGTTCGATGTGGTCACCACCAACGATGAGCGCTCGCATGACGGTTTCGGGCCTCCCAGCCCTGGCCGGTGCCGGCCGAATGAAGACCCGACCGAGTGTAGAGAGGGACGCTTTATGGCCGAACGAAATTAAACCTTTATAAAAATGCGTTTTCCGATATATGCCAATGAAGCAGATCTGCGCCCCCCGGGAGAGAACCCAGCGGCTCCGCCGGACAGGGCAAAGCAGCCCGGCCAGCCGTAGCGCCGCCCCGGCAAAAACCCCGGGCAGATCAAAGCAGCACCGCCCCCGGGCGTGATACATCTGTGCGCAACGTCACTTTTGCACCGCTACCGCCATGAAGCTTGCTGACCACCCCCTCTGGCTCGTCGGCTTTCGCCCCTTCTTCACTCTCGCCTGCCTGGCCGGGGTGGTCCTGCCCCTGGTCTGGGCCGTTCTGTTCACCGGCGAGTGGCACCACGCCCCGGCCCTGGCCCCGGTGCAATGGCACGCCCACGAGATGTTCTTCGGCTTCGGCTGGGCGGTGATGGGGGGCTTTCTGCTCACCTCGACCAAGAACTGGGTCAATGTGCGCGGCTACCACGGCGCCCCCCTGATCGCCCTGGTGGCGGCCTGGCTGGTGGAGCGCTACGCCCTGTGGGCGGGGGCGGATTGGCCCCGGCCCCTTTTCCTGCTGGCCGGCAACCTGTTCCTGCTGGCCATCGTCGCCATGCTGGCGGCGACCCTGGTGGTACACCGCAAAACCGACTCCTACAAGGACAACGCCATCTTCCTGGTGGTGCTGCCCCTCTTCCTCATCGCCAAAAACTTGCTGCTCGACGCCGGCACCTTCGCCCTGGGAGTGACCATGACCCTGGGCCTGTTCCGGATGGCCTTCCTGGTGATGCTGGAGCGGACCGTGACCGCCTTCATGAAGGGTGCCTTCCAGGTCACCCTGCCCCGCCATGCCGCCCTGGACATGCCGATCAAGGGCCTGGGCCTCGTCCTGGTGGCCGCCGGCTGGCTGCCGCCGCCACTGGTGGCGGCCGTCGCCCTGGCCCTGGCGGCCCTGCTGCTGGCGCGCTTCGTCCTCTGGCAGCCGCGGTTGGGGTTGAGCCGGATCGACGTGGGGGTGATGTATCTGGGCTATCTGGCCATCGTCGCCCAGTTGCTGCTCGAAGCCCTGGCGGTGATCCACCCGGTGGCCTGGGTGGGCACGGTGTCGGTGCACACCTTCACCTTCGGCGCCATGGGGCTGATCATCCCGGCCATGCTGGTGCGCATCTGCCAGGGCCACACCGGGCGCAAGGTGGTGTTCACCCGGGCCGACAAGGCGGTGCTGTGGGTGATGATCGCCGGCTTCGTGCTACGCGTGGCGGCGCCCCAGTTCTACCCAGCCGCCTACGGCCACTGGATTCACCTGGCCGCCCTGTGCTGGGCAGTGGCCTTCGCGGTGCTGGCCTGGCGCTTCGTGCCCCTGCTGTTCCGCCCGCGCATCGACGGGCGGGAGCACTGAGGGGCCTTCCGCCCCGCCTCGGCCAGCCTTACAGCACCTTGCCCGGGTTCATCAGCCCAGTCGGGTCGATGGCCGCCTTCACTGCCCGCATCAGGTCCAGTTCCACCGCGGACTTGTAGCGGCGAATTTCCTCCCGCTTCAACTGTCCCAGGCCGTGCTCGGCGGAGATGGAGCCTTCCAGGGCCACCACCCGGTCGTGCACCAGCCGGTTGGCCTCGGGCTGGCTGTCGATGAACACGGCATTGGCCTGGGCCTCGGGCTTGGACAGGTTGTAGTGCAGGTTGCCGTCGCCCAGGTGGCCGAAGGCGACGATGCGCACCCCGGGAAAGGTCCGGGTCAGTTCCTCGCCGGCGGCGTCGAGAAAACCCGGGATGGCCGACACCGGCAGCGAGATGTCGTGCTTGATGCTGATCCCGTCGATCTTCTGGGCCTCCGAGATGTTCTCGCGCAGAGCCCACAGCTGGCGGGCCTGGTCGCCGCTCTGGGCGATGGCGCCGTCGCTGGCCTCGCCGGCCTCCAGGGCGGCTTCGAGCAGGGCTTCGACCTCGGCCATCAGGGCCTCTTCGCTGCCGCCGTCGCTGGCTTCCAGGAGCACGTACCAGGGACTGGATTCCGCCAGAGGGTCCCGGGTGTTGGGGATGTGGCGCAGCACCAGCTCCAGGCAGACCCTAGACACCAGTTCGAAGGCCGTCACCCGGGCCCCCAGGCGCTGCTGGGCGCGGGAGAGCAGGCTCACCGCCGCCGCCGGATCGGGCACTGCCAGCCAGGTGGTGACGGCGGCCCGGGGCAAGGGAAAGAGCTTGAGGGCGGCGGCGGTGATGAAGCCCAGAGTGCCCTCGGCGCCGACGAACAGGTGCTTCAGGTCGTAGCCGGTGTTGTCCTTGCGCAGGGCGCGCAGGCCGTTCCAGATGCGCCCGTCGGGCAGCACTACCTCCAGGCCCAGGGTCAGCTCCCGGGTGTTGCCGTAGCGCAGCACCTGGACGCCGCCGGCGTTGGTGGACAGGTTGCCGCCGATCTCGCAGGTGCCTTCCGACGCCAGAGACAGGGGGAACAGGCAGCCCACCTCCCGGGCCGCCTCCTGGATGCTCGCCAGGGTGCATCCAGCCTCGGCCACCAGGGCCAGGTTGGCCGGGTCGATGCGGCGGATGCGGTTCATGCGCGAGAGGTTCACCACCAGGGCGGCGCCGCTGGCATCCGGCGTGGCGCCGCCGCACAGGCCGGTGTTGCCGCCCTGGGGCACCATGGCCACGCCGTGGGCGGCGCACAGCTTGGCGATGTCGGCCACTTCGCCGGTGGAACCGGGACGCACCACGGCCCGGGCAGCGCCGCTGTAGCGGCCGCGCCAGTCGGTCAGGTAGGGCGCCGTGTCGGCCGGGTCGGTGAGCACCTGGCCGGGGCCGACGATGGCCGCCAGGGCGGCGAGGAAGTCATGGTCGTTCATACGTAGCTCTCGATCGTTTCGCGCAGCATGGGCAGCAGGCGGTGCATGGCGTCCCGGCCCGTGTCGATGGCCTCGGCGCCCCGGTGGTAGTCCATCAGCCCCAGGTTGTGCAGGCGCGGCGCCACCACCAGGTCGGCGGGCTCCCCGGCCAGGCGGCTGCTGGCGATGCGCGACTGCATGATGTTGATGGACAGGGACACCACGTCGAGCATGGGCGGCTGGGGCGGCAGCACCGACCGGCTCGGGACAGGATCATTCGGATCGGCCGGATTGCCGCCCGTCCCGCTGTCATCGCCACTCCCGTCGCGCCCCATCCATTGGCGCACCGCCGAGGTCAGGCGCTGGCCCAGGGAACCGCCCGGGGCGCGGGACGTGCGCTGGCTCATCACGTTGCGGTACTGGGGGCCGACCCGGTCGGCGCCCAGGTCCACCGCCACCACGATGTCCGCTCCCAGGGCGCGGCACAGGGACACCGGCACCGGGTTCACCAGCCCGCCGTCCACCAGCCAGCGGCCGTGCAGGTACTTGGGGGCGAACAGCCCGGGCAGGGCCATGGAGGCGCGCACCGCGTCGGCCACGCTGCCGTCGCGGAACCAGATCTCCCGGCCGTTGGCCAGGTCCGTGGCGACACAGGCGAAAGACACCGGCAGGGTATGGATGTCCCGGTCGATGAAATGTTCCGAGAAGAACTGGATGATCTTCTCGCCCTTGAGCAGGCCGCCGGTCAGCGACACGTCGAAAAAGCCGAGGACCCCCTTCCAGGTCAGGGAGCGCACCCAGTGTTCGAGCTTGGTGAGTTCGCCCGAGGCCGCCGCCGCGCCGACGAAGGCGCCGATGGAGGTGCCGCAGATGATGTCCGGCGACAGGCCGGCCTCGTCCAGGGCGTGCAGCACGCCGATGTGGGACCAGCCCCGGGCGGAGCCGGAGCCCAGGGCCACGCCGATGCGGGGCCGGGCCGGGGTAACGGCAGCGGTGGCGGCCGTTGCGGCCAGGAGGGATGGGGCGGGCAGCTCGTTCATGGCGACCATCGTGCCACAGCTGCCGGGCGCCGGGGAGGCCCGCCGGAGGCGTTGCGATCCATCCCCGTAAAAACGACACTGCCCGGAAAGCCACGACTGGCGCGGCGTTCCGGGCAGGGGCCTACAGATTTGCAGACCGGCCGATTTGCAGACCGGCCAGGTTACAACGGTCAGAGCGGTTCGGCGTACAGGTCGTGTTCGTCGGAATCGACGATGCGCACCTGGATGAAGTCGCCGGGCTCGGCGTCGTGGAAGCCGTCCAGGATCACCAGGCCGTCGATTTCCGGCGCCTCGCCGGCGGAGCGGGCCAGGGTGCCGTCGTCGTCCACCGCATCCACCAGCACGGTCATTTCCCGGTCGATCTTGGCCGCCAGCTTCTCGGCGGAGATGTCGGCCTGGACTTCCATCAGTACCTGGCGACGCTCCTCGCGCACTTCCAGGGGCGGCAGGCCGGCCAGTTCGTTGGCCTCGGCGCCTTCCACCGGCGAATAGGGGAAGCAGCCGACCCGGTCGAGACGGGCGGTTTCCAGGAACTGGAGCAGCTGCTCGAAGTCCTCGTCGGTCTCCCCGGGGAAGCCGGTGATGAAGGTGGAGCGGATGGTGATGTCCGGACAGATCGAACGCCACTTGGCGATGCGCTCCAGCACGTTCTCGGCCGAGGCCGGGCGGCGCATGGCCTTGAGGATGCGCGGGCTGGCGTGCTGGAAGGGGATGTCCAGGTAGGGCAGGATCTTGCCCTCGGCCATCAGCGGAACCAGGTCGTCCACGCTGGGGTACGGGTACACGTAGTGCAGGCGCACCCAGATGCCCAGCTCACCGAGGGCCTCGCACAGTTCCTTGAGACGGGTCTTGACCGGACGGCCGCCCCAGAAGCCGGTGCGGTACTTCACGTCCACACCGTAGGCGCTGGTGTCCTGGGAGATGATCAGCAGCTCCTTGACCCCGGATTCGGCCAGGGCCTCGGCTTCCTTCAGCACGTCGCCGATCGGGCGCGACACCAGGGGGCCGCGCAGGGACGGGATGATGCAGAAGGTGCAGCTGTGGTTGCAGCCCTCGGAAATCTTCAGGTAGGCGAAGTGGTCCGGGGTCAGGCGCACGCCGGCCGGGGGCACCAGGTCCACGTAGGGGTCGTGGGGCTTGGGCAGGTGGGTGTGCACGTGGCCCATCACCTCGTCGGCGGCGTGGGGGCCGGTCACCGCCAGCACCGACGGGTGGGTGGTCTGGACGATGTCGCCCTTGGCGCCGAGACAGCCGGTGACGATCACCTTGCCGTTTTCGGACAGGGCCTCGCCGATGGCGTCCAGGGATTCTTCCACCGCCGCGTCGATGAAGCCGCAGGTGTTGACGATCACCAGGTCGGCGCCGTCGTAGGTCGGGGCGATCTCATAGCCTTCGGCGCGCAGCTTGGTCAGGATCTGCTCGGCGTCGGAACCCGCTTTCGGGCAGCCCAGAGAAACAAAGCCGACGCGGGGTGCCGCGCCGGCCGGAATGATGATGCCGGAATTCTGCTCGTTGCTCACGTTCTATCCTGCTTTTTCGGTTTTCTTGCCATCGGGCTTGTTGCCCGGGTTGGTTCCGGCGGCGCCGGGGGCTCCAGGCGCGCCGGGAGTCCCTGGAAAAGGAAAGCCGCCGCTGAACATGTTCCGCGTCTGGCTCTCGATCTGGGCCTGCATCTGCTGGAACATCTTCTTGCTCTGGTCCATGTAGGCCGACATCATGCTCTGCATGGCCGGCCCCTGGAAATTGAGGAACTGGGCCCACATGTCGGACTGCATCTGCTTGTTGTCGCCGTACATGGAGCGGGACTGCTCCTGCACCTTGCCCTGGAAGTCCACGAAGGCCCGCATGTTGGTTTCCAGGTACTTGCTCAACATCGCCTGCATGGCGTTGCCGTAGAAGCGGATCATCTGGGCCAGCACTTCGGTGGAGAAGATCGGCACGCCGCCGGTTTCCTCTTCCAGGATGATCTGCAGCAGGATGCTGCGGGTCAGGTCCTCGCCGCCCTTGGCGTCCACCACCTTGAATTCCTCGAAGCGCAGCACCAAGTCCTTGACGTCGGCCAAGGTGATGTAGGCGCTGGTCTTGGTGTCGTAGAGACGCCGGTTGGGGTACTTCTTGATCAGTCGAGTCTGGTCCGACATTAGGCAGGCTCCGGAGGGCAAGGGAGGAAAAGCGGACGGCGCCGAACGGCGCAGAAGACGCCAGGAAGCCGGCCGTTTTCGGGTCGATCGGTGCGAGCGGCGTAATTATCGGATTATACACAAAGCGAAAGCCCCGCCGGAGCGGGGCTTTCGTGCCATCAAAAAACAAGGCGGGGCTTACTGGTAGTAGAGGCCGCCGTTGATGTTGATGGTGGCGCCGGTGATGAAGC
>NZ_DAISLS010000017.1:0-90546 GCF_036820405.1 Oryzomicrobium sp.
GGGGCGGCTGCGGAACTCGGCCTGCGGCCTCAAACAGTCCTCGCCGACACCTCCCCGGGCCGGCTGCGCTGCTCGGCGGGGGTGAAGGGGGGAGGGCGCAGTGCCGCCGATGTGGTGGGAGCGTTTTGCGTTAAGGGCGGTGGAGGGCTGGCGGCTGCCCGAAAGCGGCGCCAGCGGCTCAAAAGGCGTGCTGACGCTTTAGGCCCACACCCCGCTGCGCCGATCCTCCACCCGCTTGGCCTTGTGGGTTGCCCGGGGCAGGGTGTCCGGCGGGAGGATGGTGACCGCCGGCAGTACGCCGGTGACCGATTTGAGGTGCTTGGCGAAGCGCTCGGCCAGTTCCGTGTCGCTGCCTTTGTAGCTGGCGGCCCGCTCCACTTCCACGGTCAGGTGGTCCAGGTGGTCGATACGCTCCACCACCAGCTTGTATTCTCCGGTGAGGTCGTGGTCCTTGCGGGCGACGGCTTCCACGTCGCTGGGGAAGAGGTTCACGCCCTTGATGATGAGCATGTCGTCGAGCCGGCCGTGGACGCCGAGCAGGCGCTGGGAGGTGCGGCCGCAGGCGCAGGGTTCGCTGGTGAAGGAGACGATGTCGCCGCTGCGGAAGCGGACCATGGGGCGGGCGCTCTTCTTCAGGGTGGTGAGCACCAGCTCGCCCCGTTCGCCCTCGGCCACCGGCTCGCCGGTTTCCGGGTCGAGCACTTCGGCCAGGATGTGGTCCTCGGCCCAGTGCAGGCCGTGCTTCTCTTCGCACATGCCGGCGCAGGAGCCGAAGATGTCCGAGAGGCCGTAGTAGTCGTACACCGAAGCGCCCCACAGTTCTTCGATGCGGTTGCGGGTTTCCGGGATCGAGCCGCCGGGCTCGCCGGCGACGAAGATGCGTTTGATCGCCAGATCCTGCTTCGGGTCGATGCCTTCCTTCTTGGCCGTCTCGCCCAGGTACCAGGCGTAGGACGGGGTGGTCCAGATGGCGGTGGCCTGGAACTGGCGGGCGATGGTCAACAGCCGCTCGCTCGGCACGGTGCCGGCGTGGATGGAGAGGGCGCCGAGCTTCTGGGCGCCGAGCACGCAGGGGCCGCCGACGAACAGCGAAAAATTGAGCGAGTGGCAGTAGCGGTCTTCCGGGCGCAGGCCTGAGGACCAGAACTGGCGTGCCTCGTAGTCCATCCAGTCGTCGAAGTCCCGGGCGGTGAACGGCGAGGCGGTGGGGATGCCGGTGGAACCGCTGGAGGCGGAGATGTACACGATGTCGCGCTCGGGCACCGCCACCAGATCGCCGAAGGGCGGGGCGGCGAGCTGGCGCTCGCGCAGGGTCTGCTTGGTGATGAAGGGAAAGCGGCGGATGTCGTCCAGGCGTTTCACCTGGTCGGGATGCACCCCGGCGGCGTCCCAGGCGGCCCGGTAGTAGGGCGAGCTGGCGTAGGCGTGGCGCAGGTGGCGCTGCAACAGGTCGAGCTTGAGGGCGTCCCAGTCGGCCCGGGGCTGGGTTTCCAGGGCGGCGTCCCAGTAGGGGGCGTCGGAGGCAGGGACGGACGAGGGGGAAAGATGGCGGTCGGCGTGGCCCATGGCGGCAAGGCTCCTGTGATTCTGTGATTCTGTGGCTCCGTGATTCCGGGGCCGCGCCCAGCGTGGCGGGGCGATCCCCCGGCCGGAGCGCCGGCAAGGCCAGGGAGTATGGGGAGCGGGGCCGGGAGGGCCAACGAAGATTTATCTCCTAGCATATGAACATCGGGAATAAGGGCCGGCCTACGCTTTGTTACAGCGGGGGCCGGCGCCGTGATTTATTCTTCAGTCGTCATGATCGCCGCGCCGCCCGCGCGCTCCCGTTCTCGGGAAAGCGGCGGGCAAGCTTGTGCCCGCGCGGTTCTTTCATGGCGGACGGCAGCCGTCGCCAGACCGTCCCCCCGCAGCACCCGCACCGCCGCCGTACCTGCGTCAGCCGCAGCATCCCCGCCCTTCCCGCTTTTCACACAATTCGAGCGATGCACGACTTTCCGATACTCATCACGCTATCCGGCGGTCTCGCCCTGGCCCTCGTTTTCGGCTGGATCACCCAGCGCCTGGGGCTTTCCACCCTGGTGGGCTACATGATCGCCGGCATCATCGCCGGTCCTCATACCCCGGGGTTCGTGGCCGATACCAAGCTGGCTACCGAGATGGCGGAAATCGGCGTGATCTTGCTCATGTTCGGCGTCGGCATGCACTTCCATCCCCAGGAGCTGATCCGGGTGTGGCGCATCGCCGTGCCCGGGGCGGTGGTGCAGAGCACCGTGGCCACCGTGGCCGGCTGGGGCCTGGCCCGGGCCTTCGGCTGGGAGCACAGCGCCGGTCTGGTGTTCGGCATGGCCCTGTCGGTGGCCAGCACGGTGGTGCTGATGCGCATGCTGGTGGACCAGAACCGCCTGTCCAGCCACGACGGCCACGTGGCCGTGGGCTGGCTGATCGTGGAGGACCTGTTCACCGTGGTGGCCCTGGTGGTGCTGCCCGCCCTGGCGGTGGAGCAGGCCTCGGCCGGCGCCGTGTTCGCGTCCCTGGGCCTGGCCCTGGGCAAGGCCGCCCTGTTCGCCGCCCTGGTCTGGCTGGTGGGCAACCGCTTCGTCTCGCCGATCATGGAGCGCATCGCCCGCTCCCGTTCCACCGAGCTGTTCACCCTCAGCGTGTTCGTCATCGCCCTGGGCGTGGCCATGCTGGCCGCCGAGGTGTTCCACGTCTCGGTGGCCCTGGGCGCCTTCTTCGCCGGCCTGGTGGTGGGGCAGTCCCGCTTCGGCCCCCAGGCCACCGCCGACATGGCGCCGTTCCGCGACGTCTTCTCGGCCCTGTTCTTCGTCTCCATCGGCATGCTGTTCGACCCCAGGGTGGTGCTGGAGCAGCCGTGGATTCTGCTCGCCTCCCTGGGCATCGTGCTGATCGCCAAGCCCCTGGCGGCCCTGGCCATCGTCGCCCTGCTGCGCGACACCCGGCGCACGGCCCTGACCGTGGCCGTGGGCCTGTCCCAGATCGGCGAATTCTCCTTCATCCTCGCCTCCCTGGGCCGCGCCCTGGGCGTGCTGCCCGACGAGGGGCTGGGCATCCTGGTGGTGGCGGCGATCCTGTCGATCGCCCTCAACCCCCTGCTGTTCCGCATGACGCCCTGGATCGAGGCGCGCCTCGATGCCCGCCGCGCCGCCCGGGGTCTTGCTCCGGCGGACGTGGCAGCAGCGATGGTCGCGCCGCCGCCGGTGTCCACCGAACCCCACGGCGAGGGGCCCATGGTCATCGTCACCGGTTTGGGCAAGGTGGGCGGTCGCTTCGTGCGCCGCTGCGCCGAGGCCGGCCTGTCGTTGAGCGCCATCGACCAGGCGGTGGAGCGGGTCCAGGAGGTGCGTGAACTGGGCAACCCGGACATCAGCGCCGTCTATGGCGACGCCGGCCGGGAGGACGTGCTGGCCGCTGCCGGCGTGGCCGAGGCCCGGGTACTGGTGGTGACCAACACCGCCCTGCCGGACAAGATGCGCATCTGCATGACCGCCCGGGCCATCAACCCGCGCATCGCCATCGTCGCCACCGCCAACACCCCGGCGGAGCGGGGCTGGCTGCAGGAATTCGGCGCTACCTCGGTGTGCGACCTGTTCGACGAAATGAGCGAGGCCCTGCTGCGCTCGGTGCGCGGCAGCCTGTAACCTGCCGGCAACTGGGGGGCGGGCCGCTCCGGTTGCCGAAACCCGGCGCATGACCTGCATCACCCGGTGCTGCGGCACGCTGTTCGAGATGGTCTTCTGGCTGACCGACGTCGCAGCCCTGGGCTACAACGTCCCCCCCGCTTCCTATTGCTGATCCGGCCGCTGCCGGTCCTCACCGTGGCCGTGGGCGTCGTCCTGATCGTCCACAACCCGGTGCCTCCTGCCGCTGGCCGTCCGGCAACCCGGCATGGTCGCCGTGCAGGTCGAGGATAGGGGGAGCGGGGTGCCGGTGGTGGAGCGCCCGCTGTGGCGCGCCAAGGGGAGGGCGGAAAATGGTGGCGGCAACGGTGTGCCGCCTGGGAACGGTAAATGGGCGGTACGCTTCAGGCAGCGTCGGTGCCGCCGGTCCCGCCGCTCCCGTTCGTCACGCCGCTTTCCTGCGGTTGGGCCAGCCCGGCGGCTGCCCGCTCCTTGGCCTGGACGGCCTGCCACTGGGCTTCGCTCAGGCCGTGGCTGCCATCGCAATATTCCCGGCGGCCGCAGCCGCAGCGGCCGAAGTCGGTGGGGTTGGTCTGTACGCGCATTGCTGTTTTTCCTGAAATCGCTGGGTGAATCCGGCTGAAGAATGGTCCGGCACGGGGCGCATCCTACCCCAGGATGCCCCGGCGTTTGCCGGGAAGCTTCGGGCAGCGGTGCCGGATTGGCGCCGCTGCCGCCCTCCGGCCATGGAACTGTTCGCATCCCAGGGAGTCCGGAATAATCTTCGCCATGCCCGTTGTTGGCCACATGCCTGATGTCGCGCCGTCGGCACGGCGCCTCTTACGAGCCTTTCGACCATGACCCACGACGTTCCCGTTTCATCGCCCCAGCCTCTCAACCTGTCCATCCTCGATCTCGCCCCGGTGGTGGCCGGTAGCACACCGGCCCAGGCGTTGCGCAACACCGGCGATCTGGCCCGGCATGCCGAGGCGTGGGGCTACCGGCGCTATTGGCTGGCCGAGCACCACAACATGGCGGGCATCGCCAGCGCCGCCACGGCGGTGGCGATCGGCTACGTGGCGGCGGCCACCACCACCCTGCGGGTGGGGGCCGGCGGCGTCATGCTGCCCAACCACGCCCCCCTGGTCATCGCCGAGCAATTCGGCACCCTGGAATCCCTCTACCCGGGCCGCATCGACCTGGGCCTGGGGCGGGCGCCGGGCACCGACCAGCTCACCGCCCGGGCCCTGCGCCGCAATATGGGCAACAGCGACGACACCTTTCCCCAGGACGTGGCCGAGTTGCAGGGCTACTTCCGCCCCGCCGCCCCGGACCAGGCGGTGCGCGCCGTGCCCGGGGCCGGGCTGAACGTGCCGATCTGGCTGCTCGGCTCCAGCCTCTACAGTGCCGGGCTGGCGGCGCGGCTGGGCCTGCCCTTCGCCTTCGCCTCCCACTTTGCGCCGCGCTTCTTGCTGCGCGCCATCGACCTCTACCGGGAGCAGTTCCAGCCCTCGGAAGCCCTGGCAAAGCCCTACGTGATGGTGGGGGCCAATGCCATCGCCGCCGACACGGACGAGGAGGCCCACTTCCTGTTCAGTTCCCTGCGCACCCGCTTCGCCAACATGGCCCGGGGCGTGCGCGGGCTGCTGGAGCCCCCTGGCGATTTCGACGAATCGCGCTGGACCCCGGGGGAGCTGGCCTTCGCCACCGAATCCCTGTCCTGCTCGGTGGTGGGTGGCCCGGCCACGGTGCGCGCCGGCCTGGACGACCTGATCGCCCAGACCGGGGCCGACGAGGTGATGGTCACCGCCCAGATCTACGACCACCAGGCGCGGCTGCGTTCCTTCGAGATCGTCGCCCGGGCCGGGGGCTTGGCGGCATAACGGCCGGCGTGGCCCCGCACCCCCTGCGGGCGCGCCAAAAGCACGGCGGGCGCGGGGAACGGGGATGTCCCCGTCCACCGCGCCCGCCGGTGCGTCGTGTTGGCGAGAAGGCCGGTCAGCCGTGCAGCACCGCCGCCATGGCCTCGGCCACGTAGTCCACGTTGCCGCCGTTGAGGCCGGCCACGCACATGCGGCCGGAGGCGACCAGGTACACCGCGAACTCCTCGCGCAGGCGGTCCACCTGGGCGGGGGAGAGGCCGGTGTAGCTGAACATGCCGCGCTGCTTGATGAAGTAGGAGAAGTCCTTGCCCGGCACCCGGGCGGTCAGCACTTCATACAACTTCTGGCGCATGGCCTGGATGCGCACCCGCATTTCGCCCACTTCCTTCACCCACTGGGCGTGCAGGGCGGCGTCGCTCATCACCCGGGTGGTGACCTTCTCGCCGTGGATCGGGGGGCTGGAGTAGTTGCGGCGCACGGTGAACTTCAGCTGGCCCAGGATGCGGCCGGCTTCCTCGGCGTCCTTGCACACCACCGAAAGGCCGCCCACCCGCTCGCCGTAGAAGGAGAGGTTCTTGGAGAAGGAGTTGCTCACCAGGAAGGGGAGCTTGGCCTCGGCCAGGGCGCGGATGGCGTAGGCGTCCTCTTCCAGGCCGTCGCCGAAGCCTTGGTAGGCGATGTCGAGGAAGGGAATCAGGTTGCGCTCGGCGACGATGGCGATGACCTGCTGCCATTGCTCCCGGGAGAGATCCACGCCCGTCGGGTTGTGGCAGCAGGGGTGCAGCAGGACGATGCTCTGGGCGGGCAGGCCCTTGAGGCAGGCGACCATGCCGGCGAAGTCCACGCCGCCGGTCTTGGCGTCGTAGTAGGGGTAGTCATGCACCGGGATGCCGGCGCCTTCGAAGATGGAGCGGTGGTTGTCCCAGGTGGGGTTGCTGACCCAGGCTTCGCTCTTGGGGAAGTAGCGCTTGAGCAGGTCGGCGCCCACCTTCAGCGCCCCGGAGCCGCCCAGGGTCTGGATGGTGGCGATGCGGCCGGCCTTCAGGGCCTCGTTGTTTTCGCCGAAGAGCAGCTTCTGCACCACCGCCCGGTAGTCGGCGGCGCCTTCCATGGGCAGGTAGGAGCGGGGGCCGGATTCGGCGGCGATGGCGGCCTCGGCCTGCTGCACGGAGGCCAGCAGCGGGATGCGGCCCTGTTCGTCGTAATAGAGGCCGATGCCCAGGTTCACTTTTTGCGGGCGGGGGTCCTGGAGGTAGGTTTCGACCAGGGAAAGAATGGGGTCGCCAGGGTAGGCGTCGACGTGTTCGAACATGAAGGGGCAAATCCTCGGGCTGTGGTCGTGGCTTGCGGCGCAGTGCGCCGGCCTGCCGGCATGCGACTCACGGCCACGCACCCAGGGGATGGGTGGGCATGGCGGGCCGGCGGCAAGGGCTAAAGGGTACCACTCCCGCCGCGCCGGCGGCGGCACCGCCCCGAGGTCGAGGCGGCTGGAACGGGCGGCGGGGCCCGCCCTTGGGCTACTTGAGCCGGATGTCGTTCTTCACGTCCTTGACCTTGCGGGCCGCATCCCCTGCCTTGGCGATCTCGGCGGAGGTGTCGGCCCCACCTTGTTTCACCATAGCCAACCCATAGCCAACCGATGGTGGCGACCAACGCTCCAGGGCCGGTCCGGGGGGAACGAAAAAAAACCGCACGGCGCAGGGCCGTGCGGCGGGTGGAAGAGGACGCGGTAGCGCCGTTTCCGTAGGGGCCGACCGGTGAAGGTGCGGCCAAGAGGAAGAGAACAGACGTCCAACAACGCGACGAACCCGGACCCAAAACCGAAACGGCCGAAATCTGGAATCCGTCCGCGGCCCGGGGGGCTGAGTCCCTAGACAGCACCGCCAGGGTAGGACGGGATGATCCCCCGGGGGAAATCACTATTTTCGATAAGCATAGAGGGGGCGGTGCGGCCCGGCGCCCGGGGGGCGGCGACGGCCCGGGCGGCTTTCTGTCGGGCCTGGGCGATCCACTCCACGGGCAGCGCCCAGGGGCCGAAGCCGGCGGCCACGTTGATGTGGCCGGCGCCTTCCAGCAGTTGGAAACGGGCGCCCCAGGCCTCGGCCAACCAGGTGGCGTCGGCACTCTTCATCCATGGGTCGTTGGTGCTGGCGATCAGGTCGTTCTGCTGGCCGTGGCGGGGTAGGGGCCAGGCCAGGGCCGAACGGGGGATGCCGAAGCGGGCCGGGTTGGCCGGGGCCACGTACAGCCCGGCGGCTACCGGTGCGCCCAGATGCAGGGCGGCGTAGGCCCCCGCCAGGCAACCGAAGCTGTGGGCTACCAGCAGCGGGGCAGTACCGTATTCGTCGGCCAGGGCCTGGGCCTGATGGGCGACGCGGCGGGCCCAGGGCAGCAGTTCCGGGTTGTCCCAGTTGGCCTGCTCCACACGGCGGCAACCGGCGACCTGGGTTTCAAGCCAGCTTTGCCAGTGGGCGGGTTCGCTGCCGCCCTTGCCGGGCACGATCAGCACCGGCAGTGGGGAAATGTCGCTCATGGGGAGGCCCTTGTTGGGAAGGTATCGATCCTGGAGCGTAGCAGGCCGGGGCGGCAGGCCAAATCGTCTTTGCGCATAAGCAAATGCCGCCGCGGCAGGCGCGGCGGCCTGGGTTGTGGTTATAAACAAATCGATATTTATTCGTATGCGTTATGAAGGGGGCTCCTTACAGTCCGGGCCGTGAATTTCCGCTTCCGCGACTCGAAAGGATGCTCCATGACTGTTGCCCGTAACCGCCGCCGGCTCTCCCGGCTTTCCCTGGCCGCCGCCTTCGGCGCCGCCGCACTGGCGCCCCTGGCCGCCCTGGCCGATACCGCCGTCAAGGTGGGCTACCTGCCGGTGACCGGCCACGCCAAGTTCTTCGTCGCCAAGGAACAGGGTTTCTTCAAGAAGGAAGGCCTGGACGTGGACCTGGTGGAGTTCCAGAACTCTGCCGACGGCATCAACGCCGTGGTGGCGGGCAAGCTGGACGTGGGCGCCTTCGGCACCACGGCGCCCCTGGTGTTCTACTCCAAGGGCTCCGACCTGAAGATCATCGGCGGCATCATGGGCCAGGACGCGGCCCTGGTGGTCAAGCCCGAACTGGCCGGCACCATTCGTAGCATCAACGACCTCAAGGGCAAGAAGGTGGCCACGGTGCGCATGGCCTCCGGCGATGCGGTGCTGCGCGGCGCCCTCAAGGACGCCAAGATCAACTGGAAGAACGACCTGCACATCTTCGAGCTGAAGAACCCGCCGGCGGTGATCGAAGCGGTCAAGTCCGGGCAGGTGGACGCCGGCCTGGTGTGGGGCCCCCACGACCTGCGCGCCGAGCAGCAGGGCCTCAAGGTGGTGGTGCGCTCCGGCGACCTGTCCCCGGGTCACCCCTGCTGCCGCCTGGTGGTGACCTCGGCCAAGCTCAAGGACGAAGCCGTGGTCCAGGGTTTCCTGCGCGCCATCCTCAAGGCCGAAAAGTTCGCCGCCGAGAACCGCAAGGAAACCATCGACGCCATCGCCAAGTACATCAAGCTCGACCGCGCCCTGCTGGAAAAGGGCTACTACTCGCCCAACCTGGAACAGGGTTCCGACCCCAACGTGAAGGGCGTGCAGAAGTTCTGGCTGACCATGGTCGGGTCCGAGTTCATCGAGGGCAAGCGCGCCCTGGACCCGATCTTCGAAGTCGGCCCCTACAAGAAGGCTCTCGACTCCCTGGCCAAGGAAAGCCCCAAGGACCCGTTCTGGCAGGCCCGCCTGAAGGAGTTCAAGGAAAGGGACGTGTTGTGAACACGGTGAGCGATGTGAGTGCCGTGAGCGCTGCGACCGCCGGCCTGTCCATCGCCGACGTCTCGTTCGCCTACGCCGCCGGGGAAACCACCCTGCGACGGGTGAGCCTGGAGGTGCCGGAAGGCACCTTCCTCACCCTGCTCGGGCCGAGCGGCTCGGGCAAATCGACCCTGCTGCGCCTGATCGCCGGGCTGGAAGCGCCCAGCGGCGGGCGTCTGGCCTGGAACGGCGTGACCATCGACGGTCCCGGCATTGACCGGGCCGTGGTCTTCCAGAACTATGCCCTGTTCCCCTGGTTCACCGTAGTGGACAACGTCGCTCAGGCCGTGGCCAAGGCCCATCCCCAGGCCCGCCGCGCCGAGCGCCGGGAGCGTGCCCGGGAGTACCTGGCCAAGGTCGGCCTGGGCGACGCCGCCGGCAAGTACCCGTTCCAGTTGTCCGGCGGCATGCAGCAGCGCGCCGCCATTGCCCGGGCCCTGGCCCTGGAAGCGCCGGTGCTGCTCATGGACGAGCCCTTCGGCGCCCTGGACCCGATCAACCGGGGCAAGTTGCAGGACCTGCTGCTCGACGTGTGGCAGTCCACCAGCCCGCGCCGCACCATCGTCTTCGTCACCCACGACGTGGACGAGGCCCTCTACCTGGGCGACCGGGTGGCGGTGCTGGGTGCCTCGCCGGGGCGGTTGCTGGCCCAGGTGGCGGTGCCGTTCCCCCGGCCGCGCCAGCGCGCCCAGTTGTTCGCCTCCGCCGAATTCCACGCCCGCCGCGAGGAAATCGCCGAACTGCTCGATGCCGACGTGCTCCAGGGCCTGTCCGGCCAGGCGGCCTGATCCGGTATCGCCGCCGCAGTCACCGCAGTCACCGCAGTCGCTGTAAAGGAAACGCCATGTCCCAATTCATCACCCTGGCGGCGGAAGCGCCCGACGCCGCCGTGGCCGCCGATGTGCATGCGTCGGCCTCCGCCCCGTCTGCTGCGGCCTCCGTCCGCTCCTTCGCCCCATCCTTCACCCGCTTCCTGCCGGCCTGGGAATCCCTGCTGCTGTGGGCAGTGCTGATCGCCGCCTGGCAGATCTCCAGCTACTTCATCGACCAGACCGCCAACCCGCTGCTGCCGGCTCCGCGCATCGTGCTGGATGCCCTGTGGGATTCCCTGCCCGAACTGTGGAAGGGCACCGTCTCGTCCTTCTTCATCCTGGCGCCGGGCTACGCCCTGGCGGTGGCCCTGGGCGTGCTGCTCGGGCTCCTGGCCGGGTTGATCCCGGGCCTGGGCCGGGCGGCCTTTCCCTTCGCCAAGGTGGTGGCCCCGGTGCCGCCCACGGTGTACATCCCCTACGCCATCGCCGTGCTGCCCACCTTTCACCTGTCGGCCACCTTCGTGGTCTTCATCGGCGCCTTCTGGCCGGTGTTCCAGAACGCCGCCGCCGGTGCCCACGCCGTGGAAAAGCGCTATCGGGACAACGCCCGGGTGCTCGGCTTTTCGCGCCTGGAAACCCTGGTACGGGTGATCTTTCCCGCCAGCCTGCCGCACATCTTCTCCGGCATGGCGGTGGGCCTGGGCTTCTCCTTCATCCTGCTCACCGTGGCCGAGCTGTTCGGTGCCAACGCCGGCCTGGGACGCTTCGTCCAGTACTACGCCGACTTCGCCGACTATCCGCGCATGGTGGCTGGCATCCTCTACACCGGCTTCATCACCTGGCTGGCCATGACTGGCCTGGACAAGCTGCGCCACCGGGCGCTCTTCTGGTTGCGCTGAGGTTGCCATGGCCGGAGCAAGACGCGCCCCGCCGCCGGGCAGCATCGGCGGCTTCGGCCTCTTGCCGCACCCCGCGTCCGGGGCGGCGGGCGAGGCCGAAAATCAAGGCAGTCGGGATGCCGCTGCCCGCCGGCCGCCCGGGCTATCCTGGCCGAAGTGGCTGTCCGGCGGTCTGTTTGCCGCCAGCCTGGCCCTGGGCGCCCTGGCTTGGCAGGGGCCGGCCCACGCGGCGCCTGCCCATGAAAAGGCCGACGCCGGTGCCGTTCCCCCGAGCCTGTTCGTCCTTGAACCCGAGGCCGGCGTTCCCCTGGATCTGGCCCGGGAAGCCGCTACCGCCCGGGCCGAGGGCAAGCGCCTGGTCCTCTACTTTGAGCTGCCGGACTGCCCCGGCTGTGCCCGCATGAAGCGGGAGACCTTCCCCGATCCCCGGGTGCGGGCCAACTTCGGCCGGCGCTACCGCACCGTGCGGGTGGCGCTGCCCGGCGAGCCGGGTGCCCCCGGGGCGACCCTGACCGATCCCCAGGGACAGCCTGGGAGCGCCAGCCAGCTGGCCGACCGCTACCGGGTGCTGGGCACCCCGGCCTTCGTCTTCTTCGACGGAGCGGACTTCCTCTACCGCCACGTGGGGCCCCTGGATGCCACGGATTTCCGCGCCCTGGGCCGTTTCGTCGCTACCGCCGCCTACGAGCGGGAACCCTTCGCCGAGTACCGGGCGAAGCAGCGCCCCAGGCTCCTGGCGGACCTCGGCAAGGCGGGCCTGCCGCCGCCCACGGCGGTGCTCAACGCCGCCCCGGCGCCCGAGGCGGCCTATGGCTTTGCCCTGCGCGAGGTGGGCATTGCGGGGGCGCCGCTGCGCCGCCTGGCCGACTACCGGGGCAAGGTGGTGGCTCTGGCGGTGGGCTACACCCAGTGCCCGGACGTGTGCCCCACCACCCTGGCCGAGTTGAAGGCGGCCCTGGCCGCGTTGCCCGGATTGTCAGGGTTGGGGGCGGCGGCCCAGGACGTTAAGGTGCTGTTCGCCACCCTGGACCCGGAGCGGGATACCCCGGCCCTGCTCGGCGAGTACGTCCACGCCTTCGACAAGCGTTTTGCCGCCCTGCGCGGCGATGCCCGGCGGACCGCCGCCTTCATCCGCGACTTCGGCCTGGTGGCCGAGCGCCAGCCGTCCGAGGCCCTGGGCTACACCCTGGACCACACCGCCGGCATCTTCCTCATCGATCGCCAGGGCCGGGTGCGTGGCCTGTCGCCCTACGGCCAGCCGGTGGAGCTGCTCGCCGCCGACCTGGCGGCTCTGGTCAAGGAGGGGTGGGCGCGGGGCGCCCAGCCCCTGGCCGGCGCGTCCACCCGGCGTGACGGGGGCGGCTGATCCGTGGCTGTTCAGAGGCGGTGAATCAGGCGCCGTGTCATGCGGAACCACATGCACCAAGGGGGGCAGGCGAGCCGCCACTCGCGGATGAGTGGGCCCCCCGTGTCCGAGGGGAACGGCGATCAGGGCGTGGGAATGGAGGGGTCGATGAGGTACAGGCGCACCCCGTTGCGGTCCCGGGCGCCGTCCGTGCCGTCCCGGTCGCCGACCATGGTGGCCTCAATGCGGTAGGGGCGGATGCCCTGGGCGATCACCCGGCTGCGCACCACCTGAAGGCTCTGTTCGGCCATGGCGATTTCCCAGGCGTTGCTGCCCCGGTCGGGGGAATAGGCTTCCAGGCGTACGCGCACCTGGTCGTTGCCCCGGGCCCGGGCCAGAACGCGGTCGAGGCGGGCGTCCATCTCGGGGGAAAGGGCGGTATCGCCCGGGGCGATGCGGATGGTTTCGTCCGGCGCCCGGACCGGTGCCGCCGGCGCGTTGCGGGCCGCGCGGGCCTGGCTGCCGGGGCTCCGGGCCTTCGGGTCGGCGGCGCGGGGGGCGTTTGCTCCCGGCTTGGCCGGGGACGCGTCCGCAGCCGGGTCGGGCAGGGTCTGGCAGCCGGTCAGGACGACCAGCGCGGCCAGCGTCACCGCGGCCAGGCGGGGGAAGGGGAAAGGGGAAGGCGGCGACAAGAGCGAGCGCGGCGCCGGGCAGCGGGCGCCGGGGGGCAGGGCAGGCATGGCGTGTTTCAAGATCCCGGGAAGCCCATAAACTTAGAACATTGGCGGCCCCTTGTCACGACCTTGCTCGTCTTTGGATGCCGGCGTAATCGGCGCGGATCGGCTCACGATCGGCGCCAGGTCGCGTCGGCACCGGGCCATGCCGCCGCGGTAGCGCCGCTTTCCGCCGGCGGCCCGGGGGCCGCCTTCGCCGTGGTTGAGCGGGGCAGGGTGCCTTTGCCGCGTAAAATCGGCCCGCAAGCCGCCGTACCGGGCGACCCCGGCGCGGCCTCGTGTTTTTGCTCTCCGGCCTGGGCCGGGGAGCCAGCCAAGGAATCGTGCATGAGCGACATCGCCACCCTGCGCCGGGTGTTGCAGCAGACCCGCAGCATCGCCGTGGTCGGCCTTTCCGCCGACTGGTCGCGCCCCTCCAACTTCGCCGCCAAATACATGCTGGAGCACGGCTACCGCATCGTTCCGGTCAATCCGCGCTACGACGAAATCCTGGGCCAGAAGTGCTACCCGGACCTGGCCTCGATTCCCGAGCCGGTGGATATGGTGGACGTGTTCCGCAAGCCCGCCGACTGCGTGCCCATCGCCGAGCAGGCGGTGGCCATCGGCGCCAAGACCCTGTGGCTGCAACTGGGGGTGGTCAACGAGGAGGCGGCGCGCATCGCCGCCGACGCCGGCCTGACGGTGGTGCAGGACCGCTGCGTCAAGATCGAGTACGCCCGCCTGTTCGGTGGCCTGCACTGGTTCGGCGTGAACACCAAGGTGATTTCCGCCCGCCGCCCCACAGTGCTGCCGCATCAGGGCTGAACTGGCCGCCACCGCCATAACGACATCGAGACAGATTCCATGACCGACCGCACCTTCGGCTTCGACACCCTGGCGCTCCACGCCGGCCAGATTCCCGACGCCGAGACCGGCAGCCGCGCCGCGCCGATCTACCAGACCACCTCCTACGTGTTCGATTCCCCCGAGCACGCCGCCAGCCTGTTCAATCTACAGACCTTCGGCAACGTCTACTCGCGCCTCTCCAACCCCACCGTGGCGGTGTTCGAGGAACGGGTGGCAGCCCTGGAAGGCGGCCGGGCGGCGGTGGCGGTGGCCTCCGGCATGGCCGCCCAGATGATCGCCATCCTCAACCTGTGCCAGGCCGGCGACCAGATCGTGGCGGCCCGCACCCTGTACGGCGGCACCCACACCCAGCTCGACGTGAACTTCCGCAAGCTGGGCATCGACACCGTGTTCGTGGACCCGGACGACCCGGAAAACTTCGCTCGGGCCATCACCCCCAAGACCAAGCTGCTCTACGCCGAGACCCTGGGCAACCCGTCCCTCAACGTGCTCGACCTGGAAAAGGTCGGCAAGATCGCCGCCCAGGCCGGCCTGCCCCTGTTCATCGACAACACCTTCGCCAGCCCCTACCTGTGCCGCCCCGGCGAGTGGGGGGCGGAGGTGGTGATGCACTCCGCCACCAAGTTCTTGGGCGGCCACGGCACCACCATGGGCGGGGTGATCGTCGAATCGGGCAAGTTCGACTGGTCCGTGGGCGACGGCCGCTTCGCCACCATGACCGAGCCGTCGGACGGCTACCACGGCGTGCGCTTCTTCGAGACCTTCGGCAACTTCGGCTTCACCATGAAGTGCCGCATGGAAGGGCTGCGCACCTTCGGCCCGGCCCTCTCGCCCTTGTCGGCTTTCTTGCTCCTGCAAGGGGTGGAAACCCTGTCCCTGCGCATGGAGCGCCACTGCGCCAACGCCCTGGCCGTGGCCCGCCACCTGGAGGCCCACTCCCAGGTGGAATGGGTCAATTACCCGGGTCTGGCCTCCAGCCGCTACCACGACCTGGCGCAAAAGTACCTGCCCAAGGGCGCCGGGGCTGTGCTTAGCTTCGGTATCAAGGGCGGCGCCGCCGCCGGTGCCCGCTTCATCGACAGCGTCGAATTCCTCTCCCACCTGGCCAACATCGGCGACGCCAAGACCCTGGTCATCCACCCAGCCTCCACCACCCACCGCCAGATGAGCGAGGAACAGCAGCGCGCCGCCGGCGTGCCCCCGGACCTGATCCGCCTTTCGGTGGGGCTGGAGACTCTGGACGACATCCTGTGGGACATCGATCAGGCGTTGGCCAAAGCCTGCGCCTGAAATCGGCACCTGAGGCCAGAGGGGACACCCGCGCCGGTCTGTCGTTTGCCGCCGGATGGCGCCGCCCCATGAAAAACCGCCCCGCCTGGATTTCCGGCGGGGCGGTTTTTTTTACGCTTCAGGCGATTCGCCGGGCCGGATGCGGCACTGGATGGGATGCGCTTCCAGATGCCGCATCGTCCGGCGCCAGGGGCGCCACCGGCGTCCGGTTCAGCCGGCCCTCCACCAGCCAGGCCAGGGAATCCGGCCACAGGGTGGCGCGGAAACGGTCGTTGAACCAGGCGAAGTGGCCGATCCCCGGCACGCCGACATCGGCTGGGTTGAGGTGCACATGGTGGCACCGGCTGTTGCGGTAATAACCGAGCAGGCGCTCGATGGCTGCCGGGGTGCCGAAGGGGGCGTCGCTAAGGCTGACGGCCAGTAGGTCGCCTTTCATGGCGGCGAAATGGGCCAGGGGATCGTCGCCGTGGCGGCGCAGGTGGCGGTAGGCGGCTTCCAGGGTGGCGGGGCGGAAGGCCCATTCGTAGGCGGCGCCGGCCGGCAGGTCTTCGTGCCAGCCCAGGCGGCGGGCAGGAAAGTAGCCGAGCAGGGCGGTGAGCGCCGGCATCAGCAGGTGCCAGCGCAGCCACATGCGCGCCTTGCCCGGGCCGTAGTCGGGCCAGTAGGCGTATTGGGCGCCGACGGTGAAGGCCCGGGCGACGACGCCGGCGTGGGGCGCCAGCCCGAGCAGCAGACCGCCGATGCTGTGGCCCACCAGATATACCGGCACGTCCGGATAGGCGGCGCTGGCCCAGGCCAGGGCGGCGTCGCAGTCGAAGCGGCCCCAGTCGAGCTTGGTGATGTGCCGCCAGCGGCGCAGGCTGCCCTGGCGCGAGGCGCCGATGCCCCGGTAGTCGTAGGTCAGTGCCGCCAGGCCGTGCTCGGCCAGGTAGCGGGCGTAGCGGTGGTAGTAGTCGGCCTTTACCGCCGTGGCCGGGTTGATCACCACCACGCCCTGGGCCTCGCCGTCGGGGCGCCAATGATGGGCGGCCAGGGGGTAGCCGTCCCGGGCGGTGAGGGTGAGGGGCTGGGGCGGCATGGCGGGTCCGATGCGGTGGGGATGGATGGAGGATAACGGCGGCGGGGCGTGCCGGGGGGCGTTCATCGGCCGCCTCCCGGGCCGCCGTGGCCCAGGTGCAGCCGTTGCCCGAGGGCGGCCAGCCGCATTGTCAGTTGCGCTGCCAGTTGTGCCGCTCCCCGGGTGCCGCCTTCCATCATGACCCCGACGGTTCGGCCCAGCGTTGCGGTATGGGGGATGGGGTGCAGGCCGCGACCTGGCGGTGGCGCCAGGACGAACCGGGCGGCGCGGCAGGCGGACACCACCAGGGGGCCGCGCCGGGTCAGGGCGATGGCCTGGCCGGCGGCGAGGATGCGGTCGCGCCGGTCGCCGTCTTCGGTAATCCACACTTCCCCGGCCTGGCAGGCCAGGATTTGCCCGGGGTGCCCGGCCAGCACCGCCACCTGGCGGCGTTCCAGGTGCAGGGCAGCGGCGTGGTCGCCGGACAGAACGGTGGGGTGGGGCAGGGAAGCGGCCGGGAGCGAAGCAGCGTCCCAGCAGCGAGGCGCATCCGCCACGCGCTGAACGCCGCCCTGCGCCGGTGCATGGGCCGAGGCCGGAGGCGATGAGGCCGAGTGGGATGAGTGGGATGAGTGGGATGAGTGGGATGAGTGGGATGAGTGGGATGAGTGGGACGTAAGGCCGGCGCTTCGCCC
Source organism: Oryzomicrobium sp. (assembly GCF_036820405.1). Taxonomy (NCBI): domain Bacteria; kingdom Pseudomonadati; phylum Pseudomonadota; class Betaproteobacteria; order Rhodocyclales; family Rhodocyclaceae; genus Oryzomicrobium; species Oryzomicrobium sp. Next base: position 17,035 of record NZ_DAISLS010000017.1, read on the forward strand.
ATGCACGGCTACCGGGGTGGAGATTGGGGATGCGCCGGGCGCCATGCCTGCCCCGGACGGAGTGGCCGGGGGCAACGCACTAGGCGGGGAGGTTGAATCGGCCGGAGCGGCCGGAGCAACCACCGGCCGTAAACCGGTGGCGCCGTGGGGCGATTGCGGACGGAACGGCATTTTCCTATCCTTCATTCATGCGTTTTTGCCATGGCTTACCGGGGGGCATGCCTCCATACGCAAAGTATGGAAACGAGCTTGACCATGGACAAACGGAAAATCCGTATCACATTCATGCGTAAAACGCAGAAATAAAGCCGCCATGAGCCTGCCCTATCCGCTACGCCAGCTGCCCTCCCTGGACCCTCTCAAGGGCTTCGTCGCCGCCGCCCGCCATCTGTCCTTCACCCGGGCGGCGGAGGAGTTGTGCCTGTCCCAGTCGGCGGTGAGCCGCCAGGTGCAGACCCTGGAGGCGCAGTTGGGCGTGGCCCTGTTCCAGCGCAGTACCCGGGCCCTGCACCTGACGCCGGAAGGGGAGCGCCTGTTCCGCTGCGCCAGCGACGTGCTGGATCGCCTCGGCGCGGCGGTGGCCGACCTGGCCGCCAGCCGGCGCCGGCCCAAGGTCACCGTGTCCGCCTCCATCGGCGTCGCCGCCCTGTGGCTGGTGCCGCGCCTGTCCGCCTTCCAGGTCCGGTATCCGGAGGTCGGGGTGCGGGTTTCCGCCGACAACCGCAACGTGGATCTGGAGGCGGAGGATGTGGACGTGGCCCTGCGCTACACCACGCCGGGGGCCGCCCCCGCCGGCAGCCGGCGCCTGTTCGGCGAGCGGCTGGCGCCGGTGGCCAGCCCGGCCGTGGCCGCCGCCCTGCCGGACGGCCCCCGGCTGTCCGCCGCCAACCTGCCCCACCTCACCCTGCTCGCCTTCGAGGACGGGCGGGACCATCCCTGGCTGCGCTGGGACGGCTGGCAGGGCGAACTGGGCGGCGCGCCCTCCGCCGCCCGGGGCCTGTTGCAGTTCAACCACTACGACCAGTGCCTCTACGCCGCCCAGGCCGGCCAGGGCGTGGCCCTGGGCCGCCTGCCCCTGATCGCCGACGCCCTGGCCGACGGCCGCCTGCAAGCCCTGCTGCCGCCCCGGCCCACCCCGGGGGAGCGGGGCTTCTACCTGCTGCGCGGCCGCCACAGCCAGCGGCCCGAAGTGGACGCCTTCGCCGATTGGCTGGTGGGGCAGGGGAGCGGGGCCGAGGCTGGAATGACTGAATGACCGAATGAAAAACGGGCCGGCCGGGATGCGCTGCAATCCTGGCCGGCCCGTGCCGGTTTGCTCGATGGGGAAGGGCGCTTGCCGGTAACGCTGGACACCGCCATCCCAACTAGGGACGGTGCGCCTGGCGCTCGGCAGCCACGTCCCAGTCCCCGGGCCTGCCAGGGGCTGGTCGAGCGCTGCCCGGCCTCCGCCGAATCCCTTCGCCTACTTCAGCGGCAGATAAATATCCGTCACCAGTTCGTTTTCCTGCGTTTCCGGCAGCAGGTTGAGATAGTGGAAGAACAGGGGGAAATCCCGCAGCTCCTCGCCGCTGCCGGGCAGCCAGTTGCGGTAGAGCGGGTAGATGCTCTCGCCGATGCGGGAGTGGGAACCCAGGTGGCGCACCCGGGCGCAGCGGCCGCCAGGAATGCGCTGAGTCACCACGCCCTGGGGATTGGGCGGCACGGCGGCGGCCACTTCGCCGGCAATGCCGAAGCGGAACAGGGCGGGCTCGGTGGTGTCCGGGTTGTCGTAGGCGATGCCGAAGGTGCGGCTGCTCGCCTTGGGCGACAGCCCGGTCTGTTGGCGCCATTCGATGAAGCGGCCCACCGAGTCGTTCACCGTTTCGGCGGGACCCCGGTGCTCCAGCATGGCGATCTGGGTGGTGGCAAACGTGACGATTTCGACCTGCACGGCGATATTCCTTTCAGGGAGCCGGAACCGGTAGCGCTCGTGCCAGCTTTCCCAGTCCTGGCGCCGCCGGAAGGCGGAGGGCGACAGGCCGAAGGTGTGGCGGAAGGCGCGGGAAAAGGATTCCGGGTTTTCAAAACCGGCCTCCAGGGCGATGTCGATGATCTTGGTCTTGCGGTCGAAGGCGAGCAGGTACGAGGCGCGCCGCAGCCGCAACAGCAGGATGTACCGCGCCACGCTGGTGCCGAGGTAATCGGCGAATTGCCGATGGAAGTGGAAGCGGGAAAAGTTCGCCACCCGGCTCAGGCGCTCCACCGGCAACGGCTCCTGGAGGTGGGCCTCGATGTAGGCCAGCACCTTGTCGAAGCGCGCGGCGTAGGTTCTGAGTCTGGTGTCGTTCATGGTGTTTCCCGGTTCGCGGCTCGCACTATGGGGGACGCGGCAGCTTAAATCTTGACCGGAATTGCGCAACACAGCCCTCCTTGCCGCGGCGAGCGCTGGCAACCCGGCGGCCCGGCAGGCGACAATGCAGGCTGGATTCCCTTCCCGACCGCCATGCGCGACCTGCCGCCGCTCCACACCCTGCCGGCCTTCGAGGCCGCCGCCCGCCTGGGCAGCTTCCAGGCCGCGGCCGAGGCCCTGAGCCTGACGCCATCGGCGGTCAGCCACCGCATCCGCCTGCTCGAAGACCACCTGGGCCAGCCCCTGTTCGAGCGCCGCCACCGCGCCATCGCCCTCACCGCTGCCGGCCAGCGCTACCTGGCGGTGGCCCGGGAGGCCCTGCTGCGCCTGGACGAAGCCAGCGCCGCCCTGCGCGTCCCGGCCCGCTCCCGGTTGCGCATTTCCGTGGCCCCGGCCCTGGGCAGCAAGTGGCTGGTGGCCCGGGTGGCCGAGTACCAGGAGACCCACCCGGACACCGAATTCAGCTTGGGCACCGCCACCAGCCTGGCGCCGCTATTGGCCGGCGAGGCCGACCTGGGGCTGCGCTACGGCGAGGAGGAATGGCCCGGCCTGCTGGCCTGGAAGCTGTTCGAGGAACGGCTCTTCCCCGTGTGCAGCCCGGCCCTGGCCGCGGGGCTGAAAACCCCGGCGGACCTGGACCGGGCCCGGCTGCTGCGCCACCCGCTGCTTTCCTGGCAGCGCTGGTTCGCCGCCGCCGGAGTGACCCACCCGGAGCCCGCCGAGGGGCCGCGCTACGAGGACGCTCTGCTCATGCTCGAAGCCGCCGTGGCCGGGCATGGCGTGGCCCTGATGGTGGATACCCTGGCCGCCCCTTACCTGGCCGAAGGCCGGCTGGTGCGGCCTTTTCCCCAGGATTGCCCGGACCGCAGCTTCTACGTGGTCGCCCCGCCCAACATCGAGGAGCGGCGCGGCGCCATGGATTTCATCCGCTGGCTGGTGCGCTCGGCGCGGAACGATGGCGCCGGCGCCGGCACCGAAGTCCGGCCGGAATGAAAAAACCCCGCCCGAGGGCGGGGTTGGCGTTGCAACGTTTGTACGCCGGAGCGCTGCCGGATCAGCTGGTGGTGCTGACCAGGCCGCCCACGGCGGCAGCCGCGGAGGAACCGTGGTTTTGCAGGTTCTGCTGCAAGGCCTGGAGGAAGGATTGCAGGTCCGGCTGGCTGGCGGCCGAAGCGCTGCTCGACGCGCTGCCCGAGGACGACTGCCCCTGGGTGGCGTTCATCAGGTTCTGGAAGTCGCTTTGCAGGGCGGAAATGGCGCTGTTGCCGGAAGTGCTGCCGCTGCTGCCCAGTTGCGAGATCAGGCTTTGCAGCCCGCTGGCGAAGTTGGCATAGCCGGAATGCACGCCGGAGGCGGAATTGCTGCCGGAGCTGCCGCCATTGTCGCTGTCGCCGTCGCCGCTGGAGGAACTGCCGCTCCCCTGGGACTGGTGCAGGGCGGTGAACAGGTCGTGCATCAGCTTGTGCATGTCCTGGCCCACGGACTGGTTGCCGGATGCGGCGCTGGCGGAATTGGCGCCGTCGTCCCCATCGCCGTCGCCGCCTTGGCCGCCCTGGGACCCGGGAGTCCCTTGGCCGGCGCCGCCCGGACCGCCGGGCAGGGAAATGCCCAGCTGGCTGAAGGCCTGCTGCACCGCGTTCATGAACTCGCCGCCGCCACCGCCGCGGTGATGGTGATGCCCTTCCGTTTCCTGGGTGGACGAGGCGGGGCTGGAGCCGGCAGCGCTGACGCTACTGGTCGAGGCCACTTGGCTGGTGTAAAGCGAGCTGGTATCGACGCCGGAAATGCTCATTTTGGTACTCCTTCTTTTGTCATGGGACTGACTTGGGTGATAAATCCTCCCCCGTTTCCGGGGCGGCAATTCGAGACGGAGCGAGACAGAAAAAACCTTGGCGGCTCTGCGTCAGGATTCCCCTGCCTCCAGGGGATTGCCTAGGCAATATTTCGGCCTGAAAGAAAATAACTGGAGTTACCGTTTTGCAAATGGCTGTAATCAAATGTTAAGGAAATCGGGTGGAGTCGTCCCTGTTTGTAGATCGTTGTTTTTCCATTGATTATATTGGCATTTTGTATCAATTTTGATACCGTTTCGGCGCTTCTGCGTGGCAATATTTTCCTTGTTTTGTTTTTGTGTAGATCGCTGTTTATTTTTGATTTTTACAAATACAAAAGGATATTGCCGCAGGTGGCGGCAATATCTGCCGCGCTGTTTTTACGCTGTAAAAATAAATGCACCAATACGGTGCGAATTCATTTACCGGCGGGTCGGTTTTTTTGTATCATCGCCGGGTTTTTCAATTTTGACTTTAATCTGACTTCTATTTGATTGCATCCGATCATGGCGCGCATCGAAATCACCCTTCCCGAGCACTACCTCTTTTCCACCGAGCTGCCCCTCTACATCGGCCACATCAACTACGGCGGCCACCTGGACAACGGCCTGCTGCTCACCCTGGTGTCCGAGGCCCGGGTGCGCTTCTACAAGCACCTGGGCTATTCCGAGCTGGACGTGGAAGGCGTGGGCACCGTGGTGGCCGACGCGGCGGTGCAGTACAAGTCCGAGGCGTTCCATGGCGAGACCATGGTGGTGGAGATGGGCGCCGCCGATGCGCACAAGTACGGCTTCGACCTGGTGTGGCGCATGAGCGACCGGGCCAGCGGCCGGGAAGTGGCCCGGGGCAAGACCGGGGTGATCTTCTTCGATTACGGCCCGCGCAAGATCGCGCGTATGCCGGAGGCGTTCCGCGCCAGGCTGGGGCTGGCGTAAGCCGCCCCATGGCCAGGGCGGCCGCCGGAAGAACGGGGCTTGCGCCCCGGCGCGGCTAGTCGGGGAAGGCTTGCAGGTAGGCGGCCACCGCCCGCATGTCGGCGCCGCTCAGGCCGTGGGCGATGGTCTTCATGACGCTGCCCTCGGGGCGCTCGTCGGTGCGTTGGAACACCACCAGTTGCTTGTAGAGGTAGTCGGCGTGCTGGTAGGCCAGGCGCGGGAAGGTGGCGTTGCCTTCGCCGTGCTCGCCGTGGCAGGTGGCGCAAGCCGGGATGTTGCCGTCCGGCAGGCCGTCCTTGAAGATGCGCCGGCCCGCCTCGGCCAGGGCCGGGGCCGCCGGACCGGGCGAGCGGGGGCGCTGGGCGGCGAAATAGTCGGCCAGCCCGGCGATCTGGGCGTCGGTGAGCTTGCGGCTCAGGCCCCACATGTATTCGAAACCGGCCGGATCGAGGCGGTTGTGGCCGCGGAACTGGCGCAACTGGGCTTCCAGGTAATCCTTCTGCTGGCCGGCCAGGCTGGGGAAGTTGGGCGAGGGGGCGTTGCCGTCCAGCCCGTGGCAGTTGGAACAGACCTGGGCCGCCAGGGTGGCGGCCGGGACGTCCGGATTCCCCAGATCGCGGGAGCGTTCGAGATTGACGCAGCCCCCCGCAGCCAGCAGGAGGGCGGCGGTGGCGAGGGCGGGACGGGCGTTCATGGCGGGGCTCCTGGCGTCTGGGGGTTTTATCCGGCGTGGGGCCGGCGGGTAATGAGGCTGGAGGCTGCGGGTCGGTGCGCTCAGTAGGCCGCCCAGAGGTAGAGGAAGGTCAGGTCGTTGTCCTTGGCGCTGCGGCTGGAAACGCCGTCGTAGGCGGTGCTGCCGCCCATGAACTGGGTGTACTTGTAGTACTGGAAGCCGATGCGCACGTACTGGATGGGGGTCCAGAAGACCTCGGGAATCCACACCCGGGTGCCGGGCCGGTTGTTGGCCGAGCCGGTGATCGGGTTGGCGGCGTAGAGGATGGCGTCCTTCGACCCCTGGGAGCTCACGTAGGACAGGCTGGCGCCGTACTTGGCCAGGTAGATGTAGGTGGCGTTGAGCTTGAGCAGGTCGATGGTGTTCGACGAGTTGGCGTAGCTCCCCGTGTAGGCCGGGTTGTTGGGGTCCCACAGGGCGTTGTCGTAGCGCTGCCGCTCCCGGGTGTAGGAGAACTGGGCCGAGAAGGTGTGGGGGTCCAGGATGTGCTGGAACTGGCCGTCGATGCCCACGTCGTCGTTGCGGATCAGGGGCGAGCTGGCGTTGGTCGGGTCGGAATAGACCCGGGCGTTCAGGCCGTGCAGCCCGATCATGGCGCTATTGGCGCCCCAGTCGTGGTTCAGGGCCAGCCGCCAGTAGGGGTTGTAACCCTTGAGGGTGGTGGTGTTGTCGCTGCTCACCCCCTGGCTCATGATCGAGTAGATGCCGTTGGCGTTGCGGTAGAGGCCCACCTCGGCGTACACCGTGTTGTTCCAGAAGGCATAGGCGTTGAGGCCGGCGTTCAGGTTGCCCTGGGTCAGCATCGGCGAGTACTGGGGGCCGGTGAACACGTTGGCCTGCAAGGAGGCGGGGCCGATGGGGGAGGGCACCATCTGGAACGGGTTGTTGAAGGTGTTCCACACGTCGGTGGTGCCGATGTTGTTGTTCAGGCTGACGCCGACGATCAGGTCGCGCCCCGGGTTGATGAGGCGGTCGGCGTAGCGCAGGTCGAACTGGTCGGAGGCGGTGTGGCTGACCCATTTGCCCTGGCCGTTCTGCTGGGAATAGGGGTCGAGGGTCCACTGGGCGAACAGGCCCAGGTTGTCGGTGATCTTGCCGCCGGCGAAGAGGCTGGCCTGGGAAACCGTGAACAGGCCGTCCCGGGGGTAGTTGTCGTTCGGCATGGCGCCGTTGCCGCCGCTGCCGTTGGGGTCGAGCAGGGAGCCGTTGGTCTTGTTGGCCACCTTGGTCATGCCCGCCTGGATCATCACCGACAGGGGGATCGGATTGCGCACCCCGATGGTGTAGCCGGTGAGCTTGAAGATGCGGCCATAAGGGGTGAGGGCGGGAAACTGGCCGCCGGCATGGCAGGCCACGCAGTTCTGCCCGGTCTGGCGGGCGAACAGGGGAAGGGCCTGGGCTTCGCCGGCAAAAAGGCTGGCCGCGGCGATGAGCCAGGCGGCGAGATGGAAGAAAAACCGGGGCGTGCCCGGACGTACCCATGAATATGCCGATGCCGTGCCGTGTTCCATGACCGCTCTCCCCGGTTGGGACTGCCGAATCGCCAGATTCCACCTTAGGTCATGGCGTTCGATTATTCAAAAATGACGAAAAAACAGTATTGGGAACGATTTCGACTCATATTTAGCTTTTTTGTCTTTGCAATGTATTGTTTTATATGAATTATTTGTTTTTATTGACGCCAAGCTGACGAAATTGACACTGCCTTGGGGCAAAGAGTGAGGAATCGGCACCCGCTCAAGGCGATGCGACATCGTTCGTCATGGTCGAGGCCGTGTCGTTTTTCATGTTTTTTACCCTGTTGAGGATCGGGTGGCGGAGCTGGCGCCATGGCCAATGTTCACGATGGTTTTTGTGCCAGCTGGATTGGGGGCGAAGCGGTGAGTCGATGGTGCGTACCGAGGGGAGGGGGAATATCGTGCGCATGCTTGCCCCTCGGCGACGCCTGCGCTGTTGGCCGGCTACCCTGGTCCGGTTCATCCGATCGGTTCGGATGAATTATTTTCACCTCACCTCCTGCGGATTCGTTTGAGCGCCGGCCCCGGCGCTTCCATGCTGTGTGCACCGCCTCCTGCGGCTTGCCACCTGGCCCCACCGGGCCTCTCGGGTGCGCGCCGCCCCCGCCCGTTCCACCCACGCTCGGATGCGTGCGCCCGCCGCCACCTCTGGCGGGCCTCCGCCCCCTTTTGTCTGCCGGGGCCGGTCCGCGTGGCGCCTGTGCGTTGCGGCCCCTCCGGCGCTTTTGACATTGCGACATTGCGAACGCTGCGATTGAGGAGGACATCATGTCCATGGAAAACCGCGACGGCCTGATCTGGTTCGACGGCCAATGGCTGCCCTGGCGCGACGCCAAGGTGCACGTGCTCACCCACACCCTGCATTACGGCTACGGCTGCTTCGAAGGCATCCGCGCCTACGCCACCCCCAAGGGCCCGGCCCTGTTCCGCCTGCCCGAACACCTGCGCCGGCTCAAGGATTCGGCCCACATCCTGGCCCTGGACCTGCCCTGGGACAGCGAGGCCCTGGCCGATATCTGCTGCCAGGCGGTGGCGCGCAACAACCTGGAATCGGCCTACATCCGCCCCCTGGTGTTTCTCGGCGCCGAAAAGGCCGGGGTGGACCCGGCCGGCGCCTCCACCCACGTCATGGTGGCCGCCTGGCCCTGGGGCGCCTACCTGGGCGAGGGCGCCCTGGAGCGGGGCATCAAGGTGCGCGTCTCCAGCTACGCCCGCCACCACCCCAACGTGCAGATGTGCCGGGCCAAGGCCATCTCCACCTACAGCAACTCCATCCTGGCGGTGCGCGAGGCGCGCCGCGACGGCTACGACGAGGCCCTGCTGCTCGACACCGACGGCTTCATCGCCGAAGGCTCGGGGGAGAACGTGTTCATGGTGCGCGACGGCCAGTTGTTCGAGCCGGAAACCACCGCCGCCCTGGACGGGGTGACCCGCCGCACGGTGCACGTGCTGGCCCGGGAAATGGGCCTGACCGTGACCCCCAAGCGCATCACCCGGGACGAGCTGTACTGCGCCGACGAGGTGTTTCTTACCGGCACCGCCGCCGAGATCACCCCGGTGGTGGCCGTGGATGCCCGGCGCATCGGTGCCGGCACACCGGGGCCGGTGGCCCGGGAGCTGCAACGGCGCTACTTCGCCTGCGTGCGCGGCGAGGATGGCAACCACGCCGACTGGTTGCGCCTGGCCCGGGGCTGATTCGGGCCTCCGCCCCGCTGCTCTTGCGGGAAACGACGAAAACCGCGCCGGAGCGCCTTGCCGCACTCCGGCGCGGTTTTTTTGTCTATGCCCATGGGCCGGCGTGGCCCGGACAGGAAAGGACGCTCATCATGAATGCGTGTTGTTGCCGTGCGTTGCCCCTGGTGGGGCGCATCCTGCTGGCCCTGATTTTCGTCTGGTCCGGCTACGGCAAGTTCGCCGGCTTCGCGGGCACGGTGGGTTACATCGCCAGCAAGGGCCTGCCCCTGCCCGAGGTGGCCGCCGCCCTGGCGGCGGCGGTGGAGCTGGGGGGCGGGGTGCTGCTGATCGTCGGCTGGAAGACCCGCTGGGCCGCGGCGGCCATCGCCCTGTTTTCCCTGGCGGCGGCGTTCTTCTTCCACAACTTCTGGGCGGTGCCCGCCGACATGGCCCAGAACCAAATGATCCACTTCATGAAGAACATCGCCATGGTCGGCGGCCTGCTCTACGTGGTGGCCTACGGCCCCGGACCGTGGAGTGTCGATGGGGAAGGGCAGGGCCGGTGCTGAAGGAGCCGCCGCCAGCGAGTGACGGGACGTGGCCGGGCAAGCGCGCTTCACCGCGCCATTTAATCCCTCCACCGTAACGACAACGGCCTCCCGCGGGAGGCCGTTGTCGTTGCCGGAGGAAGCTGGGCGGCTCAGGCGGCGAGGAAATCCACCAGGGCTTGGGTGAAGGCCTCGGCCTGCTCCCAGTTGGAAATGTGGGAAGCGTTCAGTTCCACATAGCGGGCGCCCGGGATGGCGGCTGCCAGTTCCTGGCCTTGCTGCGGCGTGGCCGCCAGGTCGTGGGTGCCGGCGATGACCAGGGTGGGGGCGGCGATGCGGCCCACCTGGTCGCGCAGGTCGGTGTCGCGCAGGGCGGCGCAGTTGCTGTTGTAGCCGGCTTCCGGGGTACGGCGCAGCATGTCCACCAGCTGGCGGGTCTGCACCGGCGCCCGGGCGCGGAAATCGGCGGTGAGCCAGCGTTCCACCAGGGCCGGGGCCATGGCGTCCAGGCCGTTTTCGCTCACTGCGGCGATGCGGGTCGCCCAGCCGTCGGCGGAGCCGATGCGGGCGGCGGTGTTGCACAGCACCAGCTTGTTCACTCGCTGCGGGTGGGCCAGGGCCAGTTGCATGCCGGTAGGGCCGCCCATGGACAGGCCGCAGAAGTGAGCCCGTTCGATCTTCAGGTGGTCGAGCAGGCCGGCCACGTCGTCGGCCAACTGGGCGAAGGTGTACTCGCCGGCAGGGATCGACGACTTGCCGTGGCCCCGGGTGTCGTAGCGCACCACCCGGAAGCGTTCGGCCAGGGCCGGCAGCTGGGGTGCCCACATGTCGGCGTTGGTGCCCAGAGAATTGGACAGGACGAGGGCGGGGGCGTCGGCCGGGCCGTCCTCCATGTAGTAGAGGCGCGTTGCGCCGAGGTCTGCGTAGGGCATGGAATTCCTTGGCGGGTCAGAGGTAGCAGCGGCCGTCGACGTAGGCCTTGCGCCACCGGGTGATGGTCACCCGGGCGAACAGGTCCGTCGCCGAGAAGGGGTCGGCGGCAATCAGCCGTTCCGCCGCTTCCCGGCTGTCCACATCGACCACGTACAGGCCGCCGCCGGCATCGCTGCCGTCGTCGTTGAGCTTGGCGCCACAGGACAGCAGCAGGTGCTTGTGGCGGTCGAGGAACTCCAGGTGGGCCGGGCGGTGCTGCTGGCGCACCTGGGCGTGGCCCGGTTTGTCCCAGGTTTCGATGATGTAGGGCATGGCGGACGTCTCCGGCAGCAGGTCAGATGGCCGAGGGGTGGCGGGCCAGGGGGGTGACCTTGATCTCCATGTAGGGGAACAGGGGCAGGGCCGAGAGCAGGTCGTGCAGCTCGTCGTTGCTGGCCACGTCGAAGATGCTGACGTTGGCGTATTCGCCGACCACGCGCCAGATGTGGGCCCAGCGGCCGTCGCGTTGCAGGGACTGTGAGTAGGCCTTTTCCTCGGCCTTGATCCGGGCGGCTTCGGCCGGGTCCATGTCGGTCGGCAGATTCACTTGCATGTGCACCATGTACAGCATGGGAGGTCCTTTCGGGGAGGGAAGGGCGCCGGGGCCCGGGCCGGGGACTTTACGCCCCGGCGGGGGCGGCGGCAGACAGGAAATCGGGGAAGGGAAAAACACGGGCGCCGGCCGTAGCCGGCGCCGGGTAGCGCATCAGTGGCCGAGGAAACCCCAGGCGAGCACGGCGACGATGTAGATGGCGCCCACCCACAGCATCATGATCACGGTGTAACCCATGATGTCGCGCAGCTTGAGCTTGGACAGGGCCAGGGCCGGCAGGATCCAGAAGGGCTGCACCAGGTCGTTCCAGGCGTTGCCCAGCATCACCGACATGGCGGTCTGGTTGAGGGAGCTGCCGATCTCCTTGGCGGCGTCGATCATGAACGGGCCCTGAAGCATCCAGTGGCCGCCGCCGGACGGGGCGAAGAAGTTGATCAGGAACGAGCTGATCAGGCCCCAGAAGGGCAGGCTCTGGGGGGTGGAAATGTCGACGAACACCTGGGAGATGGTGGTGACCAGCCCGGAGCCGGCCATGATCGCCATGATGCCGGCGTAGAAGGGGAATTGCAGGATGATGCCGGAGATGGTCTTGACCCCCTCGTTGAGGCGCGCCATGTAGGCGGCGGGGGTGCCCAGCAGCAGGATGCCGACGAACAGGATCGTAAAGTTGATCATGTTCAGGTCCAGGTTGCCGCCCTTGCTGAAGTGCAGGCCGATGTAGCCCAGGCCGAACAGGCCGATCAAGAGGCTGAGCAGGCGGCTGTTGTTGAGCTTGCTCGCCAGGGTGTTCTCGGCCAGCAGGCCGTCGCCGCCGCCTTCATGGCTTTCCTGGGCCTTGTCGATGTCCGGATTGACCTCCACCACGGCGTCGCCGGCCTTGGGGTGCAGCCAGGCGTTGAGCAGGGGCAGGGTGACGATCACGGCCAGGCTGGTGAGCAGCATGGGCAGGGTGAAGATGGTCTGGCTCAGGGGGATCAGGCCCATCTGCTTTTCCATCGGGTGGCCGGCGGTGGAGATCAGCACCGGGATACTGGCGGACAGGCCCAGGCCGTACAGGGTGAAGCCGCTGTAGGCCGAGGCGATGATCAGGGGGTAATGCACGCCCTTGACCTTGAGGGCCAGCTTCTTGGCGACGATGCCGCCGATGACCAGGCCGAAGCCCCAGTTCAGGTAGCTGCCGATGCCCCCCACCAGGGTGGCGACGATGATGGCGGTGCGCGGGTTGTGCACCTTGCCGACGATGCGGTTGAGCAGGCGGTCGGTGAGCGGCGCGGTGGCCAGCACATAGCCCATGGCCAGGATCACCGCCATCTGGGTGGTGAAGGCGAGCAGGCTCCAGAAGCCCTTGCCCCAGGCGATGGTGAGGGCTTCCAGGCCCTGGCCCTCGATGGTCATGGCCATCACCGCGGTGAGCAGGGTGAGGCCGATGGCGAAGACGAAGGGGTCGGGCAGGTACTTGCGCATCAGCTCGGTGAAAAACGAGGCCAGCTTGTTCATACAGTCTCCAATTTACTTTTAACTATCCAACCCTAGGGGTGTGATTCCACGGCCGGGAATTGGCTCCCGGCGCCGGGAAATGCGTCACCTCTGACGGGTGCTTGGCTGAAAAAAACGGTGCGTGTTCGATCGCTGGCGGTCAGACCCTTTCGATGATCAGGGCCAGACCCTGGCCCACGCCGATGCACATGGTGCACAGGGCGTAGCGGCCGTTGCGGCGTTCCAGTTCGTGCAGGGCGGTGGTCACCAGGCGGGCGCCGCTGGCGCCCAGGGGATGGCCCAGGGCGATGGCGCCGCCGTTGGGATTGACCCGAGGATCGTCGTCGGCCAGCCCGTGGTCCCGGGTAACGGCCAGGGCCTGGGCGGCGAAGGCTTCGTTGAGCTCGATCACGTCCATCTGGTCCAGGCTCAGGCCGGCCTTGGCCAGCACCTTGCGCATCGCCGGGGCCGGGCCGAAGCCCATGATGCGCGGCGCCACCCCGGCGGCGGCGGCCGCCACCACCCGGGCCCGGGGCGTCAGGCCGTGGCGGGCGACGCCGGCTGGCGAGGCCAGCAGCAGGGCGCAGGCGCCGTCGTTCACCCCCGAGGCGTTGCCGGCGGTGACTGTGCCGTCGGGGCGTACCACGCCCTTGAGCTTGGCCAGGGATTCCAGGGTGGTGCCGGGGCGCAGGTGCTCGTCGTGCTCGACGCGCAGGGGCTCGCCCTTCTTCTGCGGGATCAGCACCGGCACGATCTCTGCGGCCAGGCGGCCTTCGGCCTGGGCGGCGGCGGCGCGCTGCTGGCTGCGCAGGGCGAAAGCGTCCTGGTCGGCCCGGGCGATGGCGAAGTCGGCGGCGACGTTTTCCGCCGTCTCGGGCATGGAGTCAACACCGTGGCGGGCCTTCATCTCCGGATTGACGAAGCGCCAGCCGATGGTGGTGTCCTCGATCTTCATGCTGCGCGAATAGGCCTGGTCGGCCTTGCCCATGACGAAGGGGGCGCGGGACATGCTTTCCACCCCACCGGCGATGAGCAGGTCGGCCTCGCCGCTCTTGATGGCGCGGGCGGCGGTGGCGACGGCATCGAGGCTGGAACCGCACAGGCGGTTGAGGGTGGTGCCCGGCACTTCCACCGGCAGGCCGGCCAGCAGGGCGGCCATGCGCGCCACGTTGCGGTTGTCCTCGCCGGCCTGGTTGGCGCAGCCGTAGATCACGTCGTCCACGGCGCTCCAGTCCACGCCGGGGTGGCGTTCCATCAGGGCGCGGATCGGCAGGGCCGCCAGGTCGTCGGCGCGCAGGCCGGCCAGGGCACCGCCGTACTTGCCGAAGGGCGTACGCAGGGCGGCACAGATGTAGGCGTTTTCCATAGGTCTCCTTGTCGTTGTTCTCTGGGGGTGGGGAAGGGTCAGGCGCTGGCATCCACCAGGGGCACGGGCACCAGGGCCTGCAGGTCGGCGAAGCTCAGGCCGTCCACCCGCTCGCGCACCAGCAGCCCGTCGCGGGTGATGTCGATCACCGCCACGTCGGTGTACAGGCGGTTGACGCAGCCGATGCCGGTGAGGGGGTAGGTGCAGTGCTCGACCAGCTTGCTTTGGCCGGTCTTGGTCAGCAGTTCCATCATCACGAACACCTGCTTGGCGCCGATGGCCAGGTCCATGGCCCCGCCCACGGCGGGGATGGCGTCCGGGGCGCCGGTGTGCCAGTTGGCCAGGTCGCCCGTGGCCGAGACCTGGAAGGCGCCCAGGACGCAGATGTCCAGGTGGCCGCCGCGCATCATGGCGAAGGAGTCGCCGTGGTGGAAAAAGCAGCCGCCCTGAAGCAGGGTCACCGGCTCCTTGCCGGCGTTGATCAGCTCCGGGTCTTCCTGGCCGGGAGCCGGGGCCGGACCCATGCCGAGCAGGCCGTTCTCGCTGTGCAGGAAGATGTCCCGGTCGGCGGGCAGGTAGTTGGCCACCTTGGTGGGCAGGCCGATGCCCAGGTTGACGTAGGCCCCTTCGGGAATGTCGCGGGCCACCCGGGCGGCCATTTCGTTGCGGTTGAGTCGATTCATGGCGTGGCTCCGGGTCAGCAGGCGGCGGTAGCGGTGGCGGTGGCCACCACGCGCTGGACGAAGATGCCCGGGGTGATCACGCCTTCCGGGTCCAGGTCGCCCAGCTCGGCCAGTTCGTCGACCTGGGCGATGGTGCAGGCCGCCGCGGTGGCCATGATCGGGCCGAAGTTGCGCGCCGCCTTGCGGTACACCAGGTTGCCCCAGCGGTCGCCACGGTGGGCCTTGATCAGGGCGAAGTCGGCGCGGATCGGGTACTCCAGCACGTAGTTGCGCTCGCCGATGCGGCGGGTTTCCTTGCCCTCGGTGAGCAGGGTGCCGTAGCCGGTTGGGGTGAAGATGGCGCCCAGGCCGGCGCCGGCGGCCTGGATGCGGGCCGCCAGGTTGCCCTGGGGCACCAGTTCCAGCTCGATCTCTCCGGCCTGGTAGAGGGCGTCGAATACCTGGGAATCGGCCTGGCGGGGGAAGGAGCAGATGATCTTTTTCACCCGCTTGGCCTTGAGCAGGGCGGCCAGGCCGGTTTCGCCGTTGCCGGCGTTGTTGTTGACGATGGTCAGGTCGCGGGCGCCCTGGGCGATCAGGGCGTCGATCAGGTGGTTCGGCATCCCGGCCGTACCGAAGCCGCCGATCATGACGGTGGCGCCGTCATGGATGCCGGCCACGGCCGCATCCAGGGATGAAACGATCTTGTCGATCATGGTCTCGCTTGCTGGTTCTCCCCTGCGGGGAGACCTCCTATGGGTGATGAAGGACGAACGTGCGACGATCTTTTGTGCGATAACCGCACGTAGATTCGTATTTCGCACAAAGTCTAGGAGGGCAAATGCGGCAGCGTCAATGGCGATAATCGAAATATTGTTCGATTATCGAACGTACGAGAACGGTGCACTGCACCATGGGCGATATGCCTTGGCGCCTGGAATAAGGGAGAAGTAAGGGGTGATGCGCTGCTCAGCTCTGCGCAGCGCGTGCGCGATAATCGTTGGCTTGTGCGATATTCGGATAGTTGGTTATGCTGGTCGCTTGATGGCTGCTCCGGGCGCCCGCCGGCTTCCGGCGCCGAAACCCGGGCGGCCGCGCGAGCCACTGGAACCGAGCCCCATGAACAACACTCCCCCCGCCTCCGACGACCTGCCCGACGCCGCCGCCACGCCGGCCGACGACATCTCGGCCCAGGCCGGCGATCCCAACTTCATGGCGTCCCTGGCCCGGGGGCTGGCGGTGATCGAGGCCTTCTCGCCGCAGCGGCGGCAGATGTCCATTTCCCAGATCAGCCAGAAGACCGGCATTCCTCGGGCTGCCGTGCGCCGCTGCCTGTACACCCTGGCCAAGCTCGG
This sequence comes from Oryzomicrobium sp., assembly GCF_036820405.1. Taxonomy (NCBI): domain Bacteria; kingdom Pseudomonadati; phylum Pseudomonadota; class Betaproteobacteria; order Rhodocyclales; family Rhodocyclaceae; genus Oryzomicrobium; species Oryzomicrobium sp. The sequence continues at coordinate 33,047 of NZ_DAISLS010000017.1, forward strand.
CTTCGTCAGCGCCGAGGATGGGCGCAACTTCGCCCTGCGCCCGCGCATCCTGTCCCTGGGCCATGCCTACCTGGCCTCTACCCCCCTGGCCAAGGCGGCCCAGCCGGTGCTGCGCGACGTCAGCAACCGGCTGCATGAGTCCAGCTCCATCGCCATCCTGGACGGGGATGAGATTCTCTACATCGCCCGGGCGTCCACCTCCCGGATCATGACCATCGACCTGGACATCGGCAGCCGCCTGCCGGCGGTCTATACCTCCATGGGCCGGGTACTGCTCGCCCACCTGCCCGAGGACGAGCGCGAAGCCTGCCTGGGCCGGGCCAAGCTGATCCAGTACACCGCCCACACCCTGATGACCGTGGAGGCCCTGCGTGCCGAGCTGGCTCGGGTGCGGGCCCAGGGCTACGCCGTCATCGACCAGGAGCTGGAACTCGGCCTGCGCTCCATCGCCGTGCCGATCGCCGCGCCGGACGGCAAGGTGGTGGCGGCCATCAACGTGGGCCTCCAGGCGGCCCGGGTGTCGGTGGTGGAAATGGAGGCGCACATCCTGCCGGTGCTGCGCGATGCGGCCGCCGAGTTGGCCCTCTTGCTCGCCTGACAAGCACCCTGGCCTGACGGGACGCACCAAGCAAAAGCGCCGGGGATTTCCCCGGCGCTTTTGCATTGTGGTGGCGCCGATAGCGGGCGCGGCCGGCTCAGTCGGCCAGCCCGCTAGCCGCCAGCAGGTCGCCCTGGATCAGCTTGGGGGGCACGGCGAGCAGGGTCTCGAAGCGGGCCAGGGCCGCCTGGAGCGGCGGCGAGGCCAGGTGGGCGGAACAGGCTGCGTCGTCCCGGTACAGCTCGTAGACGATGAAGCCGTGGGGCACGTCGCGGCGGCGGTGCACCGCGTAGGCCCGGTTGCCCGGTTCCTGGGCGGTGCTGCGCACCAGGTCGCGCAGGATGGCTTCGACGGCGGCGTCGCTGTCGGGGCGGGCGGTCAGTTCGGCGAGCAGCAGCATGGGGGCTCCTTAGCGTGAGGTGGGGGAATGAGTTGTCAGGATGCCCGCCGACGAGCCGGGCGGATTGTAAAAATGCGTCCTCCCGGCCAGCAGCGCCCGGTACTGGCCCGGCGTCAGGCCGGCCAGGGCGCGGAAGTCGCGGATGCAGTGGGCCTGGTCGTAGTAGCCCAGGGCCAGGGCCGTGTCGGTGAGGGAGGCGTCGGGTGCCAGGGCCAAGCGGCGGGCGGTCTTTTGCAGCCGCACCAGACGCTTCCAGGCCACCGGTGCGAGGCCGGTTAGGGCGCCGACGCGCCGCTCCAGCTGGCGCCGCCCCAGGCCCAGGCCAGCGGCCAGGCGGTCGATGCCGGCGTCGGCCATATCCCGATCAGGGGTCTCGTCCAGCGCGGACTTCCCGTTTTTTTCCGCCGCATCACAGCCCCACGGCGCTCCGGCCGGAGACTGGCGGTAGAGCCGGTCCACGGCGGCTTCGGCCAGGGCGTCGGGGGCCTCGGGGCGCAGCCGGGCGCGCAGGAAGGCGTGCAGCAGGGCGGCCCGGGCGGGCAGGGAAGGAGTCTCGGCGAGCCGCGCCGCCAGCGTCGCGCCGGCCGGCCCCCAGAGGTCCCGGGGCGTCAGCGGCGCATCGGCCAGTTCGGCGCCGGGGATGGGGGTGAAGCGGTGGATCATGCCGGCGCGAAAGCGCACGGCGATGAAATCGACCCGGGGCGCCGGCAGCAAGTGCAGGACGCGGCGGCGCAGGGCCAGCAGATGGGCGTCGGGTAGGGCCTGAGCCGGGGGCGGGATTTCCTCCGGGGCGTTGCAGGCCTCTCCATTGGCCGCTACGGACGCCAGGGCATGGAAGGGCACTTCCCGGTGGAAATAGACCTCGGCACCGGTGCCCGGCAGCAGCAGGGGTAGGGGAATGGCCCCCTGGCCCGGATTCCGCGCCGACGCGGGAAACTCCGGCGATTGCCAGCCCCAGAAGCGGTCGATGAAGGGCCGCAGTTCCGGGGCAGGGCGCAGGTGGAAGGTGCGCATCGGCGAGAGTGAGGGGGCAGGGGCCGGCAGCCGTGGGACGGATACCGTAATCAGGGATGGTGGTTCGTACCGTAGGGGTTGCCGCCCACATCCACGCCGCCGGCCATGGGCAGGCCCGAGGCCGGGTTGATGCCGGGGGCACCGTAGGGATTGCCCCTGGCGTCGACGCCTCCCGGGCCGCCGGTCATCGGCAGGCCGGTGGTGGGATTGATGGCGGGTGCATCGAGATAGACCGGGTTGTTGCCGCTGGCGATGACCAGGGTGCGCCGGGTCCGGGCGCGGATCAGGTCGACGAAATACCAGACGAGGCCGATGGCGAAGCCGGCGATGGCGCCCAGAAGGCCCCAGGCGGCGAATGTGTTGTCGAACACGTAGCCGGCGATGCCGGCGGCCAGGCCCAGGGCGATGCTGAGGCCCAGGGTGTGTTGCAGGGAGGTGAAGAACAGGATCACTCCGGCGATGCCGGCGACCCACAGGCCGACCTTCTTGGCGCGGCTCCAGGCGCCGTTCGATTCTGCCCCGGCGGCCTTGGCGCTGTCCGGGGCCGCGTTCTTCCGGTCGCCCTGGGCGGTGGCGGCGTTCTTTTTCGCGGCTTCCTTCGGCTTGGCCGCTTTCCTGGTTTCAGAGGCAGCGGGGCGTCCGGACGAGTCGTCGTCGGCGGCAACGACGCCGTTGCACGAGAACAAGGCGATGAACAGGAGGCCGATGATCTTTTGACAGAACGTCATGGGGCGCAGTCCGGAAGGTCTGGTGAAAGCGGGCCGGAATTGTAACGCAGCGCCCCGGAGCGCTACCCGCTTGTCCCGCGACCGGGAACGGCTTGTCGACTGAGGACAGTGGCGTGGCGCGCGTGGTTCCCCATGCGGGCCGGAAGGGGTTGGAAGGGGTGGCGGGGAGGGCGGTGCGGGTGGCGAGCGCATTGCTCGGGCGGCCCTTCGCCGGAGAACCGGGCGAAGGCCGCCGACGCGGTGCTACATGAAGTTGCGGGTGTGCAGGGAGGCCAGCCGCCGGGCCGATTCTCCCTGGAAGCCGAGCTTGGCCAGGCGTGCTTCCCGGCCCCGGGCCATGTCCTGCAACAGCTCCTGGACCCGGGCGTAGCCGGCGGCGATGGCTGCCGGGGCGCTGCTGCCGGCGGCCAGCAGGATCAGGGCGTCGAACACTTCCTCGTTCAGGCCAGAGGTGCCGGCCAGGTGCTCGTAGCGGGCTTCCACGGCGTTGCCCAGGCGGGTCAGCAGGGCCGGTTCCTGGGCGATGTGCTGGCCCAGGTGGGCCATGCCGAAGGCCACGTGCCGCGCCTCGTCCCGGGCGGCCAGGCGGGCGATCTGCCGGGTCACCGAGTCCGGGGCGTGGTGGTGCAGGAAGTTGAGCAGGCTGACGAAAGTACCCTCGCCGAGCACCGCTAGCAGGAACTGGGCGGTGGAAAAATCCGGCTCGTCCACCAGGGTCTTCAGCGACGCCTGCCCGCCGGCGGTGGACAGCCCGGGCTGGCGGCCCTTGAGGGCGATGCGGCGGGTGAACACGTCGATGTGCCGGGCCTCGTCGGCCACCTGGATGGCCAGCAGCGCTTGCACCTCGCGGAAGTGGGGGTGGAGCTGGCCGAGAAAGCGGGCCGGCACCACCAGGGCGGCGTTCTCGTTTTCCACCATGTAGGTCATCACCTGGACTACCGCGTCCTCCACCTCGTCGGGCAGATCGCAAGGGGCCTGCCAGTCGATGGCGGTGTCGGCGTTCCACTGGGCGGCCACGGCCTCGGCGTAGAGGGTGGCGGCGCTGTCGGCCCAGACGTCCTCGCGCCGGGTGAGGCGGAAAGCGAAGGCGGGGCTGCCCGCCTCCACGGTGGCGCCCCGGGCGGCCAGGCCCCAGCGGGTATCGACCTCCGCCCGCACGGCGCCGTCCGCGCCGGGGTCGATCGCCCCGGTGGCCGCAGCGCCGCGCCAGCGGCCGGCCTGGACCGCGCCCCGGGTGATGCGGGCGCAGGGGCGGCCGTCGCCGCCATCCTCGAAGGCCACGGGGTGCCCCTGGCTGCGGCACCAGGCGGCCAGGGGGCCTTGCCAGCCCTCGCCCTGGCCGCGCACTTCCAGCACCTCGCCGACGGGCACCCGGCCCAGGGCCAGCTTCACCACCAGGTGGGCACCGGCGTCGAAGCCGAGGGCCTCAATATCGATAGTCGGCGGCAAGGATCTTTCCTTCGGCATCGTAGAAGGCTTCGTCGTCCACCGCCCGCTCCAGGGCCGCGTAGCCGCTGGTGCGGCCGGGGCGCCAGGCGCGCAGGCCTTCCAGTTCGAGCAGGGGGCGCACCGCCGGATCGTCCCAGGACATGCCCAGCAGCAACTCGGTGAAGCGTCCGATCAGCTCGGCCGGGGCGCCGGGGCTGACGGTGAAGTTGCAGTGGTCGTAGAGGCCGGTGCGGGCCAGGATGCGGGTTGCGCCGCTGGGCAGCACGCCCTCGTTGGCGAAGGCCAGGTAGTTGCCGTCGATCATCCAGGCCGCGTCGATCTCGCCGGCCATCAGGGCCTGGGCGGCGTCGCGCTCGCCGCCGATGTGGTCGCCGTGCTTGCCGCCGAGCACGTCGAAGCGGCGGGCGGTGTAGTCGCGGCCGGCGATGAGGTCGGCCTGGCGCAGGTGGTCGAGGGGAATGAGGGTGGCCTGGGGCGAGTCGATGGCGCCGAAGCCCACCCGCTTGCCGACCAGGGCGGTCCGGTCGGCGGGGCCGTCCTGGCGCACCACCAGCACCGAGGACAGGTCCTGGTCCGTGTCGCGCATGGCTACGGCGGCGACCTCCAGCCCCCGGGCCCGGGCCATGCGCTCGGCGCGCACCCAGGCCAGGGGCGAGTTCCAGGCGAGGTGGAGGGTGCCGTCGAACTGGGCTTCCACCTGGCGCTCGTAGTTGGAATAGAGAACGAAGTCGAACTCCAGGCCCTGGTCCCGGAACCAGGCCTTGAAGCCTTCCCAGATGGTGACGACCTTGGGGGCGTAGGCGACGGCGCCCATTACGAGGGGTTGGGTCATGGCGCCTCCTCAGCCGAACACCGGCATGCCGCAGACGGCCTTGCCGATGAAGTCGTAGAGCACGTCCGCCGTGGGGGCCATGACGGTGGCGGCCCGGGCGTCGCGGAAGTGGCGTTCGACGCCGTGGTCCTTGCGGAAGGCGGCACCGCCGCACACGCGCATGGCCAGGTCGGTGACCTCGGTGCCGGTCTCGGCGGCGGCGGCCTTCACTTCGAGCAGACGCAGCATGGTGTCGGGGCGGCCTTGCTCGACGGCGTCCAGGGTGTCGAGGAGCAGGGTGCGCACCAGATCCACCTTGATGCGGGCGCGGCCCAGGTAGGCGCGCACCGTGGGCAGGTCGGCGATGGATTGGCCCAGGTGCTCGAAGCGGGTGGCGCTGACGTGGGCGATGGCCTTGGTCAGGGCCGCCTCCATGTTGCCCAGGGAGACGGCGGCGGTCATCAGGTTGAAGTAGGGGACCACGGTGCCCATCATGATGTCGAAGCCGCCACCGTCGGCGCCCAGGCGAGCGTCGGCGCCGAGTCGCACATTTTCGGCGGTGATCGGGGATGAGGCGTTGCCGCGCAGGCCCAGCCCTTCGAACTTGCCGACCACGGTCAGGCCCGGGGCGTCGCCCGGCACCAGCCACAGGGTGCTGGCGCCTTCGGCCGCCACGGGGCGGCTCGACCAGACGTAGGAATCGGCCTCGCCGGCGGAAGTGATCATGCTCTTCTTGCCATCCAGGCGGATCGCGCCATCGGCGGCCGCGGCGGTGCCGACGGGGGCCCAGAAATGGCTGCGGGAGCCGGTTTCGGAGAAGGCCAGGGTGGAAACGTGGCGGCCGGCGGCGACGGCGCGGCGCACCTCCAGGCTGCCGTGGGCCTCGATCACCGCCGTGGCGCAGTAGTGCATGCACAGCACCATGGCGGTGGAGGTACAGCTCTGGGCCACCTTTTCCACCGCCAGGGCGGCGGCGCGGTGGCCCAGGCCCAGGCCGCCCGCCTCGGGGCTGCTGATCAGTCCGAGCAGGCCGGCCTGGCCCAGGGCGTCGAGGGCGGCGCGGGGATAGGTGCCGTTGGCGTCGACGTCGGCGGCGGCGGGGGCGACGACGCGGGCCACCACGTCGTCGATCTTGGTCAGGTTGGCGGCGAGCGCATCCGCCACGGGACGGTTGTCGTGGGTCATGGGGTCTCCATTCACATAGCCGCCCGGGCACGGAGTTGCCCGGGCTTAATCGCGGCCTGGGGCCACGGCAAAATCGGCAGGCGGTACGCAGACCGCCGTTGCTGAACGGGATTCAAGGATTCAGGCCAGGGGGGGATTTTGCCGCAACGGGCGCTATCCCGAGCGGGTTTCGTGCGTCCGCGCCGCGGGATGCAGCCCCTGCATCGAGCGCGGCCGAGGCGCAAAAACGGACACGCCCCGCACAGGGCGGGGCGTGTCGAAGCGGAGAGGGGACCGGGACTGGAAGTCAGCGCAGCGGGCCGAATTCCACCGGCACCCAGCTGTAGCGCTTGCCGTCCTGGCGGACGTGGCCGATGCCGGGGAAGGGCAGGTGCATGCCGGCCACCAGCAGCTTTTCCTTGGCGGCGTAGGCGAAGATCTTCTGCCGGGTGCGCACTGCCTGGGTCTTGTCGGTATCGAACTCGATGGCCACCGTCGGGCGGGCGAACTGCACCGCGGCGTTGTGCACCAAGTCGCCCCAGATCAGCAGCTTTTCGCCGTTGGAGGTGAACAGGTAGCCGCCGTGGCCCGGGGTGTGGCCCCGGGCGGCCACGGCGCGCACGCCGGGCAGCAGCTCGGTTTCGCCGGCGAAGGGCTTCCACTTGCCGGCGGCCTGGTAGGGGGCAGCGGCGTCCCGGGCCATCTTGAAGAAGGGCTTGAAGTCCTCCGGCGCCTTGTCGGCGTTGGCCTGGCTCAGCCAGAAGTCGCTTTCCTCCTGGGCCAGGCGCACCTCGGCGTTGGGGAACACGGCCTTGCCGTCGGGGCCGACCAGGCCGTTGGCGTGGTCGCCGTGCAGGTGGGTGAGCAGCACCACGTCCACCTGGGCCGGGGTGTAACCGGCGGCCCGCAGGTTGTCCACGATGAAGCCCAGGGTCGGGCCGAACAGTTTGGCGGCGCCGGCATCCACCAGCACCAGCTTGCTGCCGGTGTTGACCAGGTAGGCGTTCACCGCGGTCTGCATCTTCGGCGCGGCGAGGAATTCCCGGGCCAGCAGGCGCTGGATCTCGGCCTGGCTGGTGTTCTTGAGCAGGGCCGGGTCCAGGTCGATGAAGCCGTCGTAGAGGGCGGTGACTTCGAAGGCACCGTGCTGGTAGCGGTAGAAACCGGGGACCTGGGTCTTCACCTGGGGCGCCTCGGCATGGGCAGGAACGGCCAAGGGAGCGGCGATGGCGGCGGCCAGGCACAGGGCGGCGCCGCGCAGCAGACGCCGGGTGCGGGCGAGACGGGGGAGGAGAGCGGAGTGGCGTGGGGTCATGGACTGGCCTCGCGTTGGGTCGTTGCACGGGGAGGGCCGCGCCGGGCGCGGCGTAGGGCCATAGTGTGGCACATTCCGGTGGGATTTCGGACCGGAGGCTGACGTAAAACCGGATGCAGAGCCGGACCGGGCTGAAACCGGCGGGCCCTACCTGAGTCGGCCTCGATCAATCCGGATCAGGCCGCCGCCGCGGCTGCAACGGCAGCGGCGGCGCGGAAGCGCAGGGCGATGCGGGTGCCCTGGCCCTTGCTGCCGGCTTCGACGTGCACCGTGGCGTTATGCAGGCGGGCGATCTCGGCGACGATGGCCAGGCCCAGGCCGCAGCCGCCGCTGGGGCTGCCGGCCAGCCGGTAGAAGCGTTGCAGCACCTTGTCGCGCTCCTCGGGGGGAATGCCCGGGCCGTTGTCCTCCACTTCGAGGAAGGGGGCGCCCCGGTACAGGCCGCAGCGCACCGTGACCCACCCGCCGGGCTCGGCGTAGGCGATGGCGTTGTCCACCAGGTTGGCCAGGGCCTCGTGCAGCAGCCAGGAAACGCCGTCCACCTGGACCGGCTTCAGCTCGAAGCCCAGGTCGATGTTGCGGGTGATGGCCCGGTCCAGGTGGGACGAGGCGATCTGCTCGGCGATCTGGGACAGGTCCACCCGTTGCAGGGACACGGCGCCGGCGGCGGCGGGCTCGGAGCGGGCCAGGGCGAGGAGCTGGTGGACCAGGTGGGTGACGCGGCGGGTGGCTTCCTCGATCTGTTGCAGGCGGGCGCGGCGCTGGGCGTCGTCCTGGTCCAGGATGGCCAGTTCGAGTTGGGTTTGCAGGGCGGACAGGGGGGTGCGCAACTGGTGGGCGGCATCGGCGAGAAAGCGCTGCTGGGCCGCCGAGGATTCGCTCAACACCGAGAACAGCCGGTTCAGGGCTTCCACCAGGGGGCGCACTTCGCCGGGCACGTTGGCCAGGTCGATGGGCCGCAGGTCTTGGGGGCTGCGCTGTTCCACCTCTTCGCGCAGGCGGGTGAGGGGGCCCAGGCCGGCCCGCACCGCCAGCAGCACCAGGGTGACGATGGCCAGGCTGAGCAGCACCGCCGGTCCGATCAGGGCGGTGAGCACCCGGCGGCGCAGCCGTTCCCGCTTCTTGGTGGTCTCGGCCACCTGCACGGTGACGTCGCCGGCGGCGGAAGGCGCCACGTACACCACCCCCCGGATCGGCTCGCCGTGCACCACGCCGTCGTAGAAGAGGGGGCCCTGGTGGTCCGGCTCTACCGGCTCCAGGTTGGGGTCGCCGGCGATCAGCCCGCCGTCCTTGGTGTGGACGGCATAATAGATCTGGTCGAAGCCGTCGGTGCGGATGATCGAGTCGGCCTGGGGCGAAAGTTGCAGGCTGAAGCGCCCTTCCTCCAGTCGCAGGTGGCCGGACACCGCCAGGGCCGCGTCGAGCAGGGCCTGGTCGTAGGCGTCGGTGGCGGGGGAGAGGATGAAGCGGTAGTCGCTGGCGACGCTGACCAGGAAGATGGCGGTGAGGGGCGGCATCAGCCAGAGCAGCAGGCGTTGCCGGATGCCGTGGGAGGGATCGAAAAAGAGCTTCATCCGGTCAGCCGAGGGCGGGTTCGTCGAGGCGGTAGCCGATGCCGCGTACGGTGCGGATCTGGAGGTTGCCCGGGGCGAGCTTGGTGCGCAGCCGGGAGATGTAGACCTCGATGGCGTTGGGCGTCAGGTCCCCCTCCCAGCCACCGATGGACTGGATCAGCCGGTCCTTGCTGACCACGTTGGGGGCTTGCAGCAGCAAGGCTTCGAGGATCGACCATTCGCGCCCGGGCAGGTCCAGGGGGGCACCCAGGAGCAGGGCGGTGTGCCGCGCCGTGTCGAGCTGGAGCCCGCCCCAGGCGAGCACGGCGCTGGACAGGGAATGGCTGCGCCGCACCAGGGCGCGCACCCGGGCGATCAGCTCGGGCAGGCGGAAGGGCTTGGTCATGTAGTCGTCGGCGCCCACGTCCAGGCCGTCCACGCAGTCGGTCAGGGTATCCCGGGCGGTGAGGATCAGCAGGGGCAGGCCGAGGCCGCGCTGGCGCAGGCGGCGGATCAGGGTCAGGCCATCCATGCGCGGCAGGCCCAGGTCCACGATGGCCAGGTCGAAGGCTTCCTCGGCCAGGGACAGCTCGGCCTGTTCGCCCGTCGTCACGTGATCCACCGTCATGTTGATGTGGGACAGGCCCTGCCGGATGCCCTCGGCCACCAGGGGGTCGTCTTCCACCACCAGAACGCGCATCGCTCGATTTCCTTCTTGTTGGCGGGGGGACATTAGACCACGCCATTTTCCATTAACCTGACGATTGACTGACGTTTCGCCGACGTTTGCCGCGCAATTATGGAAAAACAGCACCATCGTGGTGCGTTTTTGGCCAGGCGACAGGTTTCCGCAAGGTTCCCCTACCTAGAATGCAGGTCGTTTCCGTTTCGAGGTCGCCATGCCCTCCCTCGCATCCCTGTTCGCTTCTCCCGCCCTGGCTGCGGCGGGGCGCTTCTCGCGGCGCTTCGCCCTGCTTGCCCTGGCGGCGGGCCCGGCCCTGGCGGCCGCCCCCGCCCCGGTCACCCTGGACGACCTGATCGACGTCCTGCGCCAGCAGAACCCCCAGATCGAGCAACTGCGCCAGCTCCAGGTGGCCGCCCAGGCCGCCGTGCCCCAGGCCCTGGCCAGCGCCAACCCGCAGGTCGGCTTCATCCAGAACCCCATTCCCTCCAGCCCGTTCCGCTTCGGTGCCTCGGAAGGCTTCAGCTACACCCTGACCCAGCCCTTCCAGTTTCCGGGCAAGAAGCGTCTGGCCGCCGACATCGCCCAGGACCAGGCGGACATCGCCGGCACCCAGGTGGATACCCTGCGCGTCCAGCTGATCGGCCAGCTGCGCGCCACCTTCTATCAATTGCTCGCCCTGCGCCACCAGGAACGCATCAACGCCGAGAACATCCAGCGCCTGGAGCAGATCAAGAAGATCAGCAAGATCCGCTACGCCAACAACGCCGCAGCCTACGTCGATTATTTGAACGCCCAGGTGGCCCAGAGCAGCGCCGAGAACGACCTGTTCGCCCTGCGCCGCCAGATCGAGACCACCCGCCAGACCCTCAACGCCCTGGTGGGCCGCGACCCGGCCACGCCCCTGGAAGTGCGCGGCGAGATTCCCGCCCTGGCTTCCAGCATCCGGACCCTGGGTGAGTTCAACGACCTGGCCTTGCGCCTCAATCCCCAATTGCGCGGTTCCGAACTACAGATCAAGGCGGCGGAGAAGGGCGTGGAATACGCCAAGAAGGCCTACCTGCCCGACTTCCAGATCATTGCCACGGCGATCAGCAACAAGCCGCCCTGGGGGGCTTCCACCGATACCTACGGCATGGAATTCGACGTGATCCTGCCCACCTGGTTCTTCCAGAAGGAAAAGGCCGGGGTGGACCAGGCCCGGGCCAACCTGATCGCCTCCCGCGCCAACGACACCGCCAACCGCCAGCAGATCCTGCTCGGCGTGGCTTCGGCCTACAACACCCTGGAGCAGGCGCGCCAGCAGGTGGCGTTCCTGCGCGACCGCCAACTGCCCCAGGCCCAGGCGGCCTGGCGGCTGGCCATCCAGAACTACGCCAATAACGGCCAGGCCTTTTCCGACCTGCTGCTCGCCCAGGTGAACCTGCGCAGCGCCGAACTCGGCCTGCTCCAGGCCGAGAGCACCGCCGTGCAATCCTGGGCCAGCCTGGTAGCGGCCGTGGGCGCCGAAGCCGACAGTTTCGAGCTTGTCTCGCACTAAAAAAACCTGATTAGGACGAATCCCGTGAAACCCGCTCAGATCCTGGTTCCCCTCGTATTCCTCGGCGTCGGCTCCGCCGCCGGCTGGATGCTGGCCCAGCGCGACGAGGCCCCCGCCGCTCCTGCCGCCGGCGCCCCGGCTGCCGCCGCCAACACCGCGAAGGCCGCCAATCCGGCCGGCGCCCGCCCCGCTGCATCCCGCGACATCGTCGAAGCGCCCAAGGGCGGCTTCGACCCGGCCTTCGTCAAGGTGGCCGCCGCGACGAAGGCCCGGGTGCCGGACGGCACCCCCATCTCCGGTAAGCTGGCCTTCGACGCCGAGCACCTGCACCTGGTGTCGTCCCGCGTGGCGGGCCGGCTCGATCGCATCCTGGTGTTCGAAGGCGCCAAGGTGGGGGCCGGCCAGCCCCTGGCCGAGCTGTACAGCCCGGACTGGATTTCGGCCCAGAACGAGCTGCTGCTCGCCCGCAACACCCTGCGCACCCTGGCCTCCGCCGGCCAGCCCGACCTGCTGGAAGACGCCAAGGCCACCGAGCAGTCGGCACGCAACCGCATGAAGGTGCTGGGGGCTTCCGACGGCGACATCGCCCAGGTGGCCAAGACCGGGGTGGTGAGCAACTACCTGACCCTGCGGGCGCCGATCGCCGGTACCGTGACCAAGCGCAACATGGACCCGGGCGCCTTCCTCAACGTGGGCGACAACTTCATGACCGTTTCCGACACCAGCCACGTCTGGTTCGTCGGCAACATCTACGAGCAGGACTACGCCCGCATCAAGATCGGCCAGACCCTGGAATTGCAGGCGCCGGCGCTGCCGGGCCGCACCTTCCGCGGCACGGTCAACTTCATCGGCACCAACCTGGACCCGGTGACCCATACCCTGCCGATCCGCTGCACCGTGCCCAACGGGGACGGCGCCCTGCGGCCCGAGCTGTTCGTCTCGGCCACCCTGGTGACCGGCGAGAAGGACGTGGTGGTGGTGCCCAAGGCGGCGGTGGTGACCGCCCGCCAGGCGTCCTACGTGTTCGTCGAGGAAACCCAGGGACGCTTCCGCCGCGTGGCGGTGACCGCCTCGCCCTTGCCGGACGGCCGCATGGCCGTCGCCAGCGGCCTCAAGGGCGACGAGCAGGTGGTGGTGGAAGGGGCGACCCTGATCAACGAAATCATGGCGCGCCAGTGAGCGCCGCAACGGAACCCGTCCGATGAGTTCTGCCAGCTCCTTCATCCACGGCGTCCTCAAGCGCCGTGCGATCATCCTCGCCCTGTCCCTGGGCCTATTGCTGCTGGGCGCCTTCTCGTTCAAGCAGCTGCCGATCGAACCCTACCCGAACATCTCGCCCCTCAACGTCCAGATCATTTCCCAGTGGGCCGGGCGCAGCACCCTGGAGGTGGAGCGCCAGCTGACCATCCCCATCGAAACGGCCCTGGCCGGGGTGCCGGAGGTCAAGTCGTTCCGCTCCGTATCCCTGTTCGGCCTGTCGGTGGTGACCTTGCAGTTCCGCGAGGGGGCCGACGCCTTCAAGGCGCGCCACGACGTCCAGCTCTACCTGACCAACGCCAACCTGCCGCAGAACGTGCAGCCGTCCCTGAGCCCGGACGCCGACGCCCTGGGCGAGGTGATGCGCTACCGGGTGGAGAGCGACCGGCACGACCTGATCACCATCAAGGCCTACCAGGACTGGGAAATCTACAAGCTGCTCAAGACCGTGCCCGGCGTGGCCGACATCACCGGCTTCGGCGGCATGGTCAAGCAGTACCAGGTCCAGCCGATTCCGGCCAAGCTGCTGGCCTACGATGTGTCCCTGCCCCAGCTGGTGACCGCCCTGACCAACGCCAACGCCAACGTGGGCGGCGACACCCTGGCCGCCGGCGAGCAGCGCTACGTGGTGCGCGGCGTCGGCCTGATCCGTTCCCTGGAGGACATCCGCAACATCGTGGTAGCGGTGAACCAGGGGGTGCCGGTGCGGGTTGGCGACGTCTCCAACGTCACCCTGGGCTACGCGCCCCGACTCGGCCAGGTGCAGTACAACGACCGGGACGAGACGGTGGAAGGCATCGTCCTGATGCGCCGCGGCGGCAATGCCACCGAGATGCTCGACAAGGTGCGCACCCGCATCAGCGAGATCAACCAGAGCGGCCAGTTGCCCGAAGGCATGAAGATGGTGCCGTTCTACGACCGGCAGAACCTGCTCGACCTGACCACCCACACGGTCAAGCACGCCCTGTTCTTCGGCATCACCCTGGTGCTGGTGGTGCTGTACACCTTCCTCGGCAACTTCCGCGCGGCGATTCTGGTGGCGGCGGTGATTCCCCTGGCCCTGTGCGTGTCCTTCGTCGGCATGCACCTGTTCAAGGTGCCGGCCAACCTGATCTCCCTGGGAGCCATCGACTTCGGCCTGATCGTGGATGCGGCGGTGATCGTGATCGAGAACATCATGCGCAAGCTGGAGGAGGGCGAGACCCACCTGTGGCCGGCGATCATCACCGCCACCGCCGAAGTGCAGCGGGCCATGATCTTCTCCACCGGCATCATCATCACCGCCTACTCGCCCCTGTTCATCATGGGGGGGGTGGAAGGCAAGATCTTCCATCCCATGGCCATGACCATGGGCCTGGCGCTGATGGCCTCCATCGTGCTGTCCCTGACCTTCATCCCGGCGGCCGGCTCGTTCATGTTCAAGGGCGGGGTCAAGCCCCATGCCCCCCGCTTCGTCGGCTGGATCCTCAAGGTCTACGAACCGCTCCTGGTGAAGCTGCTCGACCGGCCCAAGACCGTCCTGTCGGTGGCCCTGGTGGCCTTCGCCCTGGCGGTGCTGAGCGCCATCAAGCTGGGTACCAGCTTCCTGCCGACCCTGGAAGAGAACAACCTGTGGATCCGGGTGACCCTGCCCAACACGGTGGACCTGAGCTACTCGTCCCAGGTGGCCAAGAACATCCGTTCGTTCATCTACCAGCAGCCCGAGGTGCAGAACGTCACCGTGCAGATCGGCCGGCCCGACGACGGCACCGATTCCACCGGCGTGTTCAACTTGGAGTTCGCCACCTTCTTCAAGCATCCGGACACCTGGCCCGCCGGCGAAACCCGGGAGGACATCATCAAGCGCCTCGAAAGCGAGCTGAAGCGCATCCCGGGCATCGAGTACAACTTCTCCCAGTACATCCAGGACAACGTGGCCGAGGCCATTTCCGGGGTGAAGGGCGAGAACTCGGTGAAGATCTTCGGCGACGACCTGGTGCAACTGGAGCAGAAGGCCATCCAGGTCCAGGGCATCCTGCGCAGCATCCAGGGCGTGGCCGACGTGGGCATCTTCCGCGAGCTGGGCCAGCCCACCCTGAACGTGGCGGTGGACCGGGCGGCGGCAGCCCGCTTCGGCCTCAACGTGGCCGACATCGAGGCCCTGGTGACTAACGCCATCGGCGGGGCGCCCGCCACCTCCATCCTGGAAGGTGAGCGCAGCTTCGACCTGGCGGTGCGCTTCCCCGAAGTGAACCGGAACACGGTGGACAAGATCGGCAACATGCTGGTGGATACCCCGGACAGCCAGCGCATTCCCCTGTCCATGGTGGCCAAGGTGGAGATCGCCGACGGCCCCTTCTTCATCTACCGTGAAGGCGCCCTACGCTACATCGCCATCAAGTTCGGCGTGCGCGAGCGCGACCTGGGCTCGGCGGTGGCGGAGGCCCAGCAGCGGGTGAACGCCGAGGTCGAGCTGCCCCGGGGCTACCGGGTCAAATGGGACGGCCAGTTCAACCAGATGAAGGAAGCCCAGCAGAAGCTGGCGGTGATCATCCCGCTCACCCTGCTGACCATCTTCCTGCTGCTCTACACCACCTTCGGCAATGCCCGGGACGCCGGCCTGGTGCTGCTCAACGTGCCGTTCGCGGCCATCGGCGGCATCGCCGCCCTGCATCTGGCCGGGGAGGACCTGTCGATCTCGGCCGGCATCGGCTTCCTGTCCCTGTTCGGTATCGCCATCCAGGACGGGGTGATCCTCATCTCCTACGTCAAGAAGCTCTACGATGAGAAGGCCGGCACCCTGCGCGACGCGGTGATCCAGGGCGCCTCCCTGCGGCTGCGGCCGGTGCTGATGACGGCGCTGCTGGCGGGCCTGGGCTTGCTGCCGGCGGCCCTGTCCCACGCCATCGGCTCCCAGGCCCAGCGGCCCCTGGCCCTGGTCATCGTCGGCGGCATGATCACCACCACCCTGCTCACCCTGCTGGTGCTGCCGGTGGTGTTCTACCGCACCCACGAACGGCGTGCCAAACCCCGGGATTGATCCCGGCGGGCTGCGGCCCGGACTCTGTCCGAGCAAACGAAACGCCCTCTTCGGAGGGCGTTTCGTTTGCAGCTTCCGTTTCGTCGTGGCCGGGAGACTGGAAGGTTGGGGCGGGAGCGTTGCGGGGCTCTGCAAAGGCCGACGCCCTCGGGCAGGGGAGGGCGTCGGGGGTGGGGCGGTGGAGGGGGCGGGCCGCCGTGGGATCGCCTACCAGGTCACTGCCAGCCGTAGCGGCGGGTGTAGAAGCCCTTCATGGCCTGGGTCAGCACCATGTAGCCGAGCAGGATCGCCAGCAGGAAGGGGAAGTAGCCGGCGGGCAGGGGCTGGAACTTGAAGTAGTCGGCCAGGGGCCCCATCGGAATGAACAGGCCGACGGCCATGATGAGGATCGTGGCGCTCATCAGGGGCCAGGAGGCGCGGCTTTGCAGGAAGGGGATGCGCGGGGTGCGGATCATGTGCACGATCAGGGTCTGGGTGAGCAGGCCGACTACGAACCAGCCGGACTGGAACAGGCTCTGGGCGGCCACCGTGTCGGCCTTGAAGACGTACCACATGACGGCGAAGGTGGTGATGTCGAAGATCGAGCTGATCGGGCCGAAGAACAGCATGAAGCGGCCCAGGTCCCCGGCCTGCCAGCGCTGGGGCGAGCGCAGCATGTCGTCGTCCACGTTGTCGAAGGGGATGGCGATCTGGGAGATGTCGTAGAGCAGGTTCTGCACCAGCAGCTGCATCGGCAGCATGGGCAAAAAGGGCAGGAAGGCGCTCGCCACCAGCACCGAGAAGACGTTGCCGAAGTTGGAGCTGGCGGTCATCTTGATGTACTTGAGCATGTTGGCGAAGGTGCGCCGCCCTTCCTGCACCCCCTCTTCGAGCACCATCAGGCTCTTTTCCAGCAGGATGATGTCGGCGGCTTCCTTGGCGATGTCCACCGCCGTGTCCACCGAGATGCCGATGTCGGCGGAGCGCAGCGCCGCCGCGTCGTTGATGCCGTCGCCCATGAAGCCCACCACGTGGCCGTTGGCCTTGAGCTGACGGACGATGCGGTCCTTGTGGGCCGGGGTCAGCTTGGCGAAGACATTGTTGCGCTCCACCGTCTCGGCCAGGGTAGCGTCGCTCATGGTCTCGATCTGGGTGCCCAGCACCACGCCGCTCATGTCCAGGCCCACCTCGCGGCAGATCTTGGTGGTGACCAGCTCGTTGTCGCCGGTGAGGATCTTCACCGCCACGCCGTGGTCGTTGAGGGCCTGGATGGCCGGGGCCGAGGTTTCCTTGGGGGGGTCCAGGAAGGCCACGTAGCCCACCAGGGTCAGTTCCTTCTCGTCGGCCACGCCGTAGGTGTCCTGGGTCGGCGGCAGCTCGCGGCAGGCCACCGCCACCACGCGCAGGCCTTCCCGGTTGAGGGCTGCGGTCACGTCGCGGATTTCGGCCAGCAGGGCGTCCCCCAAGGGCGCCTCGGTCTCGCCCTGGCGCACGTGGCTGCACACCGAAAGGATTTCCTCCACGGCACCCTTGCAGATCAGCAGGTGGTGCTGCTCCTGTTCGGCCACCACCACCGACATGCGCCGCCGGGTGAAATCGAAGGGAATCTCGTCCACCTTGCGGAAGGCGGTGGCCACCTGCAGGTTCCGGTGCACCTCGGCGTGCTCCAGTACCGCCACGTCGAGCAGGTTCTTCAGGCCGGTCTGGTAGTAGCTATTCAGGTAGGCCAGCTCCAGCACGTCGTCGGAGGGCTCGCCGAAGACGTCGGTGTGGCGTTCGAGGAAGATCTTGTCCTGGGTCAGGGTGCCGGTCTTGTCGGTGCACAGCACGTCCATGGCGCCGAAGTTCTGGATGGCGTCGAGGCGCTTGACGATCACCTTCTTGCGCGACAGCACCACCGCCCCCTTGGCCAGGGTCGAGGTGACGATCATCGGCAGCATTTCCGGGGTCAGCCCCACGGCGATGGACAGGGCGAAGAGGAAGGCTTCCAGCCAGTCGCCCTTGGTCAGGCCGTTGATGAACAGCACCAGGGGCGCCATCACGAACATGAAGCGGATCAGCAGCCAGCTCACCTTGTTGACCCCGGCCTGGAAGGCGGTGGTCACCCGGTCGCCGCCGGTGACCCGCTGGGCCAGGGCGCCGAAGTAGGTCTTGCCGCCGGTGGACACCACCACGGCGGTGGCCACCCCGCTCACCACGTTGGTGCCCATGAACAGGATGTTGTCCAGCTCCAGGGGGTTGGCCTGGCTTTCATCGCGCAGCTGAGCGAACTTTTCCACCGGCAGGGATTCGCCGGTCATGGCCGACTGGCTGACGAACAGGTCCTTGGCGGTGAGAATGCGCAGGTCGGCGGGGATCATGTCGCCGGCCGAGAGCAGCACCAGGTCGCCGGGCACCAGCTCGCTCAGGGGAATCTCCCGGCGCCAGGCCGGGCGGGTGTGGATTTCCACCCCGTAGTAGCGGCGGAAGAGGGGAGCGGCCTCCTCGCTGATGTCGCGGCGAATCACCGTGGCCGTGTTGCTCACCATCTCCTTGAGCTTGTCGGCGGCCCGGTTGGACTTGCCTTCCTGCCAGAAGCGGATGAGGGTGGAGAGGGCCACCATGGCGGCGATCACCACCGCCGCCTTCATGTCCTCGGTGACATAGGAAATGCCGGCCAGCAGGGTGAGCAGCAGGTTGAAGGGGTTCTTGTAGCAGTGCCACAGGTGGTGCCACCAGGGCAGGGGCTTTTCGTGCTCGACCTCGTTGGGGCCGACCCGCTCGCGGATCGCTTCGGCCTGGCTCTCGGTCAGGCCGTCGGTGTGGGAATCGAGCTGGGCCAGCAACTCGGGCACCGCCTTGCGGGCGGCGGCCACCAGGTCCTGGGCCAGGGACGGGGGCATTTCCCGGCTGATGCCGGTGCCGGCGAGACCCTCCAGTAGCGCCTGGCGGCGGAAGTGGCGGGTGATGGCGCGGGTGCGCACGAAGCCGGCGAAGAATTCTTTGACGATGGAGAGATTCATCGGGGGATCTCCTGGGCCAGCCCCCGGCGCCGGCGGGATGCGCTACGCCGGGGGCATGGATGACGATGGATTGTCGGGCATAACGCGGAAACGGGTGAATCCGGTGCGGATGGAACGTACGGTTGGCCGGGGACAGAACTGGTGGGTCCCGCCCCCGGCGGTATTTACAGCGTCGGGCGCAGGCCCAGGCTAAGTTGCAGTTGTACCGTGGCGGTGGCCAGGTCGGCGTTGGCTTGCAGGTAGGCCAGGTAGGTGTCGTCGGCGTCGCGCTGGGCGTTCAGCAGTTCGAGCAGGGACGCGGCGCCGCGCCGGTAGGCCTGGCGCATGCCGTCCAGCACCCGGTCCGCGTCCAGCAGCACCGATTCCCGGTAGCGGCGCACGTTTTCCCGGGCGGCGACGAACTGGCCGTAGGTGGCGCGCACGTCGCTCTCGGCCTTGAGCTCCACCGAGCGCAAGGTGAGCATGGCCTGGGTCACCGCCGATTCGGCCTGGATCAATTCGCCTTTTTGCAGGCGCGACACCGGGATGGGCAGCGTGACGGTCAGGGACAGGGTCTTGGACTTTTCCGCCGGCGAGTTGATCACATCGCCCTCGGGACCGTAGATGGGATTGACCCGGGGCGTCTGCGAAATGCCGACGTTGAAGGTCGGGTCCACCCAGCGGTTGGCGTGGGCCAGCTGGGCCTGGTCCCGGGCGTTCTCCAGGGCGGCCTGGGCCACCAGCACGTCGTCGCGCTGCTTGAGGGCTTGGGCCACCAGGGCTTCCGGGTCGCCGGCAGGCGTGTAGGCCTTGAATTCGCAGTCCAGGGACGCCTCGGGGAAGAGGTCGGCGTAGCGCCGGCCCAGGGGCACCGACAGGTTGATCAGGGCCGTCTGGGCGGCGGCCCGGGCCGAGGTCACGTCGGCGGTGAAGCGGTCCCGCTCGACCCGGGACTGGGCCAGTTCCAGCCCGCCGATGTCGCCGGCTTTCTTGCGCCGCTCGTTCATGCGCACCACGTCGGACAGGGCCTGGAGCGAATCCTCCTGGCGGACCAGGGCCTGGTTGGCTCGGCAGGCCTCGGCGAAGGACGAGGCGGCGTCGTTGAACAGCTGGCGGCGGAAGCTTTCCACCGTGGCCTCGGTGAGCCGCACGTTGCTCTGGGCGGCGCGGATACGCCGGTCGCGCTTGCCGCCGGTTTCCACGGTCAGGGCCAGGCCCGCGGTCATGGAGTTGGCGGTGTTGGGCTTGTTCGGGGTGTACAGCTCCTTGGAGGCCAGGCCGTAGGTGAGCTGGGGGTCCGGACGCACGCCGGCGATGGATACGCCGGCCTGGGCACTGGTGATGGTTTCGCGCTGGGCCGCCAGGTCCAGGCTATGGGTTTCCACCGCTTCCAGGTAGCGGCCGAAGGGGGTGCGGGCGGCGGCGGTCTGGGCGCCGGCCACCCCCGGCCCGAAGGCCAGGGGCACCAGCAGGGCCAGGGCGGCCAGGCGGGGAGCGGCGCCCGCGATGTCGTACAGCATCTTCATGTTGTTGTTCTCCTATAGCGCCATGTCCGGGGCGGCCTGCTTGGCGGCAAGGCGCTGGGCGCGGCGTTCGGCGAATTCTTCGATGACCCGGTAGAGGGCGGGCAGCAGCAGCAGGGTCAGGGCGGTGGCGGTGATCAGGCCGCCCACCACCACGGTGGCCAGGGGGCGCTGCACGTCGCTGCCCAGGCCGGTGGCGAGCATGGCCGGGGTGAGGCCCAGGGCGGCCACGGTGGCGGTCATCAGCACCGGCCGCATCCGGCTGCGGGCGCCTTCGAGCACGGCCTCGCGCAGGGGTTTGCCTTCTTCCGAACGCAGCCGGTTGATCTGGGCCAGCATCAGCACGCCGTTGAGCACCGCCACGCCGAACAGGGCGATGAAGCCCACGGCGCTGGACACCGACAGGGTCATGCCGCGCAGGTGCAGGGCGGCCAGGCCCCCCAGGGTGGCCAGGGGCACCACCAGCAGCACCAGGGCGGGCTGGCGCATGTTGCGGAACTCGGCGAAGAGCAGCACGAACATGATGGCCAGGGTCATGGGCAGGATCACCGCCAGGCGCGCCTCGGCCCGTTCCAGGTTCTCGAACTGGCCGCCCCAGCTGATCTGGTAGCGCAGGTGGTCGTACTTCACGTCCCGCTCGATGGCCTTCTGGGCGTCCGCCAGGAAGGAGGACAGGTCCCGGCCCCGGGTGTTGAGCTTGACCGTCAGGTGGCGCCGGGCGCTTTCCCGGGTGATGGTGCTCTCGCCGCTGCTGGTCTGGACCCGGGCCACCTCGGAGAGGGGGATCTTGGCGCCGGTGGGGCTGGTGAGCATCAATCCGGCCACCGCTTCCGGGCTGTTGCGCACGGATTCGGGGAAGCGGATGGCGAGGTCGTAGCTCTTCTCGCCGACGAACACCTGGCCGATGGGGGTGCCGCCGATGCCGGTGGAGATCAGGTCGGCCACGTCGCCGGCGTTGAGGCCGTAGCGGGCGGCGGCGGCCCGGTCCAGGTCCACGCGCAGGTTGGGCAGGGGCGGTTCCTGGTCGATGGCCACGTCGGCGGAACCCGGGACCTTGTCCAGGGTGGCCACCACGTCGCCGGCGATGCGCCGCATTTCGTTGAAGTCGTCGCCGAAGATCTTCACCACCAGGTCGCTGTGGGCGCCGGAAAGCTTGTCCTGCACCCCGTCGATCATGGGCTGCATGAAGCCCACCATGAAACCGGGCAGCTGGCGGTAGCGGGCGTCGAGCTTGGCGATCAGCTCCTGCTTGGTCATGCCCGACTTCCAGGTACGGTAGGGGTGGAGCCCGACGCTGACCTCGATGTGGGACGGCGTCCACGGGTCGGTGCCGTCGTCGTTGCGGCCGAGCTGGGTGACGATGTAGGAGACTTCGGGGAACTCCCGGGTGGCGGAGCGCAGTTCGCTGGCCATTTCGCTGGCTTTGTCCAGGGTGATGCCCGGGGGCAGGGTCACCTGGAGCCAGATCGAGCCTTCATCCAGATAAGGCAGGAAGTCGCGGCCGATGGTCGCCCCCAGCCCCACCACGCCCGCCAGGGCCACCAGGGCCACGGCGATGGCCAGCCGGGCATGGGTGACCATGTGGTTGAGCCAGTGGTTGTAGCGGACGGCCAGCCATTCCAGGGCCTTGTTGTGGAAGATGCGCCGGGGCTTGCGGAAGGCCAGGTAGGCCAGGCCCGGAATCAGCGTCAGGGCGGTGATCAGGGCGCCGATCAGGGCCGCGCCGACCGCATAGGCCATGGGCGAGAACAGCTTGTACTCGATGCGCTGGAAGGCGAACAGGGGCAGGTAGGCGGCGATGATCACCAGCATGCCGAAGAAGATCGGCCGGGCCACCTGGAGGGTGGCGTCGATGGCGTCCCGGGGCGTGAGCGCCCGGCCTTCCTCCTCCTCGCGCCGGCGCAGGATGTTTTCCACCAGCACCACGGCCCCGTCCACCAGGATGCCGAAGTCGATGGCCCCCAGGGACAGCAGGTTCGCCGGAATCTTGAAGTGGTGCATGAAGATGAAGGCGATCAGCAGCGACAGGGGGATGGTCAGCGCCACGATCAGGGCCGCCCGGGGGCTGCCGAGGAACAGCAGCAGCACCACGGTCACCAGGATCATGCCCTCGGTGAGGGTCATGCTCACAGTGTGCATGGTGGCGTCGATCAGGGTGGTGCGGTCCAGGTAGGGGACCAGCTTCACATCCTTGGGCAGCAGGTTGTCGTTGAGGTCGCGTACCGCCTCATGGATGCCGTCCAGGGCCATGGAGGCGTTGGTGTCCTTGAGCAGCAGGACGATGCCCGAGAGGGTGTCGGGCACGTCGTCCTTGCCCAGGATGCCGCGCCGCTCCACGTTGCCGTAGCGCACCGTGCCCAGGTCCTTGACCAGCACCGGGGTGCCGTTCTTGGCGGTGACCACCACGTTGCCCATGTCGTCCAGGGAGCGGATCAGGCCCACGCCACGGATCACGTAGCCCTGTTCGCCCCGGTTCATCAGGCTGCCGCCGGCGTTGGCGTTGTTGGCGTTGATGGCGTCCTTCACCTGGCCCAGGGTCAGGTTGTACTGCACCAGGCGGGCCGGGTTGAGTTCGAGCATGAACTGGGTGGTGAGACCGCCGAAGTTGGTGACGTCGACGATGCCGTTCACCTTCTTGAGCCGCGGGATCACGGTCCAGAATTGAAGCTCGGACAGCTCGCGCAGATCGCGGGTGGGGGATTCCAGGGTGTAGCGGAAAATCTCGCCGATGGGCGAGGTGTAGGGGTCCAGGCCGGGCTGGGCGCCATAGGGCAGGGCCACCTCCTGCATGCGTTCCTGAAGGCGCTGGCGGGACCAGTAGCCTTCGACGCCGTCCTGGAACACCACGGTGATGATCGACAGGCCGAAGGTGCTGCGGGAGCGCAGCACGTGCATCCCGGGAGTGCCGAGCAGGGCGCGCTCCAGGGGGATGGTGATCTGCTGCTCCACCTCTTCGGCGGCTAGGCCAGGCACCTGCGTGATGATCTGGGAGGTGACGTCGGCGATGTCCGGATAGGCTTCCACCGGCAGGCTCTTCCAGCTGTGCCAGCCGTACAGGGCCACCAGCACGAACACCAGCCAGAGGATGCCGCGGCGCTGGAAGCAGAGGGAAACGAGGCGCTCAATCATTGAGAAGCACTCCTTCCTTCACGACGATGCGCTCGCCGGCCTTGAGGCCGCCGGTCACTTCCACCTGGTCGCCCAGGGTGGCGCCCACGGTGACGTTGCGGGCCCGGTAGACGAAGGGGGCGGTTTCCACGAACACTCGGGTGTACAGGCCGCTCTGCACCAGGGCGGTGGCCGGAATGACGGTGGCGCGGCGCTTCTCGCCGGACAGGGTGACCTTGGCGAACATGCCCGGACGCAGCCGGCCGTCCTGGTTGTCGATGGCGACGCGGACCTTCACGGTGCGGGTGTCCGGGTCGAGCAGCTCGCCCACGTAGCGCACCCGGCCGCGCAGGGTCAGCTCGTCGAAGGCGTTGAGGCGGATCTCCACCGGCTGGCCGACGAACACGCCGCCCAGGTCGCGCTCGGAGACGTTGGCCACCAGCCACACCGTGGACAGGTCGGCCACGGTCATGATCGAGGCGTTGGTGTCGTTCCAGTAACCGCCCTGGGCGCCGTTCAGTTCCACCACCCGACCGGCGATGGGCGAGCGCATGGCGTATTCGCGGCCGGCGGGAGAGGAAGCCACGGCCCCCAGCTGGGTCAGGCGGGCGTGGGTGGCCTGGGCGTCGCTCTCGGCCTGGCGCAGGCCGGTTTCGGCCGTCTCGTAGTCCTTGCGCGAGATGATGTCGGCGTCGAACAGTTCCTTCTGGCGCTCAAAGTCGCGGCGGGCCTGGATCAGGGCCAGCTGGGCCTTGCTGGCGTCGTTGCGGGCCGAGCTGAGGTCGGACGAATCCAGGGTGAACAGCACGTCGCCCACCTTGACGCCGTCGCCCAGCACCTTGTTCAGGCGGGTGATGCGGCCGGCCAGGGGCGGCACGACCTTGATGAACTTGGCCGGATCGGCCTCGATGGTGCCGGGGGCGGCGATGGGACGTTCCACGTCCCGGTCTTCCACGGCGGCCACCTTGATGGTGGTGCGCAGGGGGGAGCTTTCGGGGACCTTCACCAGGGGGCCGTCATGCTGGACGGCGGCGGGGGGCTGGGCGGGGGCATCGGCCTTGCCGCAGCCGCTCAGGGCGACACAACTGGAGGCGGCCAGGGCCAGGGCCAGGGGGAGAGTGGCGGTACGCAATGTTTTCTCCTGAGTTCTTATCGGTGTTGCCGGTCGTGGATCGTTTATGACGCGATTGTTGCAGCTGTACGTTACGAACGCTCGACGACCTGCCAAGCGGGAAAAAAGGTGCGCCGGTCCGACATCGGTCGGGCGGCGGCCCGACGCACCCGTCGAGGGCTAGGGTCGGGGTCCATGGCGGGTCCTTTGTCGTGACGCCGGCCGGTCAGTGGCAGCGGCAGGCGAAAGTGGCGGAAGGCACGGTTTCCCAATGCACCGAGCGCACCGGGGGAACCAGGCCGATTTCCTGCACCAGGCGCACCAGGATGCCGCGGCGCTCCACGGGACAGGACACCAGCACGCGCATCAGGCGGGCGTCCATGCCGGCGTTGGCGTTGTGGGTGGCGATCTCGGCCGGGGGCAGCCCGGTGTCGTCCAGGGTCAGGCGCACCAGCTGTTCCACCCGATCCTGGACGGATTCGGGGCAGAGTACGGTGATCACGTAGGGCCGGGCGGGAGGCACGGCGGGCAGGGCGCGGGCGGCGGCGCGGCCGCCGGCGAAGGGGATCCAGGAAGCGAAAGCCATGGCGTGTCCTCCTTATTCCGGAGTGCCGTTGAGGGTGGCCCAGCGGATGGCCGAGACGCTCTTTTCCAGGCTGACCCGGCTGACGATCTGCTCCAGCAGGCCGTGGTTGCCCGAGGTGGCGAGCAGGTCCGCCTGGACGTCGATCTTGCCGATGCGGCTGGAATCCTCGCTGTGCAGCGACTGGAGCACCAGAGCGGGCATGGCCCCGAGCATGTGCAGCATCAGGCTGCGCACATGCACTTCCTCGGTGGCGTCGCAGGTGGCGACGATGCGGTAGGGCTGTTCGACCTCGATGCCGGCGGCGGCCGCCTGGCGGTTGAGGCGCTGGCCCATGCCGCGCAGCAGGTAGTTGGCACCGATGATGAAGGCGGTGCCGATGGCTGCCTCCAGGGCATGGCCGATGCCCGCCAGCAGGCCCACGGCGGCCGAGCACCACAGGGTCGCGGCGGTGTTGAGGCCGCGTACGTTCATGCCTTCGCGCATGATCACCCCGGCGCCGAGGAAGCCGATGCCGGACACCACCTGGGCGGCGATGCGCTCTTTGTCCTGAGCTTCGGGGGAAAGGATGGACACCGCCACGAACAGGGCGGAACCGGCGGAAACCAGGGCATTCGTGCGCAGCCCCGCCATGCGTTGGCGCAGCTGCCGCTCGGTGCCGATGAGGGCGCCCAGGGCCAGCGCGACCAGCACGCGCATTGCAAAATCAAACCAGATCATCACCGTCTCCCGTTGGTACGAGGAACAACGGTGAGCCTTGAACGAAGCCGTGAACGGGCGCGCCGCGCCGATTCAAGCGGATTCAGGACTGCAGAAGGATCGGGGTGGCGGAGGGGAACTGCATTTCCGCCCAATGACGCCGCGTCGGGAGACGCGACAAGGGAATGGAATTCGCGCGTCTCTTAGCGGTGGTCGTCGTTACACGATCGACTACTGTCACTAGAACAAGAGCCCACGTCGAAACTCCATGAAGTTGAAAACGGCGCGATTTTCGGCGTCGCTTCAGGCCTTGTCAAGACGGAAAGTATTAAACAAATGTGACATTTTGATGATGTCGGTTTGTGCGCTGCCGCAAGACCCCTGGGGGCCTGGGAAAATTCCCGGAAGTGGCTTGAAAAGCCAGGGTTTTATTGTTTTTCAGGCTTGCGGAAGAAGTCTGACGCGAGGCTGATTGTGCGGTGCGGTGCGGTGCGGCGTCGCGAGCGGCACCGACAAGGCGCGCTTTCCCGAGCGCGGGGGCGCCACCCGGCCAAGGCCGGCGGTTGGCCGGGGCGAACGATCGTGCGGCGCTAGCAGCCGCTGGTGTTGACCGTCACCACCGGCGTGCCCGATCCGTTATACGTGTATTGGACGGAGCACTGGGCGGGATCGGGAGCGCTTTCGATTCGCCAGCCGGCATCGCCGCCGGGAATTTGGCCGTTTCCGTAGCCATAGAAGGTGAAGTTCCCGTAGGGCACCGCCGCCGCCGAGAGGTAGCAGCCGCCTCCTGGCGCCGTGAACCCCTGCTGGCTGACGCCGATGCCATCGCACCATCGGTCCGGATAACCGTTCCAGATGCGCATTGGCGTTCCGCCGATGGTGATCCAGGTGATATCAATTTGTTCGCCCGGCGTGCCGGTACCGCTGACGCCGGTCATGGCGGCGACCAGGTTCAAGGCGCTGCTCACCGAGCCCCCCAGGCCCTGGATCGCCGCCGTCCGCGCCGATGAGCCGAGGTTGATGAAGCGGGGAAGGGCGGTGGCCGCCAGGATTCCGAGGATGACCACGACGACGATAAGCTCAACCAGTGTGAATCCGCGGTTTCTGCGCATGGGGGACCTTCAGGGGCGACGCGGGATATCTCGATGACGGGTGGCAATTTTAACTGCAATGCTCCACGGAAACTTCATGTTGAATTTTCACGTCATGAAAACGTGCCCTTCCTGTACCGGGCGAAACCCTTGGCGGGCCCGAAAATGCAACAGCCGCGGAAGTTTCCTTCCGCGGCTGTTGCGCTGTCGGCCCCGAGGGGCCGACCGGGATGGTCGGGGGCTGGGCGTTTAGCCGCAGGAACCCACGGCACCGCAGGCGGTGCAGAAGTCGCAGCCGTCCTTGCGGATCACGGTGTAGTTGCCGCAGTCGCCGCACAGCTTGCCCTGCATGGTCCGGGGCGAGGTGCCGTCCTCGGCGCTTTCCAGGATGCCCATCTGCTGCAGCGGCAGACCGTTCTCGTCCAGGATGCCGAGCATGGCGTAGCGGTGGATCACCAGCTGGGCCAGGTAGGCGACGGTGGAAGGGTAGGTCTGTTGCTTGCGCGAGCCGGGCACGAAGGCCATGAAGTCGCCCAGGGGCTCCGGGTAGTCGAGCAGCTTGCGCAGCTTCATGCCGATCCAGGCCGGGTCGAGGACGCGCATATCCAGGGACAGCATCTTGCACAGGCCGTCCAGGGAGCGCGGGTAGTTGCCCGACAGCCACATGGAGTAGGGGCGGGTGACGCCGTCGGGCAGGGTGATTTCCTTCAGACCCAGGACGAAGTCCTCGCCGGTGGCCGGGTTGAACACGTCCACGGTCCAGGACAGGGTGCCGTCGGTGCCGGTCTTGGGCTCCTTCAGGCTGAACATGGCGTCCAGCACCGGGGACGGGCCGTCCTGGCCGAGCCAGCCGAGTTGCTCAATGCGGTAGCGCATCAGCTGGGCCATGGCGGAGACCACCGAGGGCATGCGCTTCTGTTCGCCGTGGGGCGGGAAGGGCATGTCGAAGGATTCGCCGGAGGGCGTCTTGGCCAGGGTGTCGAGCTTGAGTTGCAGCCAGGCCCGGTCGTTGGCGCGCATGTCCATCGACAAGGTCTTGGCCACGGCGCCCAGACCGCGGGGCTGGGCCGGACCGTTGACCCACACCTCGAAGGGCCAGGC
The DNA here is from genome assembly GCF_036820405.1 of Oryzomicrobium sp. Lineage (NCBI taxonomy): Bacteria > Pseudomonadati > Pseudomonadota > Betaproteobacteria > Rhodocyclales > Rhodocyclaceae > Oryzomicrobium > Oryzomicrobium sp. Next base: position 60,753 of record NZ_DAISLS010000017.1, read on the forward strand.
CTTGCCTTCCTGCTCGACGTGGCCGATGAACAGGGCGAACTTGCCCAGGGGCGATTCGAGCATGTAGGTCCAGGCCAGGTTGCCTTCCGGAATGCTCGGACGGCTCGGCCATTGCAGGCTGGACAGCACCGGGGCGGGCAGGGACTTGATCGACAGGCGGCGGTTGGCGTCGGAGACGAAGTCCTGGGGATTGGCCTTGTCGTCGCCGGGCTGGGCGGTGGGGGTGGAGGGCTCCACCGACAGCACCGAGCCGAGCACACTGTTCGGGCGGTAGGTGGCCAGACCCTTCAGGCCGGACTTCCAGGCATCCATGTAGAGGTTCTGGAATTCGGCGTAGGGGTAGTCGGCCGGCACGTTCACCGTCTTGGAGATGGCGGTGTCGATGTAGGGGGCGACGGCGGCGACCATGTCCTTGTGCGCCTGGGCGGACAGTTCCAGGGCGGTGACGAAGTACTCGGGCAGCTTCTCCACGTTGCCGCCCAGGTGCTTGTACAGGCGCCAGGCGTAGTCCTCGACCGCGTACTCCTTGAGGGTGCCGTCGGGCATGCGCTTCTTGCGGTTGTAGGTCCAGGAGAAGGGCGGTTCGATGCCGTTCGAGGCGTTGTCGGCGAAGGCCAGGGAGATGGTGCCGGTGGGGGCGATCGACAGCAGGTGCGAATTACGCAGGCCGTGCTTGCGGATGGCCGCCTTGATGTCGTTGGGCAGGCGCGAGGCGAAGTTGCCCCCGGACAGGTACAGCTCGGCGTTGAACAGGGGGAAGGCGCCCCGTTCCTGGGCCATGTCCACCGAGGTCAGGTAGGCGGTGTCGCGCATGAACTCGGAGATGCGCGAGGCCATGGCCCGGGCTTCCGGCCGGTCGTAGCGCAGGCGCAGCATGGCCAGGGTGTCGCCCAGGCCGGTGAAGCCGAGGCCGATGCGGCGCTTGTTCATGGCTTCTTCGTGCTGGCGGGGCAGGGGCCAGTGGGTCACGTCGAGCACGTTGTCGAGCATGCGGGTGGACACCTTGACCACTTCGGCGAAGGCGTCGAAATCGAACTCGGCCTGCTCGGAGAAGGGGTGGCGCACGAACAGGGTCAGGTTGATCGAACCCAGGCAGCAGCACCCGTAGGGGGGCAGGGGCTGTTCGGCGCAGGGGTTGGTGGCCTCGATCACTTCGCAGTAATTGAGGTTGTTGTCCCGGTTGATGCGGTCGAGGAACAGGATGCCCGGCTCGGCGTGGTCGTAGGTGGACTTCATCACCTGGTCCCACAGGTCCCGGGCGCGCACCTTGCGGTACACCCACAGGCCGTCCTCGCGCTGGAAGGCGCCGGCGCGCTTCATGTCGGCGTTGGGTTCGGCGCGGTGGGTCAGCTCCACGTCCTTGTCTTCTTCCACCGCCTTCATGAACACGTCGGTGACGCCCACCGAGATGTTGAAATTGGTCAGGTCGCCGTGGTCCTTGGCGTGGATGAAGTCCTCGATGTCCGGATGGTCGCAGCGCAGCACGCCCATCTGGGCGCCGCGGCGGGCACCGGCGGATTCGACGGTCTCGCAGGAGCGGTCGAACACGCGCATGTAGGAGACGGGGCCGGAGGCGCGGGACTGGGTGCCCTTCACCAGGGCGCCCACCGGGCGGATGCTGGAGAAGTCGTAGCCGACGCCGCCGCCGCGGCGCATGGTCTCGGCGGCCTGGGCCAGGGCGGTGTAGATGCCGGGACGGCCGTCAACGGTCTCGACGATGGAATCGCCCACGGGCTGGACGAAGCAGTTGATCAGGGTCGCTTGCAGGTCGGTACCGGCGGCGGAGTTGATGCGGCCGGCGGGGACGAAGCCGTTTTCCTGGGCCCAGAGGAATTTTTCCTCCCACTTGGCCCGTTCCTTTTCGGTCTCGACGGCGGCCAGCGCCCGGGCTACCCGGCGGCGCACGTCGTGGACGCTGATTTCCTTGCCCTTGGCGTATTTTTCGACCAGGACTTCGACGGAAATCTCCTGCTCGGGCAGGGGTCCCACTTCGGGGGCGTCGGGGATGGCGGTAAGCGACAGCTGTTCGGCAACCTTGCTCATGATTCGGCCTGTCTCCAGAAGGAATTGCGTAGATATTGAAGCTGTGAAAACTCAAAAAGCATGGACCCGCTGGGGGTCCGATTCGGCGCAAAATCTACTACATGTAGTGGTCAGCGGCAACGACTTGACTAAATATAGGTTTTTCTGGGCCAGGGGGCAAAGATTATTTGCAGCCTTGCAACGGCCGGCTTCTGCCCCGTATTGGCGGGGAAAATGCGGGCAACGCGCCTGTCATCGTCAGCGCGCCGGCAGGGAAAAATACCCGGGACGAATAGGTTCGGGAGGGAACCATCGGCCCCCGCTTCCATCAGACCGTTTCCGGGAGCGTTCGTGCCGCCCGGGGGGCGGCAAGGGTGGGCTCCGGACGGAATGAAAAGGAGCAACACCATGCAACTGAACGGAAAAGTCGCCCTCATCACCGGGGCCGCCAGCGGCATCGGCAAGCGCATCGCCGAGGTCTATGCCCAGGCCGGCGCCGCCGTGGCCATCGCCGACATCAACCTGGACGCCGCCCGCAAGGCGGCGGACGAGATCGCCGCCACCGGCGGCAAGGCCATCGGCGTGGCCATGGACGTGACCAGCGAGGCGGCGGTGGACGCCGGCACCCAGGCCGTGGTCGATGCCTTCGGCCAGCTCGACATCCTGGTCTCCAACGCCGGCATCCAGATCGTCGCCCCCCTGGTGGACTACAGCTACGCCGACTGGAAGAAGATGCAGGCCATCCATGTGGACGGGGCCTTCCTCACCACCCGGGCGGCGTTGCGCCACATGTACCCGGGGGACCGGGGCGGCACGGTGATCTATATGGGCTCGGTCCATTCCCACGAAGCCTCGCCGCTCAAGTCGGCCTATGTGGCCGCCAAGCATGCCCTGCTCGGCCTGGCCCGGGTGCTGGCCAAGGAAGGGGCGGCCCACAACGTGCGCGCCCACGTGATCTGCCCGGGCTTCGTGCGCACGCCCCTGGTGGACAAGCAGATTCCCGAACAGGCCCAGGAACTGGGCATCAGCGAAGAGGAAGTGGTGCGCCGGGTGATGCTCGGCGGCACGGTGGACGGGGTGTTCACCACCGTGGATGATGTGGCCCAGACGGCCCTGTTCCTGGCCGCTTTTCCCAGCGCGGCCCTGACCGGTCAGTCGTTCGTGGTCAGCCACGGCTGGTACATGCAATAAGGGAGGCGGCATGGACGCCTGCAGCGACGGCGAACGCTACTACGACAGCCCGGCCCTGCCGGCCGGGCACAGCTACCAGACCGTGGCCCTGGTGCTCCAGGGCGGCGGCGCCCTGGGGGCCTACCAGGCCGGGGTGTTCGAGGGACTGGCGGCGGCCGGGCTGCAACCGAACTGGGTGGCCGGCATCTCCATCGGCGCCCTCAATGCGGCGATCATCGCCGGCAACCCGCCGTCCCGGCGGGTCGAACGGTTGCAGGAATTCTGGCAGACCATTTGCCGCCCCCCTTTCTTTCCGCCCACCCCCCTGGGTCCCCTGGACGTGAAGGATTGGCCGGCCTCCCTGGCAGAGCTGATGAACAGCTGGGAAGCCTGGCGGGCGGTGACCGAGGGGCAGAACGGCTTCTTCTTGCCGCGCCCGCCCTTCACCGGCGGGCGGCCGCCGGGGCCGGACACGGCCAGTTACTACGACACGGCGCCCCTCAAGGCCACCCTGGAATCCCTGGTGGATTTCGAGCGCATCAACGACCCGGGCGCCATGCGGGTCTCGGTGGGGGCGGTGAACGTGCGCACCGGCAACTTCGTCTATTTCGACAACACCCGGGAACGGTTGCGCCCCGAGCATTTCATGGCCTCCGGCGCCCTGCCGCCGGGCTTTCCGGCGGTGGAGATCGACGGCGAGTTCTACTGGGACGGCGGGGTGGTGTCCAACACCCCCCTCCAGTACGTGCTCGCCACCCCGCCGCGGCGCCATTCCCTGGTGTTCCAGGTGGACCTGTGGAGCGCCCGGGGCGACCTGCCCGCCGACCTGCCTGAGGTGATGCTGCGCCAGAAGGACATCCAGTATTCGAGCCGCACCCGCACCATCACCGACGCCATGGCGCACATGCAGCGGCAGCGCCGCCTGCTGCGGGAGCTGATGGAGCTGGTGCCGGAAACCGAGCACCGCAACCCCTGGTACCGGCGCGCCGCGGAAGAAGCCTGCGACCGCCTGTTCAACGTGATCCACCTGATCTACCGGGACAAGGCCTGCGAGGGCCACTACAAGGACTACCAGTTCGGCGCCCTCACCATGCGCGAGCACTGGAAGAGCGGCCTGGCCGACATCGGCCACACCCTGGATCATCCGGAATGGCTGGAAATGCCCACCCCGGAACAGCCCTTCGTCACCCACGACGTGCATCGGGCTGGGCTACGGCACGAGGAGCATGGGGGGTGAAGGGTTGGGGGGCGGGCGGGCCAACAGGGCTGTCGTTCCTGTCGCACAGGCGGCGGGTTGAGCGGCGGTCCAGGTCGGTGGCCGGCCCCCGCTTGATTTCCCTGGTTCTCTCCATCTTCTTGGCGGGGGCGGCCTTGCCGTGGCCCGGGCCGGCCCAGGCTCAGGTGCTCTACGAAAAACGCGGGTCGGGGGGCACTGTGTTCTCCGACACGCCCCTGCCGGGCGGCCGGCCGGCCCGGGTGCCGCCGGACAACGCGGTGCCGGCCCCGGCGCCCCCTGCTCTGGCGCCGCTCCCGCCCGCCGCGCCGGCGAAAGACGCCGATGCGCCCCGGCCCTTCGCCTACAGCGCCTTCGCCATCGTCTATCCGGAAAACGCCGGAAGCGCCTCGGCCAACACCGCCGCCTTCGCCGTGCGGCTGCGCATCGAGCCGCCCCTGCGACTGGACCTGGGCCACACCGTGGCGCTGCGCCTGGATGGGCAGCCGGTGCCGGGGCGCTATACCCGGGAAGATTTGGTGCTGCCGCCGGAAGCCTTCGGCGATACGGTGGCCCTCAACCGCCGCTATCGGCTGGAGGCGAGCATCCTGGACCGGGACGGCCGGGTGCTGATCAGCGCCAGCCCGGTGGATTTCTACCTGCGCCTGCCGCCGCCGCTCCGGCAACCCCGCCGCTAGCCGGAGGGCGCAAGCCACCCGGGGTAGCGCGATAAGACGGCCAGGCGGCCGACCGACGGGGAGGCGGGGCCGTAGGGGCGTTGGGCGGCTGTCGCGCCGCCCCTGCTGTCGTGACGCCACTCCGCGATGTATTAATTTTCTTCATGTATTCCGGTGGCGGAAACGTGAAACTCGGCGACTGGCGCGGACCTTCGTTTTTCCGTCAGCCGGTTACTTGAATATTTTTAATATATTGCCCGGTGCGGGTGGCGCGGTTCGCCTTCGCCGACGGCCGGTAACGCCCGGGTCGGCCTTCGGGTGCGAGGCGGGGGATCAGGCGGAGGGTCAGGAGAGGCCCGAGGCGGGGCGCGAACGGGCCTTAGCCGTTTTCCCGCGCCGTTCCCAGCACCGCCGCGGCGGCGCGCCGGCCGGAGCGCACCGCGCCTTCCAGGGTGGCGGGCCAGGGCGCCCAGGTCCAGTCCCCGGCCAGGTGCAGGCCCGGCGCCAGGGTGATGGCCGCCGGGCGGCCCAGGCCGGCGCTGGCGGCGAAGGTGGCCCGGGCCTCGACGATGCGCTTGTGCCAGGCGAGGGGCGGCGCGTCGCGCAGCGGCGCCTTCTGGCCGGCGGCGCGCAGGTAGGGGCGGACGTGGGCCAGCAGGCGCCGGGCCAGTTCCGCCTCGGGCAGGGCCTGCCAGGGGCCCCGGGCGGAAATGACGCAGGCCAGCACGCCCGGGTTGCCCGCCGCGCCCCGGTCGAACACCCAGGCCGGGCTGTCGTCCGGGGCTGGGCCGTCGATCTGGACGATGGGGCGGGCCAGCCCGATGCCGGGGGACAGCCCCAGGTACACCGTGGCGATGGGCTCGTAGCGGTAGCCGGCGAGCAGGTCCCGGGTGGCCTGGGCGGCGGGGATGTCGGGCAGCAGGGCCGCCGCGTGCTGGGGGGCTACCGCCAGCACCACCTGGCGGGCCTCGATGGTTTCTTGCGCGGCGCCGTCCAGTTCGATGCTCCAGCCGGCCACGGCCGGCACCAGGCTTTTCACCCGGGCCGAGGTGCGCACCGCGCCGCCCCGGGCGGCGATCCAGGTGGCGGCGGGGTCGGGGAAGACGGCGGAAAGGTCGGCGGCGGCCACCAGGTAGTCGGTGGCGCCCGGGACGCGGGCGCCGGCCCCCAGGGAATCCCACAGCACCCGGGCGAAGACGGCCATGGAGGCGGCCTCCAGGGGGGTGTTGAGGGCGGCCAGGCACAGGGGGGCGTAGAGGCGCCGGGCCAGCACGCCGCCGGCCAGGCCGGTGGCGGCGAGCCAGTCGGCCACGGTCTGTTCCGGCGGGGCGCTCCAGCCTGCGGCTTCCAGGGCTTTCATGGCGCGCACGGCGCGGAATTTTTCGCCCCAGCCGGCGCCCCGGGCCAAGAGCAGGCCGGCGGCCACGTCCAGGGGCGGTGGCAGGGGGGGCAGGGCGAGGCGCAGTTCCGGCGATGCGACGAACAGCCGGTGGCGGGTGAGCAGGGCGTCCGGATCGGCGCCGACCTGGCGCATCAGCGCCAGGGTGTCGGTGTAGGCGCCGATCAACAGGTGCTGGCCGTTGTCCAGGCGCTGGCCGTCCACGGCCACGCCCCGGGCCCGGCCGCCCGGCTGGCGGGCCGCTTCGAGCACCAGAGGGCGAAGCCCGGCGGCGGCCAGGTCGATGGCGCAGGCCAGGCCGGCCCAGCCGGCACCGATGACGGCGACGCTCATGCGTAAAACGGAGGGCGGTGAAAAAGGGCGCGGGCCATGGCCGGCCTCAGCTGCGCAGCCAGACCTTGAAGGCCAGCCACAGCTTGCGGGTGGGGGGCAGGGAGGTCCGGTGGGTGAGCACCCGGCAGCCGTCCCGCTCGATCTCGGTGAGCAGGGTCTGGTAGATCTCGGCCATCATCAGCCCGGGGCGCTGGGACTTGCGGTCGGCCGCCGGCAGGTGGGCCAGGGCCTGGGCGTAGTACTGGCGGGCGCGCTCGATCTGGAAGCGCATCAGGGCCTGGAAGTTGTCGCTCTGGCGCGATTCCAGGATGTCCTTGGCCGGCACGTTGAAGCGTTGCAGCTCGTCGATGGGCAGGTAGATGCGGCCGCGCCGGGCGTCCTCGCCCACGTCGCGGATGATGTTGGTGAGCTGGAAGGCCATGCCCAGATCGTGGGCGTACTTTTGCGTGCGCGGGTCGGTGCTGCCGAAGATTTCGGCGGCGAGCAGGCCGACCACGCTGGCGACCCGGTAGCAGTACAGGGACAGGCCCTTGAAATCCAGGTAGCGGGTCTGGGTCAGGTCCATCTCCATGCCGTCGATGATCTCCAGCAGCTGCTCCTGGGGCAGGTTGAAGCGCGGCAGCACGTCCTTGAGGGCCTGGGTCACTGGATGGGTGGGCTGGCCGGCGTAGAGGGCGGCCACCTCGCGGCGCCACCAGGCGAGCTTGGTGGCGGCCAGGGCGCTGTCGTGGCACTCGTCCACCACGTCGTCCACCTCGCGGCAGAAGGCGTAGAGGGCCATGATCGCCTGGCGCTTCTCCAGCGGCAGGAAGAGGAAGCTGTAATAGAAGGACGAGCCGCTCTTGGCGGTTTTATCGCGGCAGTAGTCGTGGGGATTCATCGCAGCAGAGCGGTGGTGATGAGGCGGAGCCAGTCGCCGGCCCCGAGGGTGGGGCGGCGGGCGAACACGTCGTAGGAACGGGCCTGGATTTTATCGAGAATGCGCTCGCCCCCGGCCACCGTCAGGGCGATTTCCCACTTGAGCCGGCCGGAAAGGGCGCCGAGCAGGGGGCGGCCGGCGTCGAACAGGGCCCGGGTGCGCTCGACCTGGAAGGCGAGCAGGGCGCAAAAGCGCTCGTCGGCCACGCCCCGGGCCAGGTCGGCCTCGGTCACGGCGAAGCGGGCCATGTCCTCCTGGGGCAGGTAGATGCGGCCGGTGGTCTCGCCGTAGCGGTTCTTCTGCCAGTCGATGCCCACGTCCTGCCAGAAGTTGGTCAGTTGCAGGGCGGTGCAGATGGCGTCGGACTGGGCCAGGTGCGCGGGCTCGGTGCGGCCGAACAGGTGCAGCACCAGCCGGCCCACCGGGTTGGCCGAGCGGCGGCAGTAATCGAGCAGGCTGGCGTAGTCGGCGTAGCGGGGCGTCACCACGTCCTGGGCGAAGGCCGAGAGCAGGTCGCGCAGGGGCTGTATCGGCAGGCCGTGGGTGGCAATGGCCTCGGCCAGTGGGACGAAGATCGGCGCCAGATCGGCGGGCGCCGCTTCACCCCGTTCCAACTGGGTGAGGGTCGCATCGAGGCGGGCCAGCTCGGCCAGACGCGGCGCCGCCGGGGCGTCGCCCTCGTCGGCCACGTCGTCGGCGTAGCGGGCGAAGCGGTAGATGGCCTCGATGGGCTGGCGCAGGCGGCGCGGCACCAGCAGGGAGGCGACGGGAAAATTTTCGTAGTGGTCGACCGGCATGGAGGCGGGTGCCGGATGCGGCCGGCGCACTGGGAGTGCGGCGGCTCCGGCGCCATGTCTTCTTTTATGGTTTCGTGGCGGCGGCTGACAGTATAGGGGGCAGTCGGTTAAAATGGCAGGCTTGCTCCCCAAGCGGCCCATGGCCGGCGGCGGGCAAGCGCGCCGCGTGCAACGCGCGGCGCAGGCCGTTCGGCCGTGCCCGGTTGGTGAAATTGGTAGACACGCGGGATTTAGGTTCCCGTGCCGAAAGGCGTGAGGGTTCGAGTCCCTTGCCGGGCACCATCTGCAACGCTTCCTCAAGACCCCGATTGTTCGGCTGCTGCCGGCGCTTCGCTCCCGGTCCGCTCGTGGGCGCCATGGCTTTCCCGGAACAGGTCAAATTGCGGCTTTTGCCGCCGCTGGCGGTATCCTGGGGCTGCTGCGCCGCTTTTCCCCTGTTTGGGTCCATATTTACGGTTGATACGCTATCCGCGTGCCGTACCGCAACGCTCTCTCAGCAGCTTGTAAGCGCATCAACTCGAAGCATGATCCAAGCGTGACTTAATGTATTTCAGCATGTCTTCGGCAGACACGTTTGAATTGGCCGGAAGAAGTATCCAGAACGGATTAAGGAACGTTGCTTGCCTTGGAAGTAGCCTTATTGCGGGCTCTGCCGTGCTATTTCGCCTCCCCAGTGGGCGAGATAACGGTGCGAAATCAAATAACTCCGCATTTTTCACCGCTGACCAAGGAATAGTCTTTGGTTTGAAAAGTCCAGGCAATTCCAACCCTCGCTCGTTGATTATGTAAGCCGGCGTTCTTGTGATACGCCTAAGTATCACCTTGGCAGCACCGAAAATCGTTACAGCGGCCAGAAAAAACGCCGGGACACGGACTAATAGAGGAAAGGCATTAGTCCATCCGATAAATGCAAAAAATGGAGCCAAGGTCGTCGCCGCAACCAGATGTTTTATGGTGGTCAAACCCGACAGACGAACCGCGACACGATTTGTCATTTATTTACGCAAGCTGGGATGGTTGATTTGCTATGCATCGTGCTGAATTTCAAAGTACGAGGCAATCTTGGAGGCTCGCTTCAGCCCTGATTCACAAGGATTCGGCCTTTCTGCAATGCTGCGGCGCGTAGAAAAAAACCAACCGCAAATTGCGGATGCCCCTATTTTTCCCCGTCTTCCAGATTGTCCGCCGTGCGTGCCGCCGGGCTTCCCGGGCGGGCGCCGATGTGGCGGCCGCAGTCGCTCAGCAGGCGGCGGATCCAGCGGTGGCCGGGGGAGTGGTGGTTGCGGTCGTGCCACAGCTGGTAGAAGCGCATCGGCGGAAAGTCGATGGGGGAGGGCAGGATCGTCAGGGGCAGCAGGTCCGCGTAGAAGCGGGCGAAGTGGCGGGTGGTGGTGAACACCAGGTCGGTGTTCTGTAGCAGGTAGGGGGCGGCGGTAAACGACTGGACCACCACCCGCTCGTCCCGGGCGATACGCATCGAGGCCAGCACGCTGTCGATCACGCCGCGCTGGCTGAGGGAGTAGGGCAGGGGCACCACGTGGGCGGCCCGGTGGTAGTCCTCCTTGGTCATGCCTTTGCGCGCCAGGGGGTGGGTGGCGGCGACCAGGCAGACGATCTCGTCTTCGAGCAGCATGGACAGGTGCATGCGCTCGGGGGGCTCGGGCCAGTTGCCGATCACCAGGTCCAGGGTGCCTTCGGCCAGGGAACGTTCGAAGTCGAAATCGGGCCCCAGGGAGTGGAGGGTCAGCCGGGCCTGGGGCGCCTCCCGGCGAAAGCGCTCGGCCACCGAGGCGACGAATACCGGGGCCAGGTAGTCCGGGGCGCCGATGCGGAAATCCTGGCGGCTGACGTGGGGGTCGAAGGATTCGGGAGCGCCGGTCATGCGCTCGATTTCGGCCAGGGCGCTCTTGGCGTGGGAGAACAGGGTCAGGGCCCGCTCGGTGGGGACCATGCCGCCCTTGTCGCGCACCAGCAGGGGGTCGCCGAGGATTTCGCGCAGGCGCTTCAGGGAGGCGCTGATGGCGGGCTGGGACTGGTTCATGCGTAGGGCCGTGCGCGACACGCTGCGTTCGGTGACGAGCAGGCAGAACACCCGCAGCAGGTAGGTGTCGAGCGGGTCGTCGCTGCGCCGGAGCGTCATCGTGTCTGCCTCTGTCCAAGGGCGTGGGCGCCTGGGTGGGCCCCGTTAAAAGATAAGGTAAATCGTATACCGCTTATAAGGATATAAGCGTTCCGATAAGAGCGATCGATCTTACACTGGATTCGTTCCGATAACTTCAATACAGAGGAGACAGCCATGGGACGACTGACCACCCATGTTCTCGACACCGCGTCCGGCAAGCCCGGCGCCGGCATCGCCGTGACTGTGTTCCGCCTGGACGGCGGGCGCCGCCAGGTGGCCGAGACCGTGACCAACGCCGACGGCCGCTGCGACCGGCCCCTGCTCGAAGGCGAAGCCCTGGAACGGGGCCGCTACGAGATCGTCTTTGCCGTGGAGGACTACTTCCGCGCCCAGGGCACGGCCCTGCCCGAGCCGGCCTTTGTCGGCGAGGTGGTGCTGCGCTTCGGCGTGGCCGAACCCGGCCAGCACTACCACGTGCCCCTCCTGGTGTCCCCCTGGAGCTACTCCACCTACCGCGGCAGCTGACCCGGCCCCGTCGCCTTCCTTTTCCGAACCGGATTACTGAATCATGGAAGCCTATCTGCTTGACTGGGCCAATCTGCTGCTGCGCTGGCTCCACCTGATCGCGGGCATTGCCTGGATCGGCGCGTCCTTCTACTTTGTCATGCTCGACAACTCGCTCCGGCCGCCGAAAAAGCCGGAGGACGCCAAGCGCGGTGTCTTCGGCGAGCTGTGGGCGGTGCACGGCGGCGGGTTCTACTGCAGCCAGAAATTCCTCACCGGCCCCAAGGGCGAACCCCTCACCGACGACCTGCACTGGTCGAAATGGGAAGCCTACACCACCTGGATGTCCGGCATGGGCCTGATGGCGGTGATCTACTGGGTCGGCGCCTCCAGCTACCTGATCGACCCGAAGGTGATGGCCCTGGCCCCCGCCACCGCGGTGGGCATCTCGATCGCCTTCCTGGCGGGGGGCTGGGTGGTCTACGACCTGCTGTGCCGCCAGCTGGTGGGCCGCGACAATCTGCTGGGTGCCCTGGTGTTCGCCTTCGTCGTCCTGTGCGATTGGCTGCTGCACCAGGTGTTCTCGGCCCGGGGCGCCTACATCCACGTCGGCGCCATGATGGCGACGATGATGGTGGCCAACGTGTTCTTCCACATCATTCCGGGCCAGAAGCGCATGGTCGAGCAGATCCGCGCCGGCCAGGAGGTGGATACCCGGCCCGGCATCATCGGCAAGCAGCGCTCGGTGCACAACACCTACTTCACCCTGCCGGTGCTGTTCATCATGATCAGCAACCACTACCCGATGACCTACGCCAACGCCAACGGCTGGCTGATCCTGGTGGTGATGATGCTGGCCGGCGTGCTCATCCGCCAGTTCTTCGTGCTGCGCCACCGGGGCCAGGTCAAGTGGTGGCTGCCCGCTTCCGGCGTGGCCCTGATCGCCGTGCTGGCCGCGCTCATGGCGCCCCGTCCCGTCGATGCCGGCGGCGCCCCGGTGGCCTTCACCGCCGTGCATGCGGTGGTGGAGCAGCGCTGCATCGCCTGCCACTCGGCCCATCCCAGCCAGCCGGGCTTCGCCCAGCCGCCCAAGGGTGTGACCTTCGACACCTCGGCCCAGATCGGCCAGCACGCCGCCAAGATGGCCGAGACCGTGGCCAGCGGCTACATGCCCCTGGGCAACCTGACCCACATCACCGACGACGAACGCAAGTTGATCGCCACCTGGTACGCCCAGGGCGCCAAGCTGGCCAACTGAGCCGGAAAAGACCCCGACATGAACAGTCCCCACAACAGCATCCCGGGCGCCGCCGCGGCCCCGTCCTCCCTTGACGCCCTGTCGTCCCTATCGACCCTATCGTCCCTTTCCCAGGCCGATTTCGCCGCCCGCCTCGGCGACATCTTCGAGCACTCGCCCTGGATTCCCGAGCGGGCCTGGCAGCGCCGCCCCTTCGCCAGCGTCGACGCCCTGCACGCCGCCATGGTGGCAGCGGTGGACGCCGCCAGCCGGGACGAGCAGCTCGGCCTGATCCAGGCCCACCCGGAGTTGGCCGGCAAGGAAGCCGCCGCCGGCACCCTGACCAGCGCCTCCACCGGCGAGCAGCGCGGCGCCGGCCTGGACCAGTGCAGCGCCGAGGAACTGGCGCGCCTGCGCCGCCTCAACGCCGCCTACCGGGAGCGCTTCGGCTTTCCCTTCGTCATCGCGGTGAAGGGCCTGTCCCGCTACCAGATCATGGACGCGGTGGAGGCCCGGCTGAACAACGACGCCGCCACCGAGTTCCGCGCCTGCCTGACGGAGATCGGCAAGATCGCCCGGTTCCGCCTCGACGCCCTGTTTTCCTGAATCCGCCGCAAGGAGCGCCAGATGCCCCTCGATCCCTCCTACCCCCGCGACCTGGTCGGCTACGGCCGCAATCCGCCCCACGCCGCCTGGCCGGGCAACGCCCGGGTAGCGGTGCAGTTCGTCCTCAACTATGAGGAGGGCGGCGAGAACTGCGTGCTGCACGGCGATGCCGGGTCCGAGCAGTTCCTCTCGGAACTGTTCAACCCGGCCAGCTACCCGGCCCGCCACCTGTCCATGGAGTCGGTCTACGAGTACGGCTCCCGGGTCGGGGTGTGGCGCTTCCTGCGCGAATTCGAGCGGCGCGGCCTGCCCATGACCGTTTTCGGCGTGGCCATGGCCCTGGAGCGCCACCCGGAGGCCACCGCCGCCTTCCGCGAACTGGGCCACGAGATCGCCTGCCACGGCTGGCGCTGGATTCATTACCAGGGGGTCGATGAGGCGACCGAGCGCGAGCACATGCGCATCGGCATGGAAATCATCGAGCGACTCACCGGCGAGCGCCCCCTCGGCTGGTACACCGGCCGCGACTCGCCGAACACCCGCCGCCTGGTGGCCGACTACGGCGGCTTCCTCTACGACTCGGACTACTACGGCGACGACCTGCCGTTCTGGACCGAGGTGCAAAAGAGCGACGGGAGCACGGCGCCCCACTTGGTGGTGCCGTACACCCTCGACACCAACGACATGCGTTTTTCCCTCCCCCAGGGGTTTTCCCACGGGGACGAGTTCTTCGAATACCTGCGCGACGCCTTCGACGTGATGTACGCCGAGGGCGAGGAGCGCCCGGCCATGATGAGCGTCGGCATGCACTGCCGCCTGCTCGGCCGCCCGGGACGCTTCAAGGCGCTGCAACGCTTCCTCGACCACATCGAGAAGCACGACCGGGTCTGGGTGTGCCGGCGCGTCGACGTCGCCCGCCACTGGATCCGGCACCACCCCTACCTCCCGAAGGCCTAAGACACAACAAGGAGACTTCCATGGCCAGCCACACCTCCGGACCCACCGTCATCGCCCCTCCCGCCGACCTGCCCGACTGGGCCCGCCGTTCGGTGGACCTGGCGAACCCGCGTCTGGGCGCCAAGGCCCTCCATGCGTCCGATGATTTCTTCGCCGAAGTCGCACGCATGCTCAACCCCGAACCGGCCCAGTTCGTGCCGGGCAAGTTCGACACCAACGGCAAGTGGATGGACGGCTGGGAATCCCGCCGCAAGCGCGTCGCCGGCCACGACTGGGCCCTGGTCAAGCTCGGGGTGAAGGGCCGCATCCGCGGCTTCGACGTGGATACCAGCCACTTCGTCGGCAACTACCCCCCGGCCGTGTCCATCGAGGCCACCGTGTCCGACAGCGACGCGGTGGACGCCCTCCAGGGCGCCGCCTGGACCGAAATCCTGCCCGCCACCCCCTTGGGGCCGAGCAGCCACCACCTGCTGGAAATCGCCAACGACGGTGTGTGGACCCACCTGCGGGTGAACATCTACCCCGACGGCGGCATCGCCCGCCTGCGCGTCTATGGCCAGCCCGTGGGCGGCCTGGAAGGCGCCGGCCCGGACCAACTGGTGGACCTGGTGGCCCTGGAGAACGGCGGCCGCCCCGTGTCCTGGAACGACGCCAGCTTCGGCTCCTCGGCCACCAGCCTGCTGCTGCCGGGCCGGGGCGTGAACATGGGCGACGGCTGGGAGACCCGCCGCCGCCGCGAGCCCGGCAACGACTGGTGCGTGCTGGAACTGGGCGCCCCGGGGATCATCGAGAAGGTCGAGGTGGACACCGCCTTCTTCAAGGGCAACTACCCGGACCGTTGCTCGATTCAGGCGGCCTACGTGCAGGGCGGCACCGACCAGTCGGCCACCACCCAGAGCATGTTCTGGCCGGTGCTGCTGCCGGAACAGAAGCTGTCCATGGACGCGGTGCACACCTTCGCCGAGCAGCTCGCCGCCCTGGGGCCGGTGACCCACGTGCGCTTCAACATCTTCCCCGACGGCGGCGTCTCGCGCCTACGCCTGTGGGGCAAGGTGGCCAAGTAATCCAGGAGTTGCAGCCATGACGACGATCACCCTGGTGCCCGAACCGCTGACCCGGGAAGGCTTCGCCCCCTTCGGCGACGTCATCGAAGCCAGCGACGCGGTGCGTCACTTCACCATCAACGCCGGCAACACCGAGCGCTACCACGACTTGGCCGCCGTCGAACCCGGGCCCGACGGGCGGGTGATCGTCTCGATCTTCCGCGGCCAGCCCCGCCAGCTCCCCTTCAAGGTGGAGATGATGGAGCGCCACCCCCTGGGCAGCCAGGCCTTCGTCCCCATGGCCGACTGGTCCTACCTGGTGGTGGTGGCCCCGGCCGGAAACTCCCCCCGGGTGGAGGACCTGCGGGTCTTCCTCGCCCGGGGCGACCAGGGGGTGAACTACGCCCCCGGGGTCTGGCACCACCCTCTGCTGGCCCTCGACGCGGTGTCCGATTTCCTGGTCATCGACCGCAGCGGCCCGGGGAACAACTGCGACGAAGTCAGCCTCGAAATTCCCGGGTGGATTCCCGCCCCCTAGGAGAAACGCCATGGATGACGCGGCCCGCCCGGACGACGGCACGGCCCCGGCCTACGCCGCCCGCCCGGCCCACATCGGCGAGGCCGAATGGCGGGCCCGGGTGGATTTGGCGGCCTGCTACCGCCTGGCCGGCCGGCATGGCTGGGACGACCTGATCTACACCCACGTCTCCCTGCGCCTGCCGGGGCGGGACGATGCCTTCCTGATCAACCCCTTCGGCCTGGCCTTCGCCGAAATCAGCGCCTCCAATCTTCTGGTGGTGGATACCCGGGGGCAGGTGATCGACGGCACCGGCCGCCGCGCCAACCCCAGCGGCTTCGCCATCCACGGGGCGGTGCATCGGGCCCGGTCCGACGCCCACTGCGTCATCCACCTGCACACCACCGCCGGCATCGCCGTCTCGGCCCTGGCCGAGGGGCTGCTGCCCCTGTCCCAGCACGCTTTGCGCTTCTGGCACGACATCGCCTACCACGACTACCAGGGCCTGGCCCTGGGGGCCCAGGAGCAGGCCCAGCTGGTGGCGGAACTGGGCGATCACCGGGCCATGATCCTGCGCAACCACGGCACCCTGACCTGCGGGCGCACCGTGGCCGAAGCCTACGTGCTGATGCACACCCTGGAGAAGGCCTGCGCCATCCAGTTGGCGGCCCTGGCCGCCGCCCAGGGCGGAGGGGGCCTGCATGTGCCGCCCGCCGAGGTGCTCGAACGCAGCCACGCCCAGCTCACCGCCGACAGCGAGCCCGAGGGCGCCCTGGAATGGCCGGCCCTGCTGCGCGGCTTACTGCGGGAAGACCCGGGCTTTGCCCGCTGAACGTTCCGGCGCCGGCATTTCCCTTCCGGAGCCGGCGCCACCCTGACTGGAGATTGTCATGCCCACGCTGCACATCGAACTCTTCGAGGGGCGCAGCCCCGAGCAAAAACGCGAACTGGTGAGCGCCCTGACCCGGGAGACCTGCCGGGTCCTGGGCTGCGACCCCGGGGCGGTGGACATCGTGCTGATCGACGTGCGCCGCGACAACTGGGCCACCGGCGGCGTGCTGTGGTCCGATCGGCCGGCCTGATTTCCCGCAGGGGAGGGCGGGGCGGCCGAGCGGGGCGCCCGCCGCATTTTCCCCTGGCATCGGGGCGGCCCTGCCGGCGCCGCCCGTCCTTGTTTTTTCCCGCTTTTTCCGCTTCTACCTCCCTTGTTCCCGCGTCCTGTCCGCACGGCGTTGCCGCCGCGGCAGGCGCGGGCTTTTTTTGTCCGTGAAAACAGGGGGCTAGGACTATATGAATTTCCTTATGTGACGTATCAGGGCTACCCCGTTTCGGCGCGGCAGCCGATCCCTAAACTAGGTTTGCAGTCAACGACGTCCGCAGAGACGCATCAACTCATAACTACTGGATGGAGACAACGATGTCCAACTGTGTCACGGAAACCGTTCCGCAACAGCCGGATGCGGTCGACGAGCGCCTGCCCGCCGGCCGCCTGGCCACGCTGGGATTGCAGCATGTGATGGTGATGTACGCGGGGGCGGTGGCCGTGCCCCTGATCATCGGGGCCGCCCTCAAGATGCCCAAGGAGCAGATCACCCTGCTGATCAACGCCGACCTGCTGTGCAGCGGCCTGATCACCCTGATCCAATCCCTCGGCGCCGGCATGTTCGGCATCCGCCTGCCGGTGATGATGGGGGTGACCTTCGCCGCGGTGACGCCGATGATCGTCATCGGCACCGACCCCAGCTTGGGCATTACCGGCATTTTCGGCGCCAGCATCGTCGCCGGCCTGTTCAGCATCCTCATCGCCCCGATGTTCAGCCGGCTGATGGGGCTGTTTCCGCCGGTGGTCACCGGGACCATCATCACCGTCATCGGCGTTTCCCTGATGCGGGTCGGGGTCAACTGGGTCGGTGGCGGCCAGCCCATGATCAAGAATCCGGCCACCGGCCTGATGGTGCCCAACCCCAGCTACGGCTCCCCGGAGAACCTGGGCATCGCCCTGCTGGTGCTGGTGGTGATCCTGCTCATCTCCAAGTACGGCAAGGGCTTCGTCGCCAACGTGGCCGTACTGGTGGGCCTGGTGGTGGGCTTCTTCGTCTCCCTGGGGATGGGCCGCATCAATTTCTCGGGCCTTGACCAGGCCAGCTGGTTCGCCGTGATCACCCCCTTCGAGTTCGGCATGCCCACCTTCGACCTGGGGGCCTCCACCGTGCTCTGCCTGATCATGATGGTGGTGATGGTCGAATCCCTGGGCATGTTCCTGGCGATCGGCGAGATCACCGGGCGCAAGCTGACCCGGGAGGACCTGGTGCGGGGGCTGCGCACCGACGGCCTGGGCACCCTGGTGGGGGGCATCCTCAACACCTTCCCCCATACCTCCTTCTCTCAGAACGTCGGCCTGGTCAGCGTCACCGGCGTCAAGAGCCGCTGGGTGTGCGTGGTGGGGGGCGCCATGCTGATCGCCCTGGGACTCTTCCCCAAGATGGCCTTCGTGGTGGCCTCGGTGCCCCAGTACGTGCTGGGCGGCGCCGGGATCGTGATGTTCGGCATGGTCGCCTCCACCGGCATCAAGATCCTCATGTCGGCCAACCTGGGCAGCAACCGCTATAACTCCTACATCGTCGCCATCAGCCTGGGCTTCGGCATGATCCCGGTGGTGGCCGACCACCTCTTCGAACAGATGCCCAAGGCTCTGGCGCCCCTGCTCCATAGCGGCATCCTGCTCGCCGCCCTCTCGGCGGTGCTGCTCAACCTGTTCTTCAACGGCACCGGCCGCAAGCAGGCCGACTGCATCGGCGAAGTCGGCGCCCACCAGGCGACCGCCCACTAAGCCGCTCCACGCTGCACCCGCCAGGCCGTGACCGCCACGGCCTGGCCAACCCCTCCCCGAACACTCCCGAGTCTTTCCGGCATCGCCGGGGCGCGTCCGCGCCCGGCGCTGGCTTCGGCCGCCCGTGACTCACGACCACGATTTCGAGACGACACCCATGAAAACCACCTCCGCCGCCGCCGTTTTCGCCCTGTCCGCCGCCGGCCTGGCCCTGTCCGCCGCCACCGCCCAGGCCCAGAGCTGGAGCGACACCTACATCGGCTACCGCTACGGCACCGCCTTCACCGAGCCGACCAACCGCAACGACATCACCAAGAACGTCATCCAGTTCACCCACGCCAGCGGCTATTCCCTGGGGCAGAACTTCTTCAACCTGGACATCCTCAAGTCCGACAGCAAGGACCCGGCCAACGGCGGCTCCAGCGGCGCCACCGAGTTCTACGCCACCTACCGCCACCTGCTGTCCTTCGGCAAGGTGCTCGACAAGAACCTGTCCTTCGGCCCGGTGAAGGACGTGGGCTTCACCGCCGGCTTCGACCTCAATTCCAAGAACACCGCCTTCGCCCCGCAAAAGCGCCTGCTGGTGGCCGGCCCCACCCTGCGCTTCGACGTGCCCGGCTACCTGGACGTGAGCGTGCTGGCGGCCCGGGAATGGAACCACTGCGGCCTGGGCGCCCCGGCCTGTCCCAAGAGCGACATCGTCTTCGATCCCCAGCTGATGCTCAGTGCCGCCTGGGGCATCCCCTTCCAGGCCGGCCCGCTGCCCCTCAAGTTCCAGGGCTTCATCAACTACCTGACCGCCAAGGGCCGGGACTACGCCAACGTGGAAACCAAGCCCGAGACCCTGATGCGTACCTCCCTGATGGTGGACGTGGGCCAGCTGACCGGCGGCAAGAAGAACACCTTCCTGATGGGGGTGGGCTACGAGCTGTGGCGCAACAAGTTCGGCAACCACGCTTACGCCAACGGCGTCACCAAGCCGGGCATCGACACCAATGCCCCGACCTTCCAGGCCGAGTGGCACTTCTGATCCGGGACGCCCCGTAACCGACCCGTCCCTCCGGGGCGGCGGCGCGGACCCGGTCCGCGCCGCCGCCCGCCTTTCATTGCGGCTGACACCTAATACCTGATACCACCATGCACGAAATCACCCACATCGAGGCCCTGGAAATTCTCGATTCCCGCGGCAATCCCACCCTGGCGGCCACCGTCACCCTGCGCTCCGGCGCCCGGGGCCGGGCCGCCGTGCCCTCCGGCGCCTCCACCGGCGCCCGGGAGGCCCTGGAACTGCGCGACGGCGACCCGGCCCGCTACGGCGGCAAGGGCGTGCTGCGCGCCCTGGCCCACGTCGAAGGCCCCATCGCCGAGGCCCTGCGCGGCCGGGACGCGAGCCGCCAGGACGAGATCGACCGCCTCCTGGTCGACCTGGACGGCAGCCCGGGCAAGTCGCGCCTGGGCGCCAACGCTTTGCTGGCCGTGTCCCTGGCCTGCGCCCACGCGGCGGCGGCGGACCGGGGGCTGCCCCTCTACCGCAGCCTGGCGGCGGAGGGCCGGGCGCCCGTGCTGCCGGTGCCCCTGATGAACGTCCTCAACGGCGGGGCCCACGCCAACAACAGCCTGGACATCCAGGAATGCATGATCGTGCCCCACGGCTTCGAACGCTTTTCCGACGCCCTGCGCGCCGGGGCCGGGGTGTTCCACGCCCTGCGCGGGCTGCTCGACGCCCAGGGCTTTTCCACCGCCGTGGGCGACGAGGGCGGCTTCGCCCCCAACGTGCTCGGTACCCGCCACGCCCTGGACCTGATCGTCGAGGCCATCGAGAAGGCGGGCTACGCGCCGGGGACGGAAGTGGCCCTGGCCCTGGATTGCGCCTCGTCCGAGTTCTACCGGGGCGGGCGCTACGTCCTGCAAGGCGAGGGGCTGGACCTGGGCGCCGCCGGCTTTGCCGCCTACCTGGAAGCCCTGGCGGCCGACTACCCCATCGTCAGCATCGAGGACGGCATGGCCGAGGACGACTGGGCGGGCTGGAAGCTTCTCACCGAGCGCCTCGGCGGCCGGGTCCAGCTGGTGGGGGACGACCTGTTCGTCACCGACGCCGCGACCCTGGCCGAAGGCGTGGCCCAGGGGGCGGCCAACGCCATCCTGATCAAGCCCAACCAGATCGGCACCCTGAGCGAAACCGTGGCGGCCATGGAGCTGGCGCGCCGCCACGGCTACGCCGCCATCGTCTCCCACCGCTCCGGCGAAACCGGCGACACCACCATCGCCGACCTGGCGGTGGCCAGCGCCTGCGGCCAGATCAAGACCGGATCGGCGAGCCGTTCGGACCGGGTGGAAAAGTACAACCGGCTGCTCGCCATCGAGCGCCAGCTCGGCACCGCCGCCCGCTTCGCCGGCAGCGCGGCCCTGGCCCGGGCGTAGGGGGGGGCGGCATGTACCAGGGCCTCGTGCTGCTCTACGTGGGGGCCGTGCTGATCCTCAACGGGCTGTGGATGCTGGGCCGCATCGACGACCGGGAGATCGGGGCGATCAACGTGCTCGTCGGTGGGGTCAGCCTGGCGGTGGCCCTGCGCCTGGCCTTCGGCCCCGACGCCGACCCGGCCTCGGTGAAGGCGGCGGCTCTCTCGCTGCTGTTCGCCTTCACCTACCTGTGGGTGGCCTACAACCGCTACAGCGGCGCCGACGGCCGGGGCCTGGGCTGGTTCAGCCTGTTCGTGGCCCTCACCGCAGTGGCGGTGGCGGCCGAGACCTTGGCGGGCGCCGCCACCCCGTGGCAGCTCTGGTCGGGCCTTTCCTGGGCGGCCTGGGCCGTCCTGTGGTGGGTGTTCTTCCTGGTGCTCGCCCGGGGCCGGCCCCTGGCCCGTACGGCGGCCTGGCTGGCCATTGCCGAGGGGGTGACCACCGGCTGGATACCGGGCTACCTGCTCCTCACCGGCGCCATTCCCCAGCCATGAAACGCGCCGCCCGTTCCGTGCCGCCGGGGCGCCTAGCCCCGTTCCCCTTCCCAGTAGCCGGGGGAGTTGTAGATGCCCTTCAGGTAGTCGATGAAGTGGCGCACCTTGGCCGGCAGGTAGCGCTGCTGCGGATAGACGGCCTGGATCGGGTAGCCGGGCACGGCGAACTCGTCGAGCACCGTCACCAGCTCGCCGCGCTTCAGTTCGGCCTGGATCTCCCAGGTGGAGCGCCAGCCGATGCCCAGGCCCTGCTTGACCCAGTTGAACAGCAATTCCCCGTCGTTGCAGGCCAGGTCGCCGTCTACCCGCACGGCGATCAACCGGCCGTCCCGGGCGAAGCTCCAGCCGCGCTGCTGCCCCCCTTGCAGGTTGAAGGCCAGGCAGTTGTGCCCGGCCAGGTCGTCCGGGGTTTGCGGCACGCCATGGCGGGCGAAATAGGCCGGGGTGCCGCACACCACCCGGCGGTTGGGGAAGAGAGGCACCGCCACGTAGTTCGGGTCGGTCACCTCGCCGATGCGGATGGCCATGTCGTAGCCCTCGCGCACCAGGTCTACCACGCTGTCGGTGAAGTTGAAGGACAGTTTGAGGGCCTCGTAGCGCGCCTTGAAGGCGGGGGCGTGGGGCGCCACGTGGCGCCGCCCGAAGGCCGCCGGAGCCGACACCACCAGATGGCCGCGCACCACGTCGCGGCCGGCGCTGATGCTGCTCTCGGCGGCGTCGAAGTCGCGCAGCAATTGACGGCACTGGTCGAGGAACTGCTCCCCCAGGGCGGTGAGGGTCAGGCCCCGGGTGGAACGATGCATCAGCCGCACCCCCAGGCGAGCCTCCAGGGCGTCCAGGCGGCGCCCCATCACCACCGGGGTCACGTTCTCCGCCAGGGCGGCGGCGGCGAAGCTGCCCTTTTCGGCCACCAGGGCGAAGCTGCGGATTTCGGTATAGCGGTCCATTCGGTACTCCAAGTATCTACAGAAGCAATGGTAGCAGCAATTCAACAGCCCGCCCGTTCTCTTTATTCTGGTCCCATCGACCTGATTAACGCATGGCAATGGAGAAGACAATGGCACGTATGAGAGCAGTGGACGCCGCCGCGGCGGTGATGAAGAAAGAGGGCGTGGGCACCGTGTTCGGCGTTCCCGGTGCGGCGATCAACCCCTTGTATTCTGCGATGCGCAAGAATGGCGGTTTCAGTCACGTGCTCGCCCGCCACGTCGAGGGCGCCGCGCACATGGCCGAGGGCTACACCCGAACCCGGGCCGGCAACATCGGCGTGTGCATCGGCACTTCGGGTCCGGCGGGCACCGACATGATCACCGGGTTGTATTCCGCATCGGCAGATTCGATACCTATTCTATGTATTACTGGCCAGGCCCCCCGGGCCCGGTTATACAAGGAAGACTTCCAGGCGGTGGACATCGAATCCATCGCCAAGCCGGTCACCAAGTGGGCGGTGACGGTGCGCGAGCCGGCCCTGGTGCCCCGGGTCTTCCAGCAGGCCTTCCACCTGATGCGCTCGGGCCGCCCCGGTCCGGTGCTGATCGACCTGCCCTTCGACGTGCAGATGGCGGAGATCGAGTTCGACCCCGACACCTACGAGCCCCTGCCGGTCTACAAGCCCGCCGCCACCCGGGCCCAGGCCGAGAAGGCGTTGGCCATGCTCAACGCCGCCGAGCGGCCCCTGATCGTTTCCGGCGGCGGCGTGATCAATGCCGACGCCGCCGCCCGCTTGCAGGAATTCGCCGAGCTCACCGGGGTGCCGGTGATCCCCACCCTGATGGGCTGGGGCACCATCCCCGACGACCACCCGTTGATGGCCGGCATGGTCGGCTTGCAGACCTCGCACCGCTACGGCAACGCCACCATGCTCGCCGCCGACTTCGTGCTGGGCATCGGCAACCGCTGGGCCAACCGCCATACCGGCTCGGTGGAGGTCTATACCGAGGGGCGCAAGTTCGTGCACATCGACATCGAGCCGACCCAGATCGGCCGCGTCTTCGGCCCGGACTACGGCATCGTCTCCGACGCCGGGGCGGCCCTGGACCGGCTCCTGGAAGTGGCCCGGGAAATGAAGGCCGCCGGCACCCTGCGCTGCCGCAAGGCCTGGGCCGCCGAGTGCCAGGAGCGCAAGCGCACCCTGCAACGCAAGACCCACTTCGAGGCCACGCCGCTCAAGCCCCAGCGGGTCTATGAAGAAATGAACCTGGCCTTCGGCAAGGACACCTGCTACGTCAGTACCATCGGCCTGTCCCAGATCGCCGCTGCCCAGTTCCTGCATGTCTACCAGCCGCGCCACTGGATCAACTGCGGCCAGGCCGGCCCCCTGGGCTGGACCGTGCCGGCGGCCCTGGGCGTGTGCGCCGCCGACCCGCAGCGCAAGGTGGTGGCCATCTCCGGCGACTACGACTTCCAGTTCATGATCGAAGAGCTGGCGGTGGGCGCCCAGTTCAAGCTGCCCTACCTGCACGTGGTGGTGAACAACGCCTACCTGGGCCTGATTCGCCAGTCCCAGCGCGGTTTCGACATGGACTATTGCGTGCAGCTCGCCTTCGAGAACATCAACGCCCCGGAAACCGAGGGCTACGGGGTGGACCACGTGGCGGTGGTGGAAGGCCTGGGCTGCAAGGCCGTCCGGGTGCGCCGCGCCGAGGACATCCAGCCCGCTTTCGCCCAGGCCCGCGCCTGGATGGAGGAATACCGGGTGCCGGTGGTGGTGGAGATCATCCTGGAGCGGGTGACCAACATCGCCATGGGCACCGAGATCAACGCCATCAACGAGTTCGAGGACCTGGCCGAGTCCCGGGACGATGCGCCCACCGCCATCGCCCTGCTCGACTGACCCCGGCCCCACCAGGAGACACCAGAGATGCCCAAGTTCGCTGCCAACCTGACCATGCTGTTCAACGAGGTGCCTTTCCTCGACCGCTTCCAGGCCGCCGCCCAGGCCGGATTCAAGGGGGTCGAGTACCTCTTCCCCTACGACTTCGCCAAGGAGGAACTGGCCGAGCGGCTGGCGCGCCACGGCCTGGTCCAGGTGCTGCACAACCTGCCGGCCGGGGACTGGGCCGGCGGCGAGCGGGGCATCGCCTGCCTGCCCGAGCGGGTCGGCGAGTTCCAGGATGGGGTGGGGCGCGCCATCGAGTACGCCCGGGCCCTGGGCTGCGCCCAGGTCAACTGCCTGGCCGGCATCGTCCCCGCCGGGGCTTGCCAGAACACGGCGCGCCGCACCTTCGTGGACAACCTGCGCTTTGCCGCCGGCCAGCTCAAGGAGGCGGGCATCCGCCTCCTGATCGAGCCGATCAACACCTACGACATCCCGGGCTTCTTCCTCAGCCGCACCGACCAGGCCCTGGCCATCATCGACGAGGTGGGCTCGGACAACCTGTTCCTCCAGTACGACATCTACCACGCCCAGCGCATGGAGGGCGAACTGGCCAACACCATCGCCCGCCACCTGCCGCGCATTGCCCACATCCAGCTCGCCGACAACCCGGGCCGCCACGAGCCGGGCAGCGGCGAGATCAACTACCCCTGGCTGTTCCGCCACATCGACGGCCTGGGCTACGCCGGCTGGATCGGCTGCGAGTACAAGCCCGCCGCCGGCACCCGCGAGGGCCTGGGCTGGATTGCCGCCCTGACCGGCCAAGCCGGCTGAACGGCGCACGGCACCATTCATCACACCGAAGGAGACAACGACATGGCAAAAATCGGCTTCATCGGCCTCGGCATCATGGGCGCCCCCATGGCCGGCCACCTCATCGGCGGCGGCCACGCCGTCTTCACCTACACCCACGGCGAGACGCCCCAATTCCTCCTCGACCAGGGCGCCCAGCCCTGCGCCAGTGGCGCCGAGGTGGCGCGCAACGCCGAGGTGATCATCACCATGGTGCCCGACACCCCCCACGTGGAGGACGCCCTGTTCAACCCCACCGGGGTCGCCGCCGGCCTGGCGCCGGGCAAGATCGTGGTGGACATGAGCTCCATCTCCCCGGTGGCCACCAAGGACTTCGCCAAGCGCATCAACGCCCTGGGCTGCGACTACCTGGACGCCCCGGTGTCCGGCGGCGAGGTGGGGGCCAAGGCCGCCTCCCTGACCATCATGGTGGGCGGCCCGGAAGCCGCCTTCGCCAAGGTCAAGCCCCTGTTCGAGCTGATGGGCAAGAACATCACCCTGGTGGGGGGCAACGGCGACGGCCAGATCACCAAGGTAGCCAACCAGATCATCGTCGCCCTGACCATCGAGGCGGTGGGCGAGGCCCTGCTGCTCGCCGCCAAGGCCGGCGCCGACCCGGCCAAGGTGCGCCAGGCCCTGATGGGGGGCTTCGCCAACTCGCGCATCCTCGAAGTGCACGGCGAGCGCATGGTCAAGCGCACCTTCGATCCGGGTTTCCGCATCGAGCTGCACCAGAAGGACCTCAACCTGGCCCTGACCACCGGCCGCCAGCTGGGCGTCTCCCTGCCCAACACGGCCACCGCCCAGGAGCTGTTCAACGCCTGCGCTGCCCACGGCGGCTCAGGCTGGGACCACTCTGCCATGGTGCGGGCCCTGGAGAAGATGGCCAACTTCGAGATCGGCAGCGGGCGCTAGGCCCCGCCGCCAGGGCGGTTCCGGCGCCGCCGCGCGCCGCGCCGGGACCGCTTCACCGTTTGCCATTGCCCACGAGCCCGCCGGCCGGGACGCCGTCGCAGCCCGGTCCGGCCCCCATTCCGAGGACCCCCATGCGTCATCTCGCCATCGATGTCGGCACCCACCGTTTCATCGCCCGCCTCGAAGAAGAGGCCGCCCCGCGCACCTGCGCCGCTTTCCTGGAGATGCTGCCCTTCTCCAACCAGGCCATCCATTCCCGCTGGAGCGGTGAGGCGGTCTGGGTGCCCCTGGGCGACTTCCAGACTGGTCTGGACTACGAAAACCACACCAGCCACCCCTCCCGGGGCGACGTGCTGCTGCACCCGGGCGGCCTGTCGGAAACCGAGATCCTGTTCGCTTACGGCAGCAGCCGCTTTGCCAGCAAGGTGGGCCAGCTCGCCGGCAACCACTTCCTGACGGTGGTGGAAGGCGCCGACAAGCTCATGGACATGGGCCGCACCGTGCTGTGGAAGGGGGCCCAGTGGATTCGCTTCACCGACCTGGGCGAGCGCTGAGGCCCGGGCCAGCACAACGACAGAACGGGATACGACCATGACCTCCGCTCCCCTTGCTTCCCTGGCACCCCGCGAACTGCTCGGCCGCATGTTCGCCGCCGCGGTGAACGCGGCCCAGCCCGAGCATTGCATTCCCCCCCACCTGCCCGAGCCGCCCCGGGGCCGCACCCTGGTGATCGGCGCCGGCAAGGCCTCGGCGGCCATGGCCCAGGCCCTGGAGCGGCACTGGCCCGGCCCCCTGTCGGGCCTGGTGGTGACCCGCTACGGTTACGCCGTGCCCTGCGAGCGCATCGAGATCGTCGAGGCCGCCCATCCGGTGCCCGACGCCGCCGGCCAGGCCGCCGCCGCGCGCCTGCTGGAGCTGGTGCGGGGCTTGAGCGCCGACGACCTGGTGATCTGCCTCGTTTCCGGCGGCGGCTCGGCCCTGCTGCCCCTGCCCGGCGACGGGGTGACCCTGGCGGACAAGCAGGCCATCAACCGGGCCCTGCTGGCCTCCGGCGCCACCATCGCCGAAATGAACTGCGTGCGCCGCCACCTGTCCGCCATCAAGGGCGGGCGCCTGGCCGCCGCCTGCCACCCGGCCCGGGTGGTGAACCTGCTCATTTCCGACGTTCCGGGGGACAACCCGATGGACATCGCTTCCGGCCCCACCGTGGCCGATCCCACCACCTGCGCCGACGCCCTGGAAATCGTGCGCCGCTACGGCCTCGACCTGCCCGAGGGTGCCCGCCGCCTGCTCGAAAGCGGTGCCGGCGAGACGGTCAAGCCTGGCGACGCTCGCCTGGCCGGGGTGACCACCCGCCTGGTGGCCACGCCCCAGATGGCCCTGGAAGCCGCCGCCGCCGTGGCCCGGGACGCCGGGGTGACGCCCTTGGTGTTGGGCGACAGCATCGAGGGCGAGGCCCGGGACGTGGGCAAGGTCCTGGCCGGCATCGCCCTCCAGGTGCACCGCCACGGCCAGCCGCTGCCGGCTCCCTGCGTGCTGCTGTCCGGCGGCGAGACCACGGTGACGGTGCGCGGCAAGGGCAGGGGAGGGCGCAACGTCGAATTCCTGCTCGCCCTGGCGGTGGCCCTGGACGGCGCTCCGGGCATCCACGCCGTGGCCGGGGATACGGACGGGGTGGACGGCCAGGAGGAAATCGCCGGTGCCTTCGCCACCCCCTGCACCCTGAAGCGGGCCTGGGAACGGGGCATCCGCCCCCGGGACCGGCTCGACGACAACGACGGCCACGGCTTCTTCGAGGCCCTGGGGGATTCCCTGGTGACCGGCCCGACCATGACCAACGTCAACGATTTCCGCGCCATCCTGATCACCTGAATACCAGGGGCGCCGGGACCACCGCGAGAGCGAAAGAGGAGACAGCAAATGAAAACGATCAAGGCCCTGACCCTGGACGACGCCCGGCGCATCGCCGCCGCCGCCGAAAGCGAAGCCCTGGCCAACGGCTGGGCGGTGAGCATCGCCGTGTGCGACGGCGGCGGCCACGCCCTGTGGTTGCAGCGCATGGACGGTGCCCCCCCGATGAGCGCCGTCGTGGCCCCGGAAAAAGCCCGCACCTGCATCATGAGCGGCAAGCCCAGCAAGGCGTACGAGGACATGGTCAACAATGGCCGCTTCGCCGCCCTGGCCATGCCGGTGGTGCCCCTGGAAGGGGGCGAGCCGATCGTGGCCGGCGGCGCCATCGTCGGCGCCGTGGGCGTCTCCGGCGTCAAGGCCGGGGAAGACGCCCAGGTGGCCCGGGCTGGGGTCGCCGCCCTGGCGGGAGAATGCGCATGAGACGCCATCGCCGCTCGCGCATCCTCGCCACCCTGGGGCCGGCCAGTTCCAGCCGGGAGCGCATCCGCGCCCTGGTGGACGCCGGGGCCGACGTCTTCCGCCTCAACTTCAGCCACGGCAGCCACGCCGACCACGCCGAGCGCTACCGCCTGATCCGCGACGTGGAGCGGGACGTGGGGCGCCCCATCGGCGTGCTGATGGACTTGCAAGGGCCCAAGCTGCGGGTCGGCCGTTTCGCCGGCGGCAAGGCCGTCCTGGCGGCCGGAGCCGCCTTCCGCCTCGACCTGGACCCGGCCGAGGGCGACGCCGGCCGGGTCTGCCTGCCCCACAAGGAAATCTTCGCCGCCCTGGAAGCCGGTACCGAGCTGTTGCTCGACGACGGCAAGCTGCGCCTGCGGGTGGAGCGCTTCGGCCCGGACCACGCCGAGACCACGGTGCTGGTGGGGGGCGTGCTGTCCGACCGCAAGGGGGTGAACGTGCCGGGCGTGGTGCTGCCCATCTCGCCCCTGACCGAAAAGGACCGGGACGACCTGGCCTTCGGCCTGGAGCTGGGGGTGGACTGGGTGGCCCTGTCCTTCGTGCAGCGCCCCGAGGACATCGCCGAGGCCCGCCGCCTGGTGGGCGAGCGGGCCTGGATCATGGCCAAGCTGGAAAAGCCCTCGGCCATCGAGCACCTGGACGAGATCGTCGCCCGGGCCGACGGGATTATGGTCGCCCGGGGCGACCTGGGGGTGGAGCTGCCGCCCCAGCGGGTGCCGGTGCTGCAACGGCGCATCGTCGAGGCGGCCCGGGCCGCCGGCAAGCCGGTGGTGGTGGCTACCCAGATGCTCGAATCCATGATCACCGCCCCGGTGCCCACCCGGGCCGAGGCCTCGGACGTGGCCACGGCCATCTACGAAGGGGCCGACGCCGTGATGCTCTCGGCCGAATCCGCCTCGGGCCAGTACCCGGTGGAGGCGGTGGGCATCATGGACCGCATCATCGCCGAGGTGGAGCAGGACCCGGCCTGGCGCATCGGCCTGGAGGCCAGCCACACCCCGGCCGCCGCCACCACGCCGGACGCCATCTGCTGCGCCCTGCGGCGCATCGCCGGGCTGCTGGCCCCGGCGGCCACCGTGGCCTACACCGTCAGCGGCTTCAGCTGCCTGCGGGCCAGCCGCGAGCGGCCCGCCACGCCGATCCTGGCCCTCACCCCCAAGCTGGCGGTGGCCCGCCGGCTGGCCCTGGTCTGGGGCGTCCATCCGGTGCCCTTCGAAGAGGCCGCCAACCTCGAGGCTATGGTGGACGACGCTGCCGCCGCCGCCGTGCGCTTCGGCCTGGCCGGCCCCGGCGACGACCTGGTGGTGATCGCCGGCCTACCCTCCGGACGGGCCGGCAGCACCAACCTGCTGCACGTGCTGCGCATTCCCGACGCTCCGCCGGCGCGCTAGACGCCGCCCCGGCGCCGGCCGTTGCTGCTTTGCGCAGGGCGGCCGGCGCCGGAGGCCGAGCGGCCTCCGCCCCCACCCCGACGCCGAGAATTTTGATCCCCATGAACGCCAAAGCCCCCTTCACCGCCGCCCAGGCCCACGTCGACAGTGC